>NZ_JBHUSG010000023.1:0-132522 GCF_042673745.1 Kitasatospora sp. NPDC057015
GGCTCCCAGTAGACGACTGGGTTGATAGGCCGGATGTGGAAGCCCTGTAAGGGGTGGAGCTGACCGGTACTAATAGGCCGAGGGCTTGTCCTCAGACGCTCGCGTTCACTGTGTGGTTCCCGGGTAGCGAACAGCTATCGCCGGTGACGGACCGATGTATCGGTCCAACCACGATAAAGAGACACCTCTTAACTAAAAAGTGTGTTTCGCTGAATACCCGATAGGGTTTCGGTGGTCATAGCACGAGGGAAACGCCCGGTTACATTCCGAACCCGGAAGCTAAGCCTCGTTGCGCCGATGGTACTGCAGGGGGGACCCTGTGGGAGAGTAGGACGCCGCCGAACAATCATTCAAAGGCCGTGGCCCCAGCGATTCGCTGGGGCCACGGCCTTTTTGTTTTTCTCGAACGCAGGTAATCCGGTCTCTCGGGACCTCCGCCCAGACGCGGTGCTGTCCCGGATGCCGGACAATGGAGATGGTGCGCGGCCACGAGGCCGGCATCGAACCGCTCCGGGCGCTGGTGTCGCCCGAGGTAGCGGTGGAGCTGAAGTAGCAGAAGGAGTCACCACGATGCCGAACCCGCCCCAGGACCGACCCGAGCGCCGACCGGAAGACGGCCGCGGCTACGAGCCCCGGTCCCGCGGTGGTTTCAACCGTGACGACCGTGGCCCGCGCCGCGACGACCGCCCGAGCAGTGGCGGCGGCTACGACCGTGGCCCGCGTCGCGATGACCGTCCGTCCGGTGGTGGCTTCAACCGTGACGACCGTGGCCCGCGCCGCGACGACCGCCCGAGCAGTGGCGGCGGCTACGACCGTGGTCCCCGTCGTGACGACCGTCCCTCCGGTGGCGGTTTCAACCGCGATGACCGTGGCCCGCGCCGCGACGACCGCCCGTCCAGTGGTGGGTTCCGTCGTGACGACCGCCCCTCCGGTGGCGGCTTCAACCGTGACGACCGTGGCCCGCGCCGCGACGACCGTCCCTCCGGCGGTGGCTTCAACCGTGACGACCGTGGCCCGCGCCGCGATGACCGCCCCTCTGGTGGTGGGTTCCGTCGTGACGACCGCCCCTCCGGTGGCGGCTTCAACCGCGATGACCGCGGCCCGCGCCGTGACGACCGTCCGTCCGGTGGTGGGTTCCGTCGTGACGACCGCCCCTCCGGTGGCGGCTTCCGTCGCGATGACCGCCCCTCCGGTGGCGGTTTCAACCGTGACGACCGTCCGTCGGGCTTCAACCGTGACGACCGTGGTCCCCGTCGTGACGACCGTCCGTCCGGTGGCGGTTTCAACCGTGACGACCGCGGCCCGCGCCGTGACGACCGTCCCTCCGGTGGTGGCTTCAACCGCGATGACCGCGGCGGCCGGCCGTACGAGAACCGCGGTGAGAGCCGTGGCGGTGGGCGCTTCGAGGGGCGTCGTGACGAGTACCGTCGCGACGACCGCGGCGGCTACGACGACCGTCGGGGCAACTACGAGCCCGTCAAGCGGCTGCCGATCCCCGAGGACGTCACCGGCTTCGAGATCGATGCCGACGTGCGCCAGGAGCTCAAGAGCCTTCCGAAGACCCTCGCGGACGACGTCGCCCGCAACCTGGTGATGGTGGCCCGACTGCTCGACACCGAGCCGGAGGAGGCCTACCAGTACTCGCGGGTCGCGCTGCGACTGGCCTCCCGCGTGGCCGCCGTGCGTGAGGCGGCCGGCTTCGCCTCGTACGTGACGCAGCGTTACTCCGAGGCGCTCACCGAGTTCCGTGCCTCCCGTCGGATGACCGGCCGGGTGGACCTGTGGCCCGTGATGGCCGACTGCGAGCGCGGCCTCGGCCGTCCCGAGCGCGCGCTGGCGATGGCCGGCGAGCCCGAGGTGAAGCAGCTGGACAAGGCCGGTCAGGTCGAGATGCGTCTGGTCGCCGCGGGTGCCCGTGGTGACATGGAGCAGTTCGACGCCGCCGTGGTGACGCTGCAGAGCGCCGAGCTGGCCTCCAACGCGGTTCACCCGTGGAGCGCACGGCTGCGGTACGCCTACGCCGACGCCCTGATCGCTGCCGGCCGGGCCGACGAGGCCCGCGACTGGTTCGCCAAGGCGGCCGACGCGGACACCGACGGTTCGACCAACGCCTCGGAGCGGCTGGCCGAGATCGACGGCCTGGAGTTCGTCGACGCGCTCGACCCCGAGCTGGCCGGCGAGGAGGACGCGGCCTCCGAGGACGAGGGCGACCGCGAGGTCCGGGCGAAGTCGAAGGCTCCGGCCGGCGGCGTGCCGGACGAGCGGGAGATGTTCGAGGACGAGGAAGACGTCGAGGAGTACTACGACGAGGACGACCTCGAGATCGACGAGGACTACGACGGCGAGGCGCCCAAGCGCGCCGCGTCCGCCGACGAGCGCGACGAGCGCTGAGCGTCCCGCTGATCGGCGGTCCTGATCGGTCCTGACCGGTCCTGACGAAGGCCCTGCCGTACCCCTCCCGGGTGCGGCAGGGCCTTCGTCGTTTCCGCCGTGCCGCCGAACGCCTGCGGACGGCCCGGCGGCCCGGGCTCAGCCCAGTTCGAGGTTGCGGATGACCAGGCCGGTGGCCGGCTTCGGGCCGAAGGAGGTCGACTTCCGGGGCATCGTGACGCCCTGCTCGGCCAGCCGCCGCACGACGCTCTCCTTGACCGGGTGCAGCAGCACGGCGGTGCCGCCGGTCCGGGCGGCCTCCCGCTCGGCGCCCGCGGCGGTGTGCAGGTAACCGATGTCGTCGGGGCCGTCCGGGACGTGCCAGGTGTGGTCGAGCAGGGTGGAGTGCAGGACGGTCGCGTCCAGGTGGCGCCACTCCTCGGGCCGGTCGTGCGCCACGGTCGCGTCCAGCAGGGCCTCGTCCGGCTCCCCGACCAGCCAGAACCGGCCGTCCCCGCCGGTCAGCAGGAAGGCGTTGCCGCCGTGCCGCTTGAGCTCGGCGAGGGCCTCCAGGGCGGCGGACAGCGGCCCCGCGACCTCCTTGACCTGCCACTGGTCGCGCAGCCGCTCCACGGCCTCGGCGATCGGCAGGCGGTACAGCACGCGGTGGATGGCGCGGACCCGCAGCGGGTAGCGGGCGGTGTCGACCAGCAGCACCAGCCCGCGGTCCCAGGGGCTGCGCGGCAGGTGCCGGTGCTCGCGCTGGAGCCGCAGGTACATCTCCCAGCGGTGGTGGCCGTCGGCGATCAGCGCGCGGCAGGTCGCCAGGTCGCGGGAGATCTCGGCGATGTCGGCCGGCGAGGTGACCGCCCACAGCCGGTGGTGGGTCCCGTCGGTGGTGGTCGTGGTGAGCAGCGGCTCGCCCTGCACCGTGCGTTCGATCACGCCGGCCGCCCCGCCGTTGCCGCGGTAGGTGAGCAGCAGCGGTTCGAGGTTGGCGCGGGTGGTGCGCATCAGGCCCACCCGGTCGGCGACCGGTTTGGGCATCACGTCCTCGTGCGGGAGCACCACACCGCCCTCCGGGCCGCTGACCGCGAGGGCGCCGATCAGGCCGCGCTGCAGTCGGCCCCGGTCGGGGCCGTCCTCGGCGGAGCGCTGCTCGTAGACGTACAGCGCGGGCACCGGGTCGGGGGCGAGGACCCCTTCGCGCTGCCAGTCGCGCAGCAGTCGGGCCGCGTGGCGGTAGCGGGTGTCGCGGTCGGGACGGTCCCCCGCGTCCTCGGGTTCGGGGCGCGGCAGGATCAGCCGGACGACGTTGTGCGGGTCGGCCGTCTCCAGGTCGAGGCGGCGGCCGGGGTCGACCACGTCGTACGGGGGCGAGGTGACGGCGGCCAGCGCGCCGACCCGGTCGGGGTCGTACCGCAGGCCGCGGAAGGGGGACAGGGACAGCCCTGCGGTGGCGACGTGCCCGGGATCGCCGGGGCCGCCCTGCGGAGACTCCGCTCCGCTTTCTGCACTGGGTGCACTCATTCTGGGCATCGTAATCGGGTACACGTTGTTCAGAGATCAGAACACCCGGCCGACCGGCAGGTCGGGGCATGGGATGGACCGGGAGCGAGGTAGGGCATGAGCGGCGGGCAGGAGCGGGTGGGCGGCGGCGGACCCACCGAGGGCGGTGGTGTGCCCGAGCAGGGGCGGCCGGGCGAGCCGTCGGGGGACGTCTACGAGTGGTACCGGCGCGGTGCCCGACTGCTGGCCGAGGGGCACCCCGCGGCCGCGGAGCAGTTGCTGGCCCGGGCGGCGGCCGCGGAGCCGCAGTCGCACAGCATCCGCGAGGCGCTGGCCAGGGCGCAGTACGACGCGGGTTCGTACGCAGCCGCGCTGGAGAACTTCCGGGCCGTGGCGATGGCCGACCCGTCGGACGACTACGCTCGGTTCGGCTGGGGCATCTCGGCGGCGCGGCTCGGCGACTTCGAGACCTCCGTCAAGCACCTGGCGCTGGCGGTGGCGATGAGCCCGGACACCGCGCACTACCGGGCGGCGCTCCGGCAGAGCAGGGCCACCCTGGCGGCCCGCGCCGGCGCGTACGGGCCGCTGCTGCCCGGTGCCCCCGGTTACCAGGAGCCGCCGGCCGACGGTGCGGCGCAGCGGGACGGTGGTGGCGGCGTCCCGGCGGACGGGAGCACGACCGGCACGGGCGTGGTTGACACGGGCGTGGACGACACGAGAGCCGCCGGCCACGGCGGTAGGGCCGGCCACGGCGGCGGCGACACAGCGGAGAACGAGGAAGAGCACGAATGAGCGACACGGCAACCACCCCGCGGCGGACCGTACCGGGCGGCAGTGACCGCCCGCTGACCGAGGCGTACGACACCGCGCTGCTGGACCTCGACGGGGTGGTCTACGCCGGCCCGCACGCGATCGAGCACGCGGTCGGGGCGCTGGACGCCGCGCGGGCCGCCGGGATGCGCCTCGCGTACGTGACCAACAACGCCTCGCGTCCGCCGCGGGCGGTGGCCGGGCACCTGACCGAGCTGGGCGTGCCGGCCGAGCCGGAGGACGTGATCAACTCGGCGCAGGCCGCCGCCCGGCTGGTCGCCGAGAAGGTGCCGGCCGGCGCGAAGGTGCTGGTGGTGGGCGGCGCCGGGCTGGTGGAGGCGGTGACCGAGCGCGGGCTGGTGGCCGTCCGCTCGCTCGACGAGGGGCCGGCCGCGGTCGTGCAGGGCTACGACCCGTCGGTGGGCTGGCCGCAGCTGGCGGAGGCCTCCTACGCCGTCCAGCAGGGGCTGCCCTGGGTGGCGTCCAACACGGACCTGACCATCCCGACGGCCCGCGGGATCGCGCCCGGCAACGGGACGCTGGTGGCCGCCGTCCGGGCGGCGACCGGGGTGGAACCCGAGGTCGCGGGCAAGCCGATGCCGCCGATGCACCGCGAGACGGTGCTGCGGACCGGCGCCCGGCGCCCGCTGGTGGTCGGCGACCGCCTGGACACCGACATCGAGGGGGCCCACAACGGCGGGGTGGACAGCCTGCTCGTCTTCACGGGCGTCACCACCCCGGCCCAGGTGCTGACCGCCCCGGTCGAGCACCGGCCCACCTACCTGGCCGCCGACCTGCGCGGGCTGCTGTCCGCCCAGCCGGCCGTGACGGCGACGGCGGACGGCGGATTCGTCTGCGGTGGCTGGACGGCCTCCGTCGAGGGGGGCGTGCTGCGGCTCGCCGGGGTGGGGGAGGACCGCTACGACGGGCTGCGGGCGCTGTGCGCGGCCGCCTGGACGGCGCTGGACGCCGCCGCGGAGAGCGGCGAGGGCAGTGGCGGCGGCGTGCCGGACGGGCGCAAGGCGCTGGCCGAGCTGGGCTTCTGACGGCGTGGGCCGGTGCGGGTGGGGATCCTCCGCACCGGTCGCCGCCCGCACGGGTCGCCTTCCGAAGCCGTCCGCCCCTGCCGGTCGGAGGCCTGCCGGTCGGAGGCCGCGTCGCCGGTCGGGACCGGGACCGGGCCCGGGCCCGAGGCGCGGGGCCGGGTCAGAGCAGGGTGCGCAGCCGGAGCAGGTCGCGGAAGCCCGCCTCCAGCTTCACCCGGCCGCCGGCCCAGGCCGAGGCGAAGTTCAGGCGTCCGCCCACCAGCGCCACCAGGTCGTCACCGGACATCGCGAGCCTGATCTCGGCCCGCTCGGACGGTGCGCCGGGCGCCTGGGTGACGTCCTGGATGCGGCCCTCACGCAGACGGCCGTGGAAGGTGACGTCCAGGTCGGTGATCCAGCAGGTGAGGGAGCGGTCGAGGGCGGCGGCCTTGCGGACGTCGCCGGTGGAGTTCGCCATGTTCCGGCTGAGCTGCTCCAATGCCTCGCGGCACTCCTCGGCGTTTGCCATGACTGCGGTCCACTCCCGGTTCTGCGGTCTTCGGAGCTTCACGCTATCGCAGCCCTGCGGGGGGATCGCCTGCAGCGGGCCGGGGCACCTTGGCGGTAGCGTCGTCAGTGGGCGCCGGGTCCGGTCCGGCGCGCTCGTCCACCACGCAACGATGTACGAAGGAGGCGCCCGGATGCTTCGGGACACGGTGCGGGGATTTGTCACGGTCGCCTCCGGGCTGGCCGAGGAGGTCGGCAAGCGGGTCGTGCTGACCGCCGCCGAGCTGCTGGAACGCAGTGGGATCGACCTCGCCGAGGTCGAGCGGAAGGCCCGTGCGGCCGGTCAGTTCCCGCCCTCGGTCAAGTCCCTGCAGACGCTGGCGGAGGAGGCGGTGACCGCCGGCCGTGCCGGGATCGACCTCGCGACCGGAGTCGCGCGCAGCGAGATGGAGAAGGCCTTCGAGAAGGTCGGCGACCAGGTGACCAAGGTCGGTGTCGTACTGGCCTACCTGGAGAGCCGGCTGCGGGACGTCGAGGAGGAGAGTGCCCCGGCCCAGCGGCCGGCCGACCGCAACGGTGTGGCCGCCGCGCGGGCCGACGGCCTGTTCGGCCACGGCTGGGAGCAGGACGGGCAGGACGGGCAGGACGGGCAGGACGGACAGGACGAGCCGGGCGAGCCGGGCGAGTCCGGTGGCCGTGGCGGCGAGCCGATAGTGGCCGAGCGGGTGCCGGTGGACGAGGACGGGGACGTCGCGCAGGAGCGGTCGCAGGACGAGCGGCAGGACGAGCGCGCGCGCCCGGCCGCCGCCCGGCCGAAGGCCCCGGCGAAGCAGCCGCCGGTCGGGACCGACGCCGCGGCGCCCCCGGCGGAGCCGGCAGCCGGGCGGAAGCCGGCCGCCAAGCGGTCGACCGCCGGGAACGCTCCGGCGAAGCCCTCCGCCGCGAAGCCGACGGCCGCGAAGCCGAGCACGGCCAAGAAGGCCGCGGCGAAGAAGCCCCCCGCCGGGAGGCGGACCGCCGCGGGCGGGGCGGCCGCTCCCCAGGAGCCCGCGCCGCAGAAGTCCCCGCCCCAGAAGTCCGCGCCGCAGAAGTCGGTTCCGCAGAAGTCCGCCAAGAAGGCGGCCGTGAAGAAGACCACGGTGGCCAAGGCCTCCTCGGCCACCCAGCCGGCGCCCAGGAAGGCGGCTCCGGCCGGCGCCGCCGCCAAGCGGGCGGCCACCAAGCGGACGACCGTCCGCCGGAGCACGAGCAGCAAGGGCCCTGATGCCTGACCCCGTGACCGCGCCGCCCGGTGCCCCGGCGCCGCCGCCGGACGCCTCGGAGGCGCCGCCCGGTGTGGCCGGCGCCGTTCCGGCGGCCGGGCGGGGCCCCGAAGCGCTGCCGCTCGGTGTGGAGTTCCAGCCCACCGGCCATCCGGAGGTGGACGGCGCGCTCGGCCGGCTGGTGGCCCTCGACGGGGTGCCCACCGAGGCGCACGTCCCGGTGTACGAAGATGTTCACCGGCGCCTCGGCGAGACCCTGGCCGCGCTCGACCACACCTGAGCCGCCGCGGCGTCCGTACCGGCGACCCCGTACCGGCCACCGGTGACCGGCACATCCAGTACAAGCAATCCGAACAAGCGAGCAGCACCTGGCAGCAGCTCACCGCGGTGGACACCGCGGCGGGTGGTGGCAGGCAGCGGTAGGAGCTGAAACCCAGTGGCAGTGGCACGACGCCGTCTCGACGCGGAGCTGGTCCGTCGCAAGCTGGCCCGGTCGCGTGAGCACGCGTCCGAGCTGATCGCGGCGGGCCGGGTGACCGTCGGCGGCACGACCGCGACCAAGCCCGCGACCCAGGTCGAGACCGCGGCGGCCGTCGTGGTCGCCGCGGACGAGAACGACCCGGACTACGTCTCGCGCGGCGGCCACAAGCTGGCGGGCGCCTTCGCGGCCTTCGTCCCGCAGGGCCTGGTGGTCGCCGGTCGGCGGGCCCTGGACGCCGGGGCGTCCACGGGCGGTTTCACCGACGTGCTGCTGCGTGCGGGCGCCGCGCACGTCCTCGCGGTGGACGTCGGCTACGGGCAGCTCGCCTGGTCGCTGCAGAGCGACGAGCGGGTCACCGTGATGGACCGCACCAACGTGCGCGAACTCGACCTGGAGCGGATCGGCGGCGCCCCGGTCGACCTGGTGGTCGGCGACCTCTCCTTCATCTCGCTCGGACTCGTGCTCCCCGCGCTGGCGGCCTGCGCCGCCGCCGACGCCGACCTGGTGCTGATGGTCAAACCGCAGTTCGAGATCGGCAAGGAGCGGCTGGGCAGCGGCGGGGTGGTCCGCAGCCCCGAACTGCGGGCCGAGATGGTCCGTCAGGTGGCCGGCCAGGCGTGGGCGCTCGGACTCGGGGTGCGGGCGGTCACCGCCAGCCCGCTGCCCGGACCGTCCGGGAACGTCGAGTACTTCCTCTGGCTGCGCCGGGACGCCCCGCAGCTGGACCCGGCCGAGGCGGACCGGGCCGTCGCCGAGGGCCCCCGATAGGGTGCTCTGCGGACGTCCGGTCGTCATGCTGAGTGGCGACCGTACCGGGCCGGGGGCGACCCGAGCCCCCGACCGGCGACCCGGTAGGCGTAGGGAGAGGGCAGCATGAGCGAGGAACGTACGGTCTTCCTGATCGCGCACACCGGTCGGGAGACCGCGCTGCGCAGCGTCGAGGGACTGGTGCACGGCCTGCTGAAGGCGGGGATCCGGATCCGGCTGCTCGCCGCGGAGGCGGTCGACCTGGACCTCCCGGACGGGGTGGAGCGGGTCGTCGGGGGCAAGGGCGCGGCGGACGGCTGCGAGCTGATCCTGGTCGCCGGCGGGGACGGGACGCTGCTGCGCGGTGCGGAGCTGGCCCGCGACCACGGGCTGCCGATGCTCGGCATCAACCTCGGCCGGGTCGGCTTCCTCGCGGAGGCCGAGCGCGACGATCTCGCGGTGGTCGTGGAGCGGGTGGTCGACGCCGACTACGAGGTCGAGGAGCGGATGACCCTCGACGTGCTGGTGCGCACCAACGGTGATGTGATCCACCAGGACTGGGCGCTCAACGAGGCGTCCATCGAGAAGGCCTCGCGGGAGCGGATGCTGGAGGTGGTGACCGAGGTGGACGGCCGTCCGGTGTCCAACTTCGGTTGCGACGGCGTGGTCTGTGCGACGCCGACGGGCTCCACCGCGTACGCGTTCTCGGGCGGCGGCCCGGTGGTGTGGCCGGAGGTCGAGGCGCTGCTGATGGTGCCGATCAGCGCGCACGCGCTGTTCGCCCGGCCGCTGGTGACCTCGCCGCATTCGGTGCTGGCGGTGGAGGTCCAGCCGAAGACGCCGCACGGTGTGCTCTGGTGCGACGGCCGGCGGTCGGTCGAACTCCCCGCCGGGGCGCGGGTGGAGGTCCGCCGGGGCCAGACGCCGGTGCGGCTGGCCCGGCTGCACCGGGCGCCGTTCACGGACCGGCTGGTGGCCAAGTTCGCCCTGCCGGTCACGGGTTGGCGAGGTCGCGCCGGCTCCTGCTGAGTGCGGCGGGCCCGACGTGGGGGCCGGGCAGCGCCCTGCGGCCCGGCCCGGCCCCCGCCCGCGGGTTCGCGGGGTTCGCGCCGGGGCCGGCGGTGGACGAGGTGGACGAGCGGCCCGGCGGGGAGCGCCGGACGCGACGAAGAGGGAGACGTCGATGGGCGGGACGATAGCGGCGGTGAGCCGCAGTGCGGTGCACGGCTTCAGCAAGCCGAACGAGCCGAGCGTCCGGCTGCTGGCCGGACTCGGGGTGGAGGGCGACGCGCACCTGGGCGTGACCGTCCAGCACCGCTCGCGGGTCGCCCAGGACCCGACCCGGCCGAACCTCCGGCAGGTCCACCTGATCCACGCCGAACTGCACGAGGAACTGCGACTGGCCGGGTACGAGGTCGCGGCCGGCGAGCTCGGGGAGAACATCACCACCCGTGGCCTCGACCTGCTCGGCCTGCCCAGGGGCGCCCGGCTGCACCTGGGCGGGCAGGCGGTCGTCGAGGTGACCGGCCTGCGCAACCCCTGCCCGCAGATCAACGCCTTCCGGCCGGGTCTGCTGAAGCAGGTGGTCGGCCGGGACGAGACGGGCGGGCTGGTCCGCAGGGCGGGGATCATGGGCATCGTGCTGGCGGGCGGCGAGGTCCGTCCCGGCGACGCCGTCCGGGTCGAGCTCCCGGCGGGGCCGCACGTGGCGCTGGAGCGCGTGTAGGCCGTGCTGCGGGGCCGCCCCCTCGCCGCCCGCCCCGGCGGGCGTCAGACCGCCAGCGGCTGGCGCCCTTCGGCGGCCGACCAGCGATCGCCGGACTCGGCCGCGGCGGCCACCGCGGCGAGCCGGGCGACGGCGTCCGGGACGGCCGGGGCGGGCACGGTCAGCGGGATCCGGAGGAAGTTCTCGAACGCGCCGTCGGCTCCGAACCGGGTGCCCGCCGCGATCCGTACGTTGCCGCGCTCCCCGGCCTGGGCCAGTGCGGCACCGGAGATCCCGTCCGTGGCCAGCCAGAGGCTGAGGCCGCCGGCCGGCTCGGCGAAGCGCCAGTGCGGCAGCCGTTCGCGCAGCCCGGCGGTCAGGGCGGCGGCGGTGGCGCGCAGCTGCCGCAGCTGGTGCGCGCGGATGGCGGGCAGCTGGTCCCCCAGCATGGCGGTGGCGATCAGCTGGTCCAGGACGGGCGTGCCCAGGTCGGTGTAGACACGGTCGGTGGCGAGCTGGCGCACCAGTGAGGGGGCGGCCCGGACCCAGCCGATCCGCAGGCCGCCCCAGAGGAGCTTGCTCGCCGAGCCGACGGTGACCACCTGGGCGGCGCGGTCCAGGGCGGCCGTCGGCCGCGGCAGCCCGGCCTCGTCCGCGATCCCCCAGCCCAGTTCGGCGGTGGTCTCGTCGGCCACCACGATCGTCCCGGCCGCCCGGGCCGCGGCCAGCAGTTCGCGGCGCTGCTCCTCGTCGATCAGCGCGCCGGTCGGGTTGTGGAAGTCGGGGATGACGTACGCGGCCTTCGGCGCGGCGCCGCGCAGCACCCGGCGCCACTCCGGGAGGTCCCACAGCGGCAGCCGCTCCGGCCCGCCCGGCCAGGCGTGCGGTACGGGGACGAGCCGCGAGCCGTTCAGGCGCAGCGCCTGCAGGGTGTGCGCGTAGCTCGGCGACTCCACCGCGACCCGGTCGCCGCGCCCCAGCAGGGTGCGCTGCACCAGGTGCAGGCCGCTCATCGCGCCGGTGGTGATGAGGATCTGGTCGGGGGAGGTCGGCAGGCCGCGCGCGGTGAACCGGCGGGCGACGGCCTCCTGGAGGACGGGCAGGCCGGTGGGGTAGCAGCCGTGTCCGGCCGCGTAGGCGGGCAGCTGCTCCAGCGCCCGGGCGGCGGCCTCGCCGAGGTAGGGCTGCGGTGCCGGTAGCGCGGCGACCCCGAGGTCGAGCACCCGGCCCTGCTCGTCGGGCGGTACGGGGTGCATGGCGTCGCTCGGCGGCGGCGCGCCCTCGGGCAGGGCCGTCCAGCTGCCGGCGCCCCGGCGGCTGTGCAGGTAGCCCTCGGCGCGCAGCGCCTCGTAGGCGGCGGCGACGGTGGTGCGGCTGACGGACAGCGCGAGGGCCAGCTCGCGTTCGGCGGGGAGCCGGGCGCCGACCGGAAGCCGGCCCGCCGACACCAGGCCGCGGACCTGGTCCGCCAGGGTGCGGTAGGCCGGGCGGTGTCCGGCCGGCTCGGGGAGAGCGGCGCTGCCCAGCAGTCGGGCGAGGGCGGGGGGAGCGACGGTGCTGTGCCATTCGGCCACGGTGATCAGTCCACTTGCTCGTCATTGGCCCTGGAAGTGGACCGGTCGGCCTCCTCATCATGGCACTGCGGCCATCGCGCCCGCCAGTGGACCGGCCGAACCGGCCCCGAGCACCGCAGAACGCCCTCACGCACCACCGCAAGGAGAGCCCCGATGGCCGTCGTCGCCACGCCCGAGCGTGCCCCCGTGACCCTGGCCGGCCGCGCCCTCGGCCGTCGCCTCCCGCAACTGCTGGCCGGCCTGCTGCTCTACGGCTCCAGCATGGGTCTGATGATGCGCGGCGGCCTCGGCGTCAACCCGTGGGACGTCCTGCACCAGGGCCTGCAACACCACCTCGGACTGTCCATCGGCACCTGGGTCACCCTCACCGGCGCCACCGTCCTGCTGCTCTGGATCCCGCTGCGGCAGCGCCCGGGCGTGGGCACCGTCGGGAACGTCCTGCTGCTCGGCGTCGCCATGGACCTCACCCTGCGGGTGGTGGACACGCCCGGGTCGCTGCCCGCCCGGATCGCGCTGCTGGCCGGCGGCATCCTGCTCAACGGCCTGGCGACCGGGCTGTACATCGGCGCGCGGCTCGGCCCCGGCCCGCGGGACGGCCTGATGACCGGCCTGCACCGGCGCACCGGCCGCTCGCTGCGGCTGATCCGCACCTGCATCGAGCTGACCGTCCTGCTCGTCGGCGTCCTGCTCGGCGGCACCGCCGGGATCGGCACCGTCGCGTACGCGCTGGCCATCGGCCCGCTGGCGCAGGCCTTCCTGCGCTGGTGCACCGTGCCCGAGCCGTCGCCCGCGGGGGGTGCGGCGACCGCCGTCGAGGTCAGCGCGGAGCCCCGGAACTGATGAACTTGGGGCCGCGGAGCCGTCGCTCGTCGCGCGGCGGGGCCGGAACCTCGTAAGGTCGTCTCCGTGTTGGACGAGATGCGGATACGAGATCTTGGTGTCATCGACGACGCCGTGGTCGAACTGGCACCGGGGTTCACCGCCGTGACCGGCGAGACCGGCGCGGGGAAGACCATGGTGGTGACCAGCCTCGGCCTGCTGCTCGGCGGACGGGCCGACCCGGGCCTGGTACGCCGCGGCGCGGGCCGGGCCGTGGTCGAGGGCAGGATCGAGCTGCCCGCCGGCTCCCCGGCGGCCGCCCGGGCCCTGGAGGCCGGCGCCGAGCTCGACGACGGCGCGCTGCTGATCAGCCGGACCGTCTCGGCCGAGGGCCGCTCCCGGGCGTTCGTCGGCGGGCGGGCGGTGCCGGTCGGGCTGCTCGCCGAACTCGGCGAGGACCTGATCGCCGTGCACGGCCAGACCGACCAGCAGCGGCTGCTGCGCCCCTCGCGCCAGCGCGGCGCCCTCGACCGCTACGCGGGCGACGCCCTCACCGGGCCGCTCGCCCGCTACCGGGAGGTCCACCGCAGCCTGCGGGAGGTCTCGGCGACCCTGGAGGAGCTGACCACCCAGGCCCGCGAGCGGGCCCAGGAGGCGGACCTGCTGCGCTTCGGCCTGGACGAGGTCGCCGCCGCCGAGCCGGTGGCCGGCGAGGACGTCGACCTCGCGGCGGAGGCGGAGCGCCTCGGCCACGCGGACGCCCTGTCCGCCGCCGCCACGCTGGCCCACGCCGCCCTCGCCGGCGACCCGGCCGAGCCGGACTCGCTGGACGCGGGCACCCTGCTCGCCCAGGCCCGCCGGGCCCTGGACGGCGTGCGCTCGCACGACGAACGCCTCGCGCCGCTCGCGGACCGCCTCAACGAGGTCGGCTACCTGCTGGCCGACGTCGCCGGCGACCTCGCCGGGTACGCGGACGACCTGGACGCCGACCCCGTCCGGCTGGCGGCCGTCGAGGAACGCCGATCCGTCCTGGCCCACCTGCTGCGCAAGTACGGCGGCCCGGACAACAGCCTGGCGGAGGTGCTCGCCTGGGCCGAGGCCGGCGCCGCCCGGCTCGCCGAACTCGACGGCGACGACGAGCGGATCGACGAGCTCGGCGCCCGGCAGGGCGAGCTGCGCACCGAGCTGGCGCTGCTCGCGGCCGAGGTGTCGGCCGCCCGCGCGGCCGCCGCCGGCCGCTTCGCCGAGGCGGTCTCCGCCGAGCTGGCCGAGCTGGCCATGCCGCACGCCCGGGTGACCTTCCAGATCAGCCGGGTGGACGACCCCGCCGGCATCGAGCTGGACGGCCGCACGGTCGCCTACGGCGCGCACGGCGTGGACGAGGTCGAGGTGCTGCTCGCCCCGCACCCCGGCGCCTCGCCGCGTCCGATCGCCAAGGGCGCCTCCGGGGGCGAGCTGTCCCGGGTGATGCTCGCCGTCGAGGTGGTCTTCGCCGGGGCGGACCCGGTACCGACGTACCTCTTCGACGAGGTGGACGCCGGCGTCGGCGGCAAGGCCGCGGTGGAGATCGGCCGCCGGCTGGCCAAGCTGGCGCAGAGCGCGCAGGTGGTCGTGGTGACCCACCTCCCGCAGGTCGCGGCCTTCGCCGACCGCCACCTGGTGGTGGAGAAGACCAACGACGGCACGGTCACCCGGAGCGGCGTCAAGGTGCTGACCGACGAGGAGCGGGTGCGGGAGCTGTCCCGGATGCTGGCCGGCCTGGAGGACTCCGAGCTCGGCCGGGCGCACGCCGAGGAGCTGCTGGCCGCCGCCCGCGCCCCGCGCGGGCACTGACGCCGCCGGCCGCCCGGCCGTCCCGCGGCCGGCCGGGAGGGCGCGCCCGGCTTCGGACGCGCCGCCCGGCCCTCGGCCCGCGGGCGGGCGCGCCGGCCCGCCGCCCGCCCGGCGGCCCCGACGCGCCTCATCGTGGCGCCGACTGTCCAAGAGGGCTGCCGACCTGGCATCGTGGCGCCTGGACACTGGCCTTCCAGTCCCGAGCGCCGCTCGCGGGCCCCACCGGCTCCCCTGCCCGCCACCACGGGCCGGGGCCACCTCCCAGCCACAGCACCGGGAGGACGGGGACCGGAAGCGGCGATCAGTACCTGATCGAGTCGGAGCGAGACGACGTGGACCCATCCGCTGCCCGGACCTCGGCGGCCGCCCCCGAACCCGGGCAGCTGCACGTGGTACTCGTCCTGTCCGCCGGAACCGGCGGCATCGGCGCGCACGTGCGCTCCCTGGCACAGGGCCTGGTCGCGCACGGGGTGACCGTGACCGTCTGCGCGCCCGCCGGGACGGACGCGCTGTTCGGCTTCTCCCGCACGGGCGCCAGGTTCCACCTGGTCGACATCACTCCCACCGCCGGCGCCCGCAGTGACGCGACCGCGATCGGCGAGCTGCGCCGCGCCTTCACCGGCGCCGACGTGGTGCACGCGCACGGCCTGCGGGCCGGGCTGCTCGCCGACCTGGCGCTGCGCACGGCCGGCCGGTTCCCGGGCCTGCGCCCGCAGACGCCGCTGGTCGTCACCTCGCACCAGGCGATACTGGCCACCGGGATGGAGCGCCGGCTCCAGCGACTGATGGAGCGCCGGGTGGCGCGGGCCGCCGACCTGGTGCTCGGAGCCTCCTCGGACCTGGTGGCCCGGGCCCGCGAGCTGGGCGCCACCGACGCCCGGCTGGCCCCGGTCGCGGCCCCGCCGATGCCGCCGGGCGGCCTGGACCGGGCCGGCGCCCGGGCGGCCCTGCTCGGCGGCGGCCCGGAGCGCCCGCTGGTGCTGGCGATCGGGCGGCTCGTCCCGCAGAAGGCCTTCGGGCAGCTGCTGGACGCGGCCCGGGAGCTCTCGGACCTCACCCCGCGGCCGCTGGTGGTGATCGCGGGGGAGGGCGCCGAGGGGCCCGAGCTGCGGGAGCGGGCGGCGGCCGAGGGCCTGCCCGTCGAGCTGCTGGGCTACCGGACGGATGTTCCCGACCTGCTGGCCGCCGCCGACGTGGTCGTGGTCAGCAGCCGCTGGGAGGCGCGCTCGCTGGTCGTCCAGGAGGCGATGCGGGCCGGGGTGCCGGTGGTCTCCACCGCCGTCGGCGGCATCCCCGAACTCGTCGGTGACGCCGCCGTGCTCGTGCCGGCGGGCGACGCCGTCGCGCTGGGCGCGGCGGTGCGCGGGCTGCTCGGCGACCCCGGGCGCCGCGCGCGGCTCGCCGAGGCGGGCCGGCAGCAGGCCGGCACCTGGCCGGACGAGGCGGCCACGGTGGCCCAGGTGCTCAGCACGTACGACGAGCTGGTCCAGCGCGGCTGACCCGGCCCCCGGCGCCCCGGCCCCCAGGCGGCCGGGCCGGCCGGGGGCGGTCGCCCACCCTCCGGCCCGGCCGACGCCGGCGCCGCGTGCAGGGCCTCAGACGGTGGCCTGCTCACCGAGGCCGGCCGCGCTCAGGCCCTCCTCGCGCCCGTCCGGCTGGGCCGACAGGTACGCGCCGCCGCAGGCGGTCAGCCGCAGCGCGGTGTCGATCAGCGGCACGTGGCTGAAGGCCTGCGGGAAGTTCCCGACCTGGCGCTTGAGCCGCGGGTCCCACTCCTCGGCGAGCAGTCCGATGTCGTTGCGCAGCGACAGCAGCTTGCCGAACAGCTCGCGTGCCTCGGTGACCCGCCCGATCATGGCGAGGTCGTCCGCCAGCCAGAAGGAGCAGGCCAGGAACGCGCCCTCGTGCCCGGACAGCCCGTCGACGTTGTTGCCGTCGTCGTCGTGGGTCGGGTAGCGCAGGACGAAGCCGTCCTCGGTGGACAGCTCGCGCTGGATCGCCTCGATGGTGCCGATCACCCGCTTGTCGTCCGGCGGCAGGAAGCCGACCTGGGGGATCAGCAGCAGCGAGGCGTCCAGCTCCCGGCCGCCGTAGTACTGGGTGAAGGTGTTGCGCTCCGGGTCGTAGCCCTTCTCGCAGACGTCCCGGTGGATCGTCTCGCGCAGCTCGCGCCAGCGCTCCAGCGAGCCGTCGTCCGGGGCGTCGGCGGGGGACTGCTCCAGCAGCTTGATGGTGCGGTCGACCGCCACCCAGGCCATCACCTTGGAGTGCACGAAGTGCCGGCGCGGCCCGCGGACCTCCCAGATGCCCTCGTCGGGCTCGGTCCAGTGCTCCTCCAGGTAGCTGATCAGCTTCAGCTGGAGGTGGTGGGCGTGGTCGTTGCGGGTCAGCCCGGTCATGTGGGCCAGGTGCAGCGCCTCGACGACCTCCCCGTAGACGTCCAGCTGGAGCTGGCCGGCGGCGCCGTTGCCGACCCGTACCGGCAGCGAGCCCTCGTAGCCGGGCAGCCAGTCCAGCGAGGACTCGGTGAGCTCGCGCTCGCCGGCGATGCCGTACATGATCTGCAGGTTCTCCGGGTCGCCGGCGACGGCCCGCAGCAGCCACTCGCGCCAGGCGCGGGCCTCGTCGCGGTAGCCGGTGCGCAGCAGCGAGGAGAGGGTGATGGCGGCGTCCCGCAGCCAGGTGTAGCGGTAGTCCCAGTTGCGCTCGCCGCCGATGTCCTCGGGCAGCGAGGTGGTGGGGGCGGCGACGATGCCGCCGGTGGGGGCGTAGGTGAGGCCCTTGAGGGTGATCAGCGAGCGGACCACGGCCTCGCGGTAGGGGCCCTGGTAGGTGCACTGGCCGGCCCACTCGCGCCAGAAGTCCTCGGTGGCGGTGAGCATCTCCTCGGCGTCCGGCGCGCTGGGCGCGTCCAGGTGGGAGGCCTGCCAGGTGAGGGCGAAGGCGATCCGTTCGCCCGCCTCGACGCTGAAGTCGGCGTACGTGGTGAGATCGCGCCCGTAGGTCTCGGCCTCGCCGTCGAGCCAGACCGAGTCGGGGCCGGCCACGGCGACGGTGCGGTGGCCGCCGTCGGCCTGCTCGACCCGGTGCACCCAGGGGACGACCCGGCCGTAGCTGAAGCGCATCCGCAGGGCGGAGCGCATCCGCACCCGGCCCTCCAGGCCCTCGACGATCCGGATCATCTGCGGGACGGAGTCGCGGCCGGCCAGTGGCCGGGGCGGCATGAAGTCGATCACCCGGACGCGTCCGCCCTGGGAGTCCCACTCCTGTTCGAGGATCAGCGAGTCGCCGCGGTAGCGCCGACGGTCGGCGGGTAGGGCCGGGGCGGAGGCGCTCGGCGGGGGGATCCGCAGATCACCCGTATCGGTGAACGCGGCGTGCGGCGCCGGGGTGCTCGCGGCGGCGGGGTCGGTGCCGGTCTCGGCGGGGCCGATCCGCCAGAACCCGTGTTCATCGGTGCCCAGCAGCCCGGCGAAGACGGCCGGGGAGTCGAATCTGGGCAGACAGAGCCAGTCGACCGCCCCGTCCCTGCTGACCAGGGCGGCGGTCTGCATGTCCCCGATGAGTGCGTAGTCCTCGATACGGCCGGCCACGTGAATCTCCAGTTCGCAGGGTGGGCACGACGCGTACGGCGACGGCTTGGAGCGAGCGGGAGCGAGCCCGGCCCGGCCCGCGCCGGGCACCCGTGCGGCCCCGCCCGGGGTGGGGCGGGTCCCTTCGGGGCTTCGCGGGGGGCTGAGGTGGGCCCCCTGCGGGGCGGGAGGAACGGGGTGGCGGGGAGGTCCGGTCGCGCATCGGGGACCGAGGGGTGTGCTGACCCTCCCTCGCCCTCCGCGTGCTCTGCTGTCGGCGATGCGTCCGTGAAGCTTACGTCGGGCGGGTGGGACTGAGCACATGCAGAGTGGCCCGTGTGGCGTCATATTCCGGCCGAAATGCCGTTCTTCGGCGGCGGCCGACCAAGGATCATCCCGATGGGCCATACGGAGGTGATCCTTCCGGGCCGGTCCCCGTGGCCCGGTCGGCAACGCCGCGGCGCACCGGCGGAGCGGGCCGGAAGGCGACCGGTCCGGGGCACTGATACCCTGGTATCCCGTGGACTGGTGGGGTCAAACGCCCCGGACCAGCCGACCGACGACCCCGCCGGAACTCCTCCAGAGACCCGGCCGAGCACGCTCACCGAGCACCTGCTCCGCGTCGCGAGGCGAGCCGAGGGCCCCCGCCCCTAGTCACATCGACACGCGACCCACGGGAGCCCCCTCTTGGCACAGCCCCATTCCGGCAAGGCATCGAACAGCCGCGCCGTGACGACCAAGCACCTCTTCGTCACCGGGGGTGTCGCCTCTTCGCTCGGCAAGGGCCTCACCGCCTCCAGCCTCGGCGCTCTGCTCAAGGCCCGCGGGCTGCGCGTGACGATGCAGAAGCTCGACCCGTACCTGAACGTCGACCCCGGCACGATGAACCCGTTCCAGCACGGTGAGGTCTTCGTCACCGACGACGGCGCCGAGACCGACCTGGACGTCGGCCACTACGAGCGGTTCCTGGACACCAACCTGCACGGCTCGGCGAACGTCACCACCGGGCAGGTGTACTCCACGGTCATCGCCAAGGAGCGCCGCGGCGAGTACCTGGGCGACACCGTCCAGGTCATCCCGCACATCACCAACGAGATCAAGTCCCGGATCCGCCGGATGGCGACCGAGGACGTCGACGTGGTGATCACCGAGGTCGGCGGCACCGTCGGCGACATCGAGTCGCTGCCGTTCCTGGAGGCCGTCCGCCAGGTCCGCCACGAGGTCGGCCGGGACAACGTCTTCTTCGTGCACGTCTCCCTGCTGCCGTACATCGGCCCCTCGGGCGAGCTGAAGACCAAGCCGACCCAGCACTCGGTCGCCGCACTGCGCAACATCGGCATCCAGCCGGACGCGATCGTGCTGCGCGCGGACCGCGAGGTCCCGCAGAGCATCAAGCGCAAGATCTCGCTGATGTGCGACGTGGACGAGGAGGCCGTGGTCGCGGCCATCGACGCCAAGTCGATCTACGACATCCCCAAGGTGCTGCACGGCGAGGGCCTGGACGCGTACGTGGTGCGCCGCCTGGACCTGCCGTTCCGCGACGTCGACTGGACCACCTGGGACGACCTGCTGCGCCGGGTCCACGAGCCGCAGCACATCGTCAAGGTGGCGCTGGTCGGCAAGTACATCGACCTGCCCGACGCCTACCTCTCGGTCACCGAGGCGCTGCGGGCCGGCGGCTTCGCGAACAACGCCCGGGTCGAGATCAAGTGGGTCACCTCCGACGCCTGCGAGACCCCCGAGGGCGCCCGCGAGCAGCTCGGCGACGTGGACGCGATCTGCATCCCCGGCGGCTTCGGCGACCGCGGCGTGACCGGCAAGGTCGCCGCGATCACCTTCGCCCGTGAGAACAAGGTGCCGCTGCTGGGCCTCTGCCTCGGTCTGCAGTGCGTGGTCATC
Source organism: Kitasatospora sp. NPDC057015 (assembly GCF_042673745.1). Classification (NCBI taxonomy): domain Bacteria; kingdom Bacillati; phylum Actinomycetota; class Actinomycetes; order Kitasatosporales; family Streptomycetaceae; genus Kitasatospora; species Kitasatospora sp. NPDC057015. The sequence continues at coordinate 20,114 of NZ_JBHUSG010000023.1, forward strand.
GAGGCCGCCCGCAACCTGGCCGGCCTGCCGGAGGCCAACTCCACCGAGTTCGAGCCCGCCGCCAAGCACCCGGTGATCTCGACCATGGCCGAGCAGCTCGCGATCGTCGACGGCAAGGGCGACCTGGGCGGCACGATGCGCCTGGGCCTCTACCCGGCCAAGCTCGCCGAGGGCTCGATCGTCCGCGAGGTCTACGGCGGCGAGCAGTACGTGGACGAGCGCCACCGCCACCGCTACGAGGTCAACAACGCCTACCGCGCGGACCTGGAGAAGACCGGCCTGGTCTTCTCCGGCCTCTCGCCCAAGGGCGACCTGGTCGAGTACGTCGAGTACCCGCGCGAGGTGCACCCCTACCTGGTGGCCACCCAGGCCCACCCGGAGCTGAAGTCCCGGCCGACCCGCCCGCACCCGCTGTTCGCGGGTCTGGTGGCCGCGGCCATCAAGATCAAGACCAGCGGCGAGTAGTCCGGCCTCCGCTCCATCGGACGGCGGCCGCGCGGACACCCGTGCGGCCGCCGTTCGGCGTACATTAGCGTCGTACTGACGAAAAGGGGAGTCGCAATGACCGACGCAAGGCAGCCGATCCGGGACGTGGCCGAGCAGTGGCGGGTGCTCGACACCGAGACGCCGTTCCGGGGCCGGGTCACCGGGGTGCGCACGGACCGGGTCGAGATGCCGGACGGCACCGCCGCCCGGCGCGACTACCAGGTCCACCCCGGCTCGGTCGCCGTCCTCGCCCTCGACGACCGGCAACGGGTGCTCCTGGTGCGGCAGTACCGCCACCCCGTCCGCCAGCGCCTCTGGGAGCTGCCCGCCGGCCTGCTCGACGTCCCCGGGGAGAACCCGCTGCACGCCGCCCAGCGCGAACTGTACGAGGAGGCCCACTGCAAGGCGGGGGAGTGGAAGGTCCTGGTCGACTTCTACACCTCCCCCGGCGGGTCGGACGAGGCGCTGCGGCTCTTCCTCGCCACCGACCTCGCCGAGGCGCAGGGCGAGCGCTACGCCGCGCACGGCGAGGAACTGGAGATCGAGCTGGCCCGGGTGCCGCTGGAGGAGCTGGTCGACCTGGTGCTCGCCGGCGAACTGCACAACCCCACCCTGGTCACCGGCACCCTGGCGCTGCGGGCCGCACTCGGCCGCGACGGAGGGGCGGCCGCGCTGCGCCCCGCCGAGTCGCCCTGGCCGGCCCGGCCGTTCGACCACGCCCGATCGCACCCCGCCTGATCGCGCCGGGGCCGCCGTCGGACGTTGATCCACGGGGGTGATTTACCGGTTCGTAGGACCGGATGTCAGCCCCGCGGCGCCCCCCGGTCGAACTACGCTTCGCAACAGGGCCCGCGACGGGCCGGCTGCGCTGGGTGACTGGTCGGGAGTGGCGCTGGTGGCGAGGAAGACGGCGACGATGGACGCACGGCCGGGCCCGGACGCAGCCGCGGACCGGCTGCCCGCCGGGCCCGCCGTGTTCGCCGGCAGGCGCACCGAACTCGCCGCCCTGCGGGCCGCCGCCGCCCGGCCCGCCGACGGGCGCAGCCCCGTCCTGGTACTGGCCGGACGGCCCGGTTCGGGCCGCACCACGCTCGCCGTGCGCTTCGCCCGCACCGTCGCCGCCGACTACCCCGACGGCCTGCTCTTCGCCCGGCTCTCCGCCCCCGACGGCAGCCGGGCGGCGCCCGGCCAGGTCGCCCGCCGGCTCCTGGAACAGCTCGGCGCGGACGTCGACGCCATGCTGCTCCCCGGCGCCGCCGAGGAGGGGCGCGAGGACCCGGCCTGCGTCCGGCTGCGGGCGGCACTGGCCGGACGCCGGGTGCTGCTGCTGCTGGACGACGTCAAGGACGCCGGCCAGCTCTGGCCGCTGCTCGCGGACGAACCCGGCTGCCTGGTGGTCGCCACCACGGCCGGGCCGCTCACCGGCATCGAGGACATCGACCCGTGCATCCTCGGCGGCCTCGAACAGCCGGTCGCGGTCGGGCTGCTCGGCGAACTGGTCGGCGGGAACCGGATCGGCTGCGACCCGGTCGGCGGCGCGGACCTGGCCGAGGCCTGCGCCTCCCGCCCGGCCGCCCTGCGGCTGATGGCGGGCTGGCTGCGCGCCCACCCCAAGGCGGCCGTCACCGAGGCGGCGCGCGAGCTGACCGCCGCGACCACCGTGACCGGGGCGGCCCGCCCCGCCGGCGGGCGCGCCGGCGCCCCGCGCAAGGGCCGGCGCGGCGACTCCGGCCCCGGCGACAGTGCTCCGGGCAACGGCGCGCCGGGCGGCGCACAGGGTACGGGCGGTACGGCTGCGGCGCCGGCCGGGGCACCCGTCAACGGGAGGCCCGCCGGCGGTGGACCCGTGGGCGGGACTCGGGGCCGGGCCGGGGCGGCCGGTGGCGGCGCCCCCGGCGGGCGCGCGACGGGCCCGGGCGGCGGGGGCCCGCAGCACGGCGCCGCGGACAAGGGCAGGCCGAAGGACGGCAGCCCCGCCCGTGACCGCGCGGCCGGCGGGGCCCCCGCCAACGGCGCCGCCGCGCCGGGCGGGCCGGTGGACGGCACGCCAGCCGGGGGGCGACCGGGGAGCGGGAAGCGGGGCAACGGGAAGCCGGCCGGCCGGGCGGGCCAGTCGGGCCCGGCCGGTGGCGCGGCGCCGGGAACGCAGCCACCGGGACTGCGGACACCGCCGGTGGCGCCCGCCGCCGGCGCCGCCGGCACGCCGCTCGCCGGGCCGCCCGCCGAGGAGGACGGAGACCTCGACGACCGTTCGTCGGCCTGGGTGCCGCCGGAGCGCGGGCCCGCCGAACCCGTCCCCGTGCCGGACGACGACCCGCTGATCGGCGCGTTCACCCTGCTCTACGCCACGCTGCCGGCCCCCCAGGCCCGGATGCTGCGCACCCTGACCCTCGCCCCGGCCCAGATCGCGGACCTGCGCACGGCGTCGGCGCTGGTCGGCTGCCCGGCACCGGAGGCGGCGGCCGCACTGGCGGCGCTGGCCGCACTGGAACTGCTCGGCGAGGAGCCGGCCGCCGTCGACGGCACCCCCCGTTACCGGGTGCCGGGCCGGCTGTACCCCCGGCTGGTCCAGCTGCGCGAGGCCGCCGACCGGCCGGCCGAGACCGAGCTGGCCAGGGCCCGACTGCTGGAGCGGCTGGTCCGGCTGGTGGACTCGGCGCGGGCCCTGCTGGACCCGGCGGGCGGGCCCGGCCCCGAGCCGCTGCCCGGGCCGCTGCGGCTGCGCGGCGTCGCCCAGGCCAGGCAGTGGCTGCTCGGCGAGCGGGACCTGTTGCTGGGCGCGGTGGCGGACGCCATCGGCCAGGGCGACCTGGACGGCTCCGCCGGCCGGCTGGTCACCGCGCTGCTACGCGCGCTGCCGCTGACCGGCGCCGCCGCTCCCATCGACCTGCACCAGCTGCACGAACTGGTGCTGCGGGTCGCCGAACGCCACGGCGCCCCCCGGCGGGCCGCGGCGGCGCTGCTCAACCTCGCCGACCTGCAGGCCGCGGCCGGGCACTGGGAGCCGGCGGCGGAGCGGTTCCGGGCCGCGCTCGACGCCGCCCGCGAGGCGGAGGACGAACCGGCCTGCGCACGGGCGCTGGAGGGGGCGGCCGGCTGTCATCGCGCGCTGGGCGATCCGGTGCGCGCCGCCGACGCGTACGGGCGGGCCCTCGCACTGCGGCAGGGGCTGGGGGACCAGCGCGCCGAGGCCCGGCTGCTCGCCAGGGTGGCCGAGGCCCATGTGGCCCAGCGCCGTTTCGAGGAGGCCGAGCGGGAGTACCGGGCCTGCCTGGCGGTGCTGCGCCGGATCGGCGACGAGCGGGGCCGGGAGGCCGTCGCGCTGGCCGTGCAGCGTCTGCGCGAGCAGGTCGATGGCGGTTGGTGACGATCGGCTTCGGAGTAATGTCCCGGATGCCTTTTTTGCACGATTTCGGTAGGGAAGTGGCCAGGCAAGCCTACGAACCTGCCAATGTGTCCGGCTGATTTAGTCAGTTTGGAAGGCTGACACGCCGCCTGGGCTTCATTACACTCGAACCTAGTCGCGCAGCGAACTGTGCCCCGGTGTCTTCCGGAGGCTTCCGCGCGCGTCGCCCACCGGTCTTCCCCCGGCTGGGACCCCAGGTAAGAGGGACGTGTTTAGCCGTGACCAAGGTCGGCATCCCCCGCGAGGTCAAGAACCACGAGTACCGCGTGGCCATCACGCCCGCCGGCGTGCATGAGCTGGTCCGTAACGGACACGAGGTCTACATCGAGGACAACGCCGGTGTCGGCTCCTCGATCCCCAACGAGGAGTACGTGGCCGCCGGCGCCACCATCCTCCCCACCGCCGACGAGGTGTGGGCCACGGCCGACCTGCTGCTGAAGGTCAAGGAGCCGATCGCGCAGGAGTACCACCGCCTGCGCAAGGGCCAGACCCTCTTCACCTACCTGCACCTGGCCGCCGACCGGGCCGGCACCGACGCGCTGCTCGCCTCCGGCACCACCGCCATCGCGTACGAGACTGTGCAGCTCGCCAACGGCGCCCTGCCGCTGCTCGCCCCGATGTCCGAGGTCGCGGGCCGGCTCGCCCCGCAGGTCGGCTCGTACCACCTGATGCGTCCGGCCGGCGGCCGCGGCACCCTGCCCGGCGGCGTGCCCGGCACCCACCCGGCGAAGGCCGTGGTCATCGGCGGCGGCGTCTCCGGCTGGCACGCGGCCACCATCGCCATCGGCATGGGCTACGAAGTGACCCTGCTGGACCGCGACATCAACAAGCTGCGCGAGGCCGACAAGATCTTCGGCACGAAGATCAAGGCCATCGCCTCCAACTCCTTCGAGCTGGAGAAGGCCGTCCTCGACGCCGACCTGGTGATCGGCGCGGTGCTGATCCCCGGCGCCAAGGCTCCCAAGCTCGTCACCAACGAGCTGGTCTCCCGGATGAAGCCGGGCTCCGTGCTCGTCGACATCGCGATCGACCAGGGCGGCTGCTTCGAGGACTCGCGTCCCACCACGCACGACAACCCGACCTTCCAGGTCCACAACTCGGTCTTCTACTGCGTGGCGAACATGCCGGGCGCCGTCCCGAACACCTCCACGTACGCGCTGACCAACGCCACGCTGCCCTACATCGTGGAGCTGGCCAACCGCGGCTGGAAGGACGCCCTGCGTCGGGACGCCGCGCTGGCCAAGGGCCTGAACACGCACGAGGGCCAGATCACCTACGCCGGTGTCGCCGAGGCCTTCGGCCTGGAGTCCGTCGCCCTGGAGAGCGTGCTCGCCTGACACGCCCCCGGTCCGGCCCGCCCCGTGGGGCGGGCCGTCGGCCCCCGGTCCGCTCCCTCGGGCCGGGGGCTTCGGCATGCCCGCGAACGGCCTGCGCAAGATCACGGGTCGGCGCGCCAGGGGGGTCGCGGCCGGTCCGTGGCGGTCACCGGGCGGCCATCGGACGGTTACGCGCTGTTCACCGCCGGGCCGTCGCGCACGTGTCGTCAATTTCTGTGGGTCGCGTCACCCGACCGCAGAAACGTTAGGGTCAAGGCCCCGCCCATCCCTTGACAGCGGGTGGCCCGATAGTCGACACATCATGCCCACTACCGTGGATTGTGTTGCTGCGAACGCCTTAAACGGCCTAGAGTCGCAAACCGTCGGCATGCTGCCACGCTGACGAATCGACATAGAGTCCTGGATGCCCAAGGAGGTAAGACGACTTGTGAATGAGTCGACATTTGCTCCCGGGGGTGGTCGGCCAGGACTGGCGGGGCACGCCGCCGGACAGTCGAGCGAGGGGCCCGGGGCCCGACAGGCCACGGTCGGCTCGGCCGAGGTCGGCTCGGTCGCGGTCCGCACCTTCGAGGCCCGCCAGGCCACCGCCCAGGTCGCCGAGTACGACGCCGACCTCCCGTCACACGGCCTGGCCTACGGCGAGTTCGCCTACGGCGCCTACGACGACCCGGACGCCGAGTACGAGCCCGATCCCGAGTACGCCGCCACCCTGGCCCCCGACGCCGCGCGCCAGCGCCGCGAGCGGGTGGGCCCGACCGGCCGGCCGCTGCCGTACTTCCCGATCCCCGCGCCGCTGGCCGAGCACGGCCCCGCGCAGATCATCGCGATGTGCAACCAGAAAGGCGGCGTCGGCAAGACCACGTCGACCATCAACCTGGGCGCCGCCCTGGCCGAGTACGGCCGCCGGGTGCTGCTGGTCGACTTCGACCCGCAGGGCGCGCTCTCGGTGGGCCTCGGGGTCAACCCGATGGAGCTGGACGTCACCGTCTACAACCTGCTCATGGAGCGGGGCCTGACGGCGGATGAGGTGCTGCTGAAGACCGCGGTGCCCGGGATGGACCTGCTGCCCTCCAACATCGACCTGTCGGCCGCCGAGGTGCAGCTGGTCAGCGAGGTGGCACGGGAGTCGGCACTGGCCCGCGCCCTCAAGCCGCTGCTGCCCGACTACGACTTCGTCATCATCGACTGCCAGCCCTCGCTGGGCCTGCTGACGGTCAATGCCCTGACGGCCGCTCACAGCGTCATCGTTCCGCTGGAGTGCGAGTTCTTCGCGCTGCGCGGTGTCGCCCTGCTCACCGAGACGATCGAGAAGGTCTGCGAGCGGCTCAACCCCGAGCTGCGCCTCGACGGCATCCTGGCCACCATGTACGACTCCCGCACGGTGCACAGCCGTGAGGTGCTCGCACGGGTGGTCGAGGCGTTCGGCGAGCACGTCTTCCACACCGTCATCGGCCGTACCGTGCGCTTCCCGGAGACCACCGTCGCCGGCGAGCCGATCACCACCTACGCGACCAACTCGGTCGGCGCCGCCGCCTACCGCCAGCTCGCCAGGGAGGTGCTCGACCGGTGCCGCCCCGCCGAGTGAGTCTCCCGGGTGCCGACGAGCTGTTCCGGACCACCGGCGGGATGGCCCTGTCGCCGTCCCTGAGCCGGCCGGCCGAGGCGCCCAAGACGGAGACCGCACGGGCCGCGGGCGGAGCCGAGGAGGCCGACCGGGATCCCCGCGGCGGCCGCCCCGGTGCCGAGCGCCCGGGCGAGCGGCCCACCGTACCGGCGCCGTCGTACGGCCAGCCGGGGTCGGGGCAGCCCGCCCAGGGTCCGTCGGCGCCGGGCCTGCCCGCGCAGGGCGCGGGCCAGGGCCAGGCGGGCCGCCAGCACGGCGCGGCCGAGGACGAGACGGGCGCGGGCGACCCCGCCCGTCGGGCCCGGCCGCGCGGCCGGGCGCCGCGCCGGCCCAGCGGGCGCGAGCGGCACGACGAGAAGATCACGGTGTACGTCTCCGCCGAGGAGCTCATGGACCTCGAACACACCCGGCTGGTGCTGCGCGGTGAGCACGGCCTGGCGGTCGACCGCGGCCGGATCGTCCGGGAGGCCATCGCGGTCGTCCTGGCGGACCTGGAGCAGCGCGGCGAGGCCAGCATCCTGGTGCGGCGGTTGCGCGGGCGCTGAGGGCGCCGGGCGTTGCCGGGTCGGCGTGTCGGCGGCCCCGGACCCGGTGGGACGGCGGGTCCGGGTGAAGATGGACCGTCATGCCGAGCACGAACGAGATCCCGGCCGCCGCGGCCGCCGGCGCAGCCGAACCCGCAGCAGCGCAGCAGCGCGCGGGCTTCCGGGTGCGGCTGGAGAACTTCGAGGGCCCGTTCGACCTCCTGCTCGGCCTGATCGCCAAGCACCGGATGGACGTCACCGAGGTGGCGCTCTCCCGGGTCACCGACGACTTCATCGCCCACATCCGCGCGATGGGCCCGGACTGGGACCTCGACGCCGCGACCGAGTTCCTGGTGGTCGCCTCCACCCTGCTCGACCTCAAGGCCGCCCGGCTGCTGCCCGCCGCCGAGGTGGAGGACGAGGAGGACCTCGCCCTGCTGGAGGCGCGCGACCTGCTCTTCGCGAGGCTGCTGCAGTACCGCGCCTACAAGCGGGTGGCCGCCGTGTTCGGCGAGCGCTGGGCCGCCGAGCTGCTGCGCAGCCCCCGGACGGTCGGCCTGGAGCCGCACCACGCGCAGTTGCTGCCGGAGGTGGTGATCACCGTCGGCCCCGAGGGCCTGGCCCGGCTCGCCGCGAAGGCGATGACCCCCAGGCCCGCGCCGGTCGTCTACGTCGACCACATCCACACTCCGCCGGTGAGCGTGCGCGAGCAGGCCGCCCTGGTGGTCGCACTGCTCGGCTCTCTCGGCGAGGCCACCTTCGCCGAGCTGGTCGCCGACGCCCCGGACACCCTGGTGGTGGTCGCCCGCTTCCTCGCCCTGCTGGAGCTGTACCGCGAGCGGGTGCTCGCCTTCGAACAGCCGCAGGCGCTGGGGGAGCTGCTGGTCCGCTGGGTGGCCGACGGCGACCGGACGGCCGTCGAGGTGACGGACGAGTTCGACCGGCCGCCGGACGGACCGGCACCGGACCGCCCGTCGGACGTCGGTCCGGGCGGCGGCGCGACCGGCAGTACCGGCAGCACCGGCAGCACCCGTAGGACGCGCAAGGACGGTGACCCGCGATGACCGCAGCCGAGCACCCCGGCCCCGAGCACCCCGGCCCCGACCCCGTGGGGACCGCCGGATCCGCGGACCCGGCCCTGCCGGCCGCACGCAGGCCCCCGCGGCGCCCTCTGGGGCTCCCGGGCCGCCCGCGGGCCGCCGAGTGGCAGGAGCCCGCCCACGGCCCCGTGACGGGCGCGTGGGAGGGCGCGACGGACGCCCCCGAGCGTGAGGACGTGCCCGCACTCCCGGCGCCCGCGCCGGCGGCGCCCACGGTCGTCGCACCCGCACCCGCACCCGAACCCGCAGTCGCGGCGCCCGTGCCCCCGCCGGTGACGGAGGCGGTGCCCGCGACTCCGCTGCCCGTGACCCCGGTTCCCGCGCGCCTGCCGCACCAGACGGACCCGGTGGCGGCCGACCCGCCCGTCCGGCCCGCGGCGCCCGTCCCGTGCGAGGAGCCCGTCCGTTCCGCCGAACCCGAGCGTTCCGAGGAGCCCGTGGGGCCGGCGGTGGCCCTGCGGCCGGCGCTGGAGGCGATCCTCATGGTCGTCGACGAGCCGGCCGGTGAGGCGCACCTGGCCCAGGTGCTGGAGCGCCCCCGGGCCGAGGTGGCCGCGGCACTGCGGGAGCTGGCCGCCGAGTACACCGAGCAGGGCAGGGGCTTCGACCTGCGGCTGGTCGCCGGGGGCTGGCGCTTCTACACCCGGGCGGAGTGCGCGCCGGCCGTCGACCGCTTCGTCCTGGACGGCCAGCAGGCCCGGCTCACCCAGGCCGCGCTGGAGACGCTGGCGGTCGTCGCATACCGGCAGCCGGTGTCCAGATCACGGGTATCCGCCGTCCGTGGTGTGAACTGCGACGGTGTGATGCGTACCCTGGTACAGCGAGGACTGGTGGAAGAGACCGGGTCCGAGCCCGAAACAGGTGCGATCCTGTATCGGACGACGAACTACTTCCTGGAACGGATGGGGCTGCGCGGCTTGGACGAGCTGCCGGAGCTCGCGCCCTTCCTGCCCGAGGTCGACGACGTGGAAGCGGAGTCCCTGGAGGGCACGATGATCGCGGATGCGGTCGCCGCCGCTACCGCGCAATCTGCGGTCCGCAGCGGTGAGACCGATCGGGCTGCGTCTGATCGGTAGGGGGCGGTGAGGTCGGCCGAGACGACTTGCACATCCCAGACGGAATCGACGTACGGACTTTTTGATGCGTAGCAGTGGCAACGGCAGGAACAGCAGCGGCGGCGGCAGCGGCAGTCGCGGCGGACAGGGTGGGGCCCGGGGCGGCAGCTCCTCCGGGGGCGGCGGTTCCTACGGCGGCGGCCGTGGTGGCCAGCAGGGCGGCGGTTCCTACGGCGGCGGCCGTGGTGGCCAGCAGGGCGGCGGCTCGTACGGCGGCGGCCAGGGTGGCGGCTCCCGTGGCGGCTCGGGCGGCGGTTCGTACAGTGGCGGCTCCCGTGGCGGGTCCGGCGGTGGCGGTTCGTACGGCGGCGGCTCCGGCGGTGGCTCGTACGGCGGCGGCTCCGGTGGCGGTTCGTACGGCGGCGGTTCGCGCGGTGGCTCGGGTGGCGGTTCGTACGGCGGCGGCTCCGGCGGCGGTTCCCGTGGCGGCTCGTACGGCGGCGGCCAGGGTGGCGGCTCCCGTGGCGGTCAGCAGGGCGGCGGCTCCGGCGGCGGCTCCTACGGCGGCGGTTCGTACGGCGGCGGCCAGGGTGGCGGTTCGCGCGGCGGCTCGGGTGGCGGCGGCTCCTACGGCGGCGGCTCCCGTGGCGGCTCGTACGAGCGGCGCGACGACAGGCGTGACGACCGCCGGGACGACCGGCGCGACGACCGCAAGCAGTACCCGGACCGTCCGCTGCGGCCGGAGGAGCGCAAGTACGACCGCCCGGAGTTCGGCTCCGGCGGCCACTACGGCGCGCGCAAGGCGCTGCCGCAGAGCCAGCGTCCCCGGACGCAGGCTCCGCGCAAGGAGGGCCAGGGCGCCCCGGGCGACCCGCGCCGTCAGCCGCAGCGCTCGCGTGAGCTGCAGGCCAAGATCGAGGACGCGGTGCTGGCCCGGCACGACAAGCCGGCCGTGAAGCTGCCGAAGACCTTCGACGAGCCCGAGGGCGAGCGCCTGCAGAAGGTGCTGGCGCGGGCCGGCATGGGCAGCCGCCGGGCGTGCGAGGAGCTCGTCACCCAGGGCCGCGTCATGGTCAACGGCAAGCTGGTGACCGAGCAGGGCCGCCGGGTCGACGCGCAGAACGACGAGATCAAGGTGGACGGCCTGACCGTCGCCACCCAGTCGTACCTGTTCTTCGCGCTCAACAAGCCGGCCGGCGTGGTCTCCACCATGGAGGACCCGGACGGGCGCCAGTGCCTCGGCGACTACGTGACCAACCGGGAGACCCGGCTGTTCCACGTGGGCCGTCTGGACACCGAGACCGAGGGCATCATCCTGCTCACCAACCACGGCGAGCTGGCCCACCGGCTGACCCACCCCAAGTACGGCGTCACCAAGACGTACATGGCGGCGATCCAGGGCCCGATCCCGCGCGACCTGGGCAAGATCCTCGCCCAGGGCATCGAGCTGGAGGACGGCTTCGCCCGTGCCGACAGCTTCAAGGTGCTCTCGAACGTGGGCAAGAACTACCTCGTCGAGGTGACCCTGCACGAGGGCCGCAAGCACATCGTCCGCCGGATGCTCGCCGAGGCGGGCTACCCCGTCGAGAAGCTGGTCCGCACCCACTTCGGCCCGATCGCCCTGGGCGACCAGAAGTCGGGCTGGCTGCGCCGGCTGACCAACCCCGAGGTCGGCCAGCTGATGAACGAGGTCGGCCTGTAGGCCGGTGCGCACCCCTGACCCGGTCCGCACCATAGGACAAGGTCACCGCGGGAGTCTCCTCCCTGCTGATGAGGGCCTCCCCGCCGTTCGGCGGGGAGGCCCTCACGCCATTCGGCGGCGGGATGTGAACCTGGCCGCACCGCCTTGTCAGCCGGTTGATCCGTGGCAGAGGATTGCCACCTGACATCGACCCGCCGGGTGGCGGGACTGCGCCACATCGGGGCACAGAGCCGAAACGGGGGAGGAACGCCGTGTCCGAAGCACTCAGCACGTTGGGACTGGCCGAGCCGGACGGGTTGGTCTACACGGCGCTGGTGGCCAATCCGCAGTCGACCGCGGAGGACCTGGCCGCCCAGTGCGGCCTGACCCTCCAGCAGAGCGGCCGGGCCCTGGACCGGCTGGCCCAGCACGGCATGGCCACCCGCGCCCCGGTCGACCGGCAGCGGTTCCTGCCGGTCGCCCCCGATGTCGCCATCGGCACCCTGATCGGGCACCGGGAGGCGGAACTGCGGCACGCCCGCGCCGAGATGCACCGCCTGATGGACGCCTTCCGCGAGGCGTCCCGGTACACCGACCCCGCGCACTCGGTGGAGGTGCTGACCGGCGGCGAGGCGATCGCGCAGCGGCTGGAGCACATCACCGAGACCAGCCAGTACCAGGTGCGCGGCTTCGACTGCCCGCCGTACATCCAGGACCCGGTGGCGGACAACCCGGTGCAGCGTCGGCGGCTGAAGGAGGGCCTGCGGCTGCGGACGATCTACGACCGGGAGGCGGTGGCCTGGCCCGGCCGGCTGGAGAAGAACATCCTGGTCGGCGTCGAGGACGGCGAGGAGGCCCGGGTGCGGCCGGTCCTCCCGATGAAGATGATCATGTCGGACGACCGGATGGCGATCGTCCCGATCAGTGTCGGGGACAGCGTCCTGGACGCGGCCTACGTGATCCACCCCTCCGCGCTGCTCCAGGCCCTGGACACGCTCTTCGAGGCGGAGTGGGAGCGGGCCGTCCAGCTCCAGGCGGCGATCGGCACGGCGGACGGTTCGCTGGAGCCCGAGGCCGACCACCGCAAGCTGCTCGGACTGCTCGCCGCCGGCCTCACCGACGAGTCGATCGCGCGCTCGCTCGGCTGGAGCGCCCGGACCACCCAGCGCCGGCTGCAGAGCCTGATGCGCGAACTGGGCGCCACCACCCGGTTCCAGGCCGGCATGGCCGCCCGGGAGCGCGGCTGGCTGTGAGCTCCGGCCGGCCGGTCGCCCAGGGGGCGACCGGGGAGCGCCCCCGGCTGCGGCCGGCGCCCGGGCGCGGTCGGCCTCAGCTCCAGGGGGACAGGCTCGCCCAGCGGCCGTTCGGGCCGCGCTCGACCTTCTCCAGGCCGACCACCGCGCTGCGGTTCAGCCGCCCGTAGATGTGCGGGTAGAGCACGCCCGGCGTCGCGTCGGGCGGCGGAGCGCCGTCGGGCGCCTCCCACTTCACCATCGGCTCCACCAGCGACTCCTCGATCAGCAGCACCATCAGCGGGCCGGGGGAGTCGGCGAAGAAGGCGTTGGCGACCGCGAGCGCCGTCCGCTCGTCCGCCGCGCAGTGGATGAACCCGTCGGTCAGCAGCGAGGCGGTGGCGTACGGCCGCCCGGGGTCGGTGAGCCAGTCGTCCAGGGGGGCGAGGTGCAGGATCATCCTCCTGTTCTACCCCGAACCGCCGTCACATCGGCCACTCGTGGACGGGCTTGCCCCGGGGTGTCACGGTCCGCTCGCCCCGCGGCGCGCCGGCCGCCGCCGCCCGGCCCCGCCGCGTGCGGGGCCGGCCGGCCAGGTCGGGCTGGGCCGGGCGGCGGGTCGCGCCGTCACCCCGCGGCGGCCCTCACAGGCCCGTCACCCGGGCCGAGGAGGACACCTCGTACACCAGCGTCACGGTCCGCCGGGCGCCCGGGGCCAGCGTGAGGTCCCAGCGGACGATGCCCTCGGCGTCGAAGGCGTCCGGGGCCGGGGTGCAGCGCTCCTTGCGCAGCTTCACCTCCACCGCCGAGACCTCCGAGACCGGGACGCGCTCGCGGACCGTCACCACCCGCTCCTCGCGCTCCTCGGGGCCCGAGAAGCGCGAGACGTACAGCCGGACCGTCCGGGTGGAGACGTGGCGCTGGGTGAGCCCGGCGGTGGAGTCCCGCTCCTCCGTCTCGCGCACCACCCGGTAGTCGTCCGCACTGCCGAAGGCCAGCTCCGCGTCGGCCCCGGCCGCGGTGAAGCCCAGCTCGCCGCGGCCGGTGAACCCGCTGCCGCGCACCAGCTCGACCGGCCCCGCCAGCAGCGCGTGGCCGGCCCCGTTGCGGAACCGCACGACCTGCGTCACCAGCGGCGACAGCTCGGGCGCGCAGGCGTACTCGCTGCTCGCCGGGGTGCTGAAGGCGCTCAGCGGCACCCGGTGCGCCCGGCCGTCGGACGGGACGGTGGCCGGGGTCGGCGCCGGCAGCACCCGGACCTCGCCGCCGTCGTCCACGCCCGGCACGGCGGCCGACGGCCCGAGGGTGCTGATCGCCTCCTCGCGCAGTTCCACCTCCACCGTGCGGCGCTCCTCGGCGCTCCGGTCGCGCAGGCTCAGCCGGTCCTCGGTGATCCGCGGCGGGTCGGTGGCCAGCGCGGAGCGGGCGGTGGAGAGGGTCAGCCGCACGCCCGTCCAGTCCTCGCCGGTGCGCTGCCAGACCACCGCCTCCGACTCCAGCCGCAGCGTGCCGCCGACCAGCGTGGCCCGGTAGGACGGTCTCCAGAGCGCGCAGGGGACGAGGTGGGTGACGGTCAGCGGCGCCGGGCCGGCCCGCTCCGCCTCGACGGTGAGTTCGAGGTGGGCGGTGAGCTCGGCGGGTTCCTCCTCGGCCCGGTCGAGCGCGGCGGCCGCCTCCTCCCGCTCGCGCGTCAGCTCCCGGAGCCGCGAGCGGGTGGCGCGCAGCTCCTCGCCGTAGCGCTCCCGGTCGGTGTCGACGCGGTCCAGTTCGCGGGCCCAGCGGGCCCGCTCGACCTCGCCGAGGCCGGCGCCCTCGCCGATCTCGCGCAGCAGGTCGGCCGAGAGCTGGGCGAGCAGGGTGAGCCGGGCGTCCAGCCGCTCCTGCTGCCGTTCGTTCTCCCGCACCCCGGCGTCGAGCTCGTGCAGGCGGTGCCGCAGCCGCGAGTCGTCCGGGCCGGGCGCCTCGGGGGCGCGCGGGGTCCAGGCGCGCACCACCCGGAGGTCCAGCACCCGTACGCCCGGCCGGGCGCTCTCGGCGCGCAGGGTCCGGTCGACGGCGAGGGCGGTGACCGGGCCCAGGCGCAGCCGCTGGACGCCGGCGGCGAGCTCGACGGTGGCGGTGCGCTCGACCTGGCCGCGGTCCTCCAGGCAGGTGACGGCGGTGACCGGGAAGGGCAGGGCCGGGACGGATCGGGGCGGCACCGGGACAGGGGTCAGGGGGGCCATGGGTCAGTTCCTCCGGTTTCCGCCGACGATGGCCTTGCCGGCCGGGATTCGGATCTCGTAGCCGCCGTCGAGCTCGGCCCGGCCGCCGGCCGGCACCTCGACCCGCCACAGCCGGCTGCTCGACGGGAGGTCGTCCGCGGCGTCCTGCGGCGCCTGCCAACCGGCCCGCTCCTCGATCCTGATGTCCGTCTCGGACGGGACCGGGACCCGCTCGCGCACCTCCACCGTGACCGGGTGGCCGAGCCGGTTGGCGACCTCCACGTGGACCTTGTGCTCCAGCACCGTGCTGCTGTTCAGCACCCCCGCCGTGGACTCGCGCAGCTCGGTGCGACGGGACACCTCGATGCTCTCGGTGACCCCGAGCCCCAGCCGCCGGGTGCCCCCGCGGGCCAGCGAGGACAACCCCGCCGTCAACAGGTAGTCGCCGTCCACCGTCACCTCGACCGGCCCGGCCAGCAGGGCCTGCGGCGAGTCGTTGGTGATCACCAGGGTGCCGTAGACCCGCTCCTCGACGGACGGCACGCAGATGTACTCCGGCCGCAGGGCCACCTCGACCTCGCCGACCGTGACGGTGTGCCAGGTGCCGTCGGAGGGGATGTCCGCGGGCGCGGCGGCGTCGAAGCGGTGGTCGAAGGAACCGGCCGACACCCGCGGCGGGACGGCGTGGCGCGGCAGCGGCAGCGCGGCCACCCGCTCCGCGCGGCCGAGCGCAGCCGGGTCCGGTCGACCCGTCGACCCGGTCGGCGCCGGCCGCAGCTCGCCCCGGTGGCCGGAGCCCGGCTCCGGGCCCGACAGCCGCAGGGCGGGGTAGTCGAGCAGGGCCGGGTCCGGGGCGGGCGGCCCGGCCGGCGCGCCCGCCTGCCGGGCGCCGGGCGGCGGACCACCGGGGGCGGCCGGGGCGAGGTCGGCCGACCGAGCGGCGCTCCGGCGGGCCCGGGCGGCCGGCTGCGGTGCCGGGGCCGCGCCGCCGAACCCGGCCGGAGCCTGGGGAGCGCCGTAGCCGACCGGCGGAGGCGGCGGCGCGCCGTAGCCGCCGGGCACGGGCGGTGGTGCCGCGGACAGGGCCGGGGCCGGGGCGAAGGGCGCGGGCGGCGGTACGGGCGGCCCCCCGACCTCCAGCGTGCCGCCGCGGGGGCCCGAGGCCACCGGCCGGGCCGACACGGCCACCGGTGCGGGCCGCTGGGCGGCCGGGCGCGGGCCCGCGGCGTCGTAGGCGGTGAAGAGCTCGGCCAGGCCGCCCGGCGGCTCGCGCCAGCCGGTGGGCGGCGGGGCCGGCTGGCTGCGGCCGATCCGCAGCGACCGCAGCCGGGGCAGCTCGGTACGGCGCTCCAGGTCGGCGCTGGAGAGGGCCAGCCGCACGCCCGTCCAGTCCTCGCCGGTGCGCTGCACCACGGAGGCGCGCAGCAGCAGGCTCCCGCTGCCGGCGCCCTGGCGGTGGTCCAGTCGGTAGGCGGGCACCCAGCGGGCCCCCGGTACGCCGTACTCCAGCTCGATCTCCAGCTCCGCACCGGGGGCGGCGGCGGGCGCCCCCTCCGCGCCGTCCGGAGGGCCGGGCGGCCCGGTCACGGTCAGCAGGACGGTGGCGCCGGTCTCCACCGGCCGGCTCGGTCCGGCCGTCGAGGAGCGGGCCACCAGGTCGGTGAGGACCTCGGTCTCGTGCTCGGCCAGCCGCAGCTCCCGCACCAGCTCCTCGGCGCGGGCGTGCAGCGCGGTGAGGCGCTCGTCCACGAAGTCCGCGAGTTCCAGCCAGGCGTCGGACGGGGTCCGGCGGTGCGGCTCGTCGCGGCGCCGGGGCGGCGGTACGGCGCGCAGCGCGGCGGTCTCGTCGATCCGAGTGCGGACCAGCCCGTGGCGCTCCCGGACGGCGCTCTCCCGCTCGCGGGCCTCGTCCAGCCGGCGCCGGAGCTCCGGCAGCTCCGTCCGGTCCCGCAGCTCGGCCCGGGGCTCCAACCGGGCCTCGGTCACGCTCCAGCCGGGCGCGCCACCGACCACCGAGGCCCGCAGCGACCGTCCGTCCAGCACCTGCGGCAGGCCGGTCAGCCGCACCCGCCGGTCGGGCGGCACCACCCCGCGGGCCCGTCTGCGGCACACCGCCCCGACCGCGTACACCACCACCGAGTCGAGGACGGACTCCCAGCTCCCCCCGGCGGGACCGCCGCCGTCCGCGACCCCCGTCCCGTCCCCGCCTCCGTCCGCCGTGCCGTTCCCGTCCGCCCTGCCGACCGCTTCAGCCGCCACCCCGATGTCCCTTCGTCCGCATCGCCGCTCCGGGCGCACAGTCTGCCGCCCGGCGGCCCCGCTGTCCCCGGATTTGGCCTGCGCCGGGCGTGTGCGCCCGGCGGCCGGCGCCGCCCCGCGCGCCCACCGCGGGGGCGGCGCCCCCTGGCGGGCGGCGGGGCGGGCGGATGCGAGAGGATGGGCGGGCACCGCACCCGGCCAGCCCGTCAGGAGACGTACCCGCCATGCGCACTGTCGCCGTCGTCGGCACCGGACTGATCGGCACCTCCGCCGCGCTCGCCCTCACCGGCCGCGGGCTCACCGTCCACCTGGAGGACGCCGACCCGGACGCCGCCCGCACGGCGGCCTCGCTCGGTGCCGGCACCACCGAGCCGGCGGACGGCCCGGTCGACCTGGCGATCATCGCGGTGCCGCCCGCGCTGGTCGGCAAGGTCCTCGCCGACTGCCAGCGGCGCGGTCTGGCCCGCTGGTACACGGACGTGGCGAGCGTCAAGGCGGGTCCGCGGGCGGAGGTCGCCGCGCTCGGGCTCGACACCGTCCACTACATCGGCAGCCACCCGATGGCGGGCCGCGAGCGCTCCGGACCGCTGGCCGCCCGCGCCGACCTCTTCGAGGGCCGGCCCTGGGTGCTCACCCCCACCCCCGAGACCGACACCGAGACGCTCAACGCGGCGCTGGAGGTGGTCGCGCTCTGCGGCGCGATGCCGATCGTGATGGACGCGGCCGCCCACGACCGCGCGGTCGCGCTCGTCTCGCACGCCCCGCAGCTGCTCTCCTCGCTGGTCGCGGCCCGGCTGGAGCACGCCGACGAGACCGCCGTCCGGCTCTCCGGCCAGGGCGTGCGGGACGTCACCCGGATCGCCGCCTCCAGCCCCGCGATGTGGGTCGACATCCTCTCCGCGAACGCGGGCGTGGTCGCCGACGTGCTGGAGGACCTCGCCGCCGACCTCGGCGACACCGTCACCGCCCTGCGGGCGCTGCAGGGCGCCGACGAGGGGGAGCGGCGGGCCGGCGCGGCCGGCATCGAGGCGGTGATGCGGCGCGGGAACAGCGGGCAGGCCCGGATCCCGGGCAAGCACGGCGCGCCGCCCACCCGCTACGAGACGGTCGCCGTCGTCCTCGGGGACCAGCCGGGCGAGCTGGGCCGGCTGTTCGGCGAGGTCGGCGCGGCCGGGGTCAACATCGAGGACGTCGACATCGAGCACTCCTCCGGGCAGCAGGTCGGCTTCGTCCAGCTGTCGGTGGCCCCGGCGGCGGTCAAGCCGCTCACGGCCACGCTGCGTGCGCACGGGTGGAGCGTCCGGGACTGAGACCACCCGGGCGGTCACGACCGCGGGCCCGGCACGGCAGCCGCCGGAGCACCCTCGTCCGCCCGGACGGGGCGGCCGGACGGGGCGGTCGGACCGCGGGGAAGCCGGCCCGGGGGGCGGCCGAACGGGGTACCGCCGGGGGTGTCCGGCCGCTGCGCCGACCGGGTGACGCGCGCTGCGGCCAGGGCCCGGAACGGAGCGGCGAGTGCTCCGGCGCCGGTCGACTAACCTTGAGGGAGACATCCCCAGGTTTAGAGAGAGGTTCGCCCCGTGGACACTGCCGACCGAGCGCACGCCCCGGTCGTCGTCGCCATCGACGGACCCTCCGGCTCCGGCAAGTCGACCGTCTCCCGGGCGGTCGCCGCCCGGCTGGGGCTCAGCTTCCTGGACACCGGCGCGATGTACCGCGCGATGACCTGGTGGATGCTCGCCAACGAGGTGGACGTCGACGACCCCGAGGCCGTCGCCGTCGCCTGCTCCAAGCCCGTGATCGTCTCCGGCACCGACGCGGCGGGCCCGACCATCACGGTCGACGGCCTGGACGTCTCCGGCCCGATCCGCGGCCCGGAGGTGACCGCCCGGGTCAGCGCCGTCGCCGCCGTCCCGCAGGTGAGGGCCCGGCTGGTGGAACTCCAGCAGGGCTGCGCCGAGGTCGCCGAGCGCGGCATCGTCGCCGAGGGCCGGGACATGGGCAGCGTGGTGTTCCCGGACGCCACCGTCAAGGTCTTCCTGACCGCCTCGGCGTCGGCCCGGGCCGGACGTCGGGCGGCCGAGCTGCGGGAGAAGGGGGTCGACGAGGCCACCATCACCGCGATGGCGGCCGATCTCGCCCGCCGGGACGCCGCCGACTCCTCCCGGGAGACGGCACCGCTCGCCCAGGCCGCCGACGCCGTCCTGGTCGACACCAGCGAGCTGACCCTCGACCAGGTGATCGCCACGATCGCCGCGCTGGTCGAGGAGCGGGCCGGGCTGTCCGCGGTCTGACCACCGCCGGCCGGACCGGGCGGTAGCCCGACACCGGCCGCTCCGGCGCACCACCCCGCCCCTGCACCACCTCCGCACCACCCACGCACCACCCCTGATCTTTCGCGCTGCCCGCAACGAGGGCAGGTACGCACGGCACGTCCCTGGGAAGGGCCGTGCCGGGAAACGGAAAAACGAACATGACCGAAGACACCGCCACCGACATCGGTGAGCTGGACGCCGCCGACTACGCCGAGTTCATGGCCCTCGCGGCCGAGGAGGGCCTCGACGGCGAGGAGCTGGACGGCGAGGGCGCGCACGTCCCGCTGCCGGTGCTGGCCGTCGTCGGCCGCCCGAACGTCGGCAAGTCGACCCTGGTGAACCGCATCATCGGCCGCCGCGAGGCCGTCGTCGAGGACAAGCCCGGCGTCACCCGCGACCGCGTCTCCTACGAGGCCACCTGGAACGGCCGCCGCTTCAAGCTGGTCGACACCGGCGGCTGGGAGCTGGACGTCCTCGGCATCGACGCGATGGTCGCGGCCCAGGCCGAGCTCGGCATCGAGAGCGCCGACGCGGTGCTCTTCGTGGTGGACGCCACCGTCGGCGCGACCGACACCGACGAGGCCCTGATCAAGCTCATCCGGCGGGCCGGCAAGCCCACCGTGCTCTGCGCCAACAAGGTGGACGGCCAGTCCACCGAGGCCGAGGCCGCCTACCTCTGGTCGCTGGGCCTCGGCGAGCCGTACCCCGTCTCGGCCCTGCACGGCCGCGGCTCCGGCGACCTGCTCGACGCCGTGATGGCCGCCCTGCCCGAGGCCCCGCCGCAGACCTTCGGCGTCGCCACCGGCGGCCCGCGCCGCGTCGCGCTGATCGGCCGGCCGAACGTCGGCAAGTCCAGCCTGCTGAACAAGGTCGCCGGCGAGGACCGGGTGGTCGTCAACGAGCTGGCCGGCACCACCCGCGACCCGGTCGACGAGCTGATCGAGCTCGGTGGCAAGACCTGGAAGTTCATCGACACCGCCGGCATCCGCCGCCGGGTCCACCTCACCGCCGGCGCCGACTTCTACGCCTCGCTGCGCACCTCCTCGGCGCTGGAGAAGGCCGAGGTCGCCGTCGTCCTGGTGGACGCCAGCGAGACCCTCGCCGAGCAGGACACCCGGATCATCTCGATGGCCGTCGAGGCCGGGCGCGCCGTCGTCATCGCCTACAACAAGTGGGACCAGATGGACGAGGAGCGCCGCTTCTACCTGGAGCGCGAGATCGAGAAGGATCTCGTCCAGGTGCAGTGGGCCCCCCGCGTCAACGTCTCGGCGCTGACCGGCCGCCACATGGAGAAGCTCGTCCCGGCGATCGAGACCGCGCTGGCCGGCTGGGAGACCCGCATCACGACGGCCCGCCTGAACGCCTTCCTCGGTGAGCTGGTCGCCGCCCACCCGCACCCGATCCGGGGCGGCAAGCAGCCGCGCATCCTGTTCGGGACGCAGGCCGGCATCCGTCCGCCGCGGTTCGTCCTCTTCGCCTCCGGCTTCCTGGAGGCGGGCTACCGCCGCTTCGTGGAGCGCCGTCTGCGCGAGGAGTTCGGGTTCGTCGGTACGCCGATCTCCATCTCCGTGCGGGTGCGCGAGAAGCGCCGCCGCAAGTAGGACGCTCAGGGGCCGTCCGGCAAGATCCACCGGACAGGCCCCGGGCGGGCCCGTCGCCCACCGGCAGTCGTCGGCGGGCGGCGGGCCCGCGTACAGGAGGCCCTGGCACCCGAGGTGCCAGGGCCTCCTGTCGTTCCGTCCGCCGGTGGTTCCGTCCGCGCCCGGGGGCGGGCCTCAGGACTCCGTCGAGCTCCGGCCCGGGGGGAGGGAGAGCCGGTTGCGGTGCCGACCGCCGGCCCCCGTGGTCTGCACCGGGCCGAGGTAGCCGGCCGCCACCCAGCCCTGGCCGTTGCCCAGCTGGCCGCCCTGCGAGCCCGAGGGCGACGCAGAGCGCTGGGCCGGCGCGTGCCCGGAGGACGTCAGGCCGCCCGTGCCGCCGCCCTGCTGCCCGCCCTGCTGGCCACCGGACTGCCCGCCGAGCTGGGGGCCGCCCTGCTGCCCGTTCTGCTGACCCGGCATGAACTGCGGCGCCCCGAGCGCCTGCCCGGCGTACGTGAGGAACGCCTGCTGCTGGGGCGGGTACGAGCGGGCTTCGGACCGGCTCGGGTACGGCTCCCGGACGGCGAACCCGGCGAAGCGGAGGTCCTCCTCACCGGAGCGGTCACCGGGCAGCGCCCGGAACAGCCGGCGGTACTCGGAGTACAGCTCGTCGTAGATCGGCGTCGTGGAATGGGGGTGCTCCGCGTCGTACGACGGGCGCATGGCCGGGATCGGGCGGCTGGTCACGGTGGTGGGCTGACGGTGGGCTGCGGCGACGTCGTAGCTGTACACGTAGGAGCCAACGAGCGAGAACGGCAGGGGATGCGGGTCCGGGCCGCTCGCTGCCGGGCGGCCCGGACCGACTCGCCGGGGAGCCCGGACCGACGCGCCGCGCGGATCAGGTGCCCGCCAGCGGGAGCGAGGCGCCGACCACCTGACCCTGCGCGGCGGCCCGCTCCAGCGCCACCCGGAGCAGGTCCTCACGCGGCTGGCGGCCGACCGTGCCGGCCGGTACCGCGTACATGGTGACCTCGGCCTGCTTGCCGGCCGCCACCCGCCAGGCATCGGTGACCTGCAGCGGCTGGTGGGCCTGCCACCACCCGGTGCTCCCGCCGGCCGCGGCCGGCTGCAGGATCGCGTGCAGCTGCCCCATGACCATCAGGACCGACCAGCCCGACAGCTGGGCGGGCGTCGCGTCGATGTCGGTCAGCGGCTGGAAGCCCGCGTCCTGCAGCAGGCTGAGGAACTCGTCCGTGCCCGAGGTGTTGCCGGGCCGCCCGACCGGCCCGGTGGGCTCGACCACCAGGGCGGCGTGGCCGGTGCCGCCGTGCATCACCAGTCCGCAGGTGATGCCGAGGACGGCGGCCTGCCCGGCGGGGGCGGGGGCGGCCGGGGCCTGCACGGCCTCCGGAGCCGGGACGACGGGGGCGGGCTGCGCCACCGGGGCGGGCACCGGCGGCTGCGCGGGCGCCGGCACCTGCGCCTGGTTGATGCTCCGGACGGCGCCGAGCAGCTGCTCCTCGGACACCGGCACCACCTGGGAGGGGATGCAGCGGGAGTGCGCGAAGGCGAGTACCGCCGTCTCGTCCCCGATGAACAGCACGGTGCTGGTGGGCTCCACCATGGTGTCGCCCGCCGTCCGGCAGGACGTGCACTCGTAGGTGTCGGGCGCGTGGTCGCCGCCCAGCAGGCGGTCGGCCTCGTCGTCGCCGATCTCGGATCGAACCTCGTCGCTGACATCGAGCATGTGCGGCACGAAGACTCCTCGGGTTGTTGCGGGGGTGACGGGGGCGCCCCCGGCCGCCATTACCAACGGGCCCCTGTGTCAGGGGTCACGGGTGGGTGCCGGACCTGACGCGAATTGCCGCAAATCCGATGACGGAGGGTGCTCGGGGCGTCGCAATATGTCGATCTCGGGTGCGAATCGCGCTCGCCGGAGCTATGAGGTGGGTCACGGTCGGGCGATGTTTGATCTAGGAAATAATGGCTAAAAGGTGCATTTCGTGCACGATTCCGAGATCATTACCGCTGGTAACACTCCGCTGAGCTGGGAAGTCCTCGAACTGTTTGGTTCCCGGGCGAAGCGCTCGTAGCTTCATTCCCGGTGCAACGAGCACCACCCGGGTTCACCCCCCACCGCACGGCCCGCCGGCTCACCCCGGCGCCGGACGTGCCCATCGCAGCGACCGGAACGAACGGGTCGTCGGTGTGCGGAGGGCTGCCGGGGCGGCGCGGCGCGTCCCATACGTGCCCGGCCGCTCATCGAGTAGGCGAGTGAAACACGGCCCGTCGAGGGTCTGGTTCCGCATGCCCGCCCGGGGCTGTCGAGAGGAACCTCATGACCTTCCGTAACGAGACCGCCGCTGCCACCGCCCCCTCCGCCAAGCGCAACCGCGTGCGGATGGTCGTCATGGCCGGCGCCCTCGCCGCCCTGCCGGTGGCCGGCCTCGTCACGGCCAACTCGGCCTCCGCCGCGTCGGTGGCCACCTGGGACGCCGTCGCTCAGTGCGAGAGCACCGGCAACTGGAGCATCAACACGGGCAACGGCTTCTACGGCGGCCTGCAGTTCACCTCCAGCACCTGGGCCGCCTTCGGTGGCACCGCGTACGCCCCGCAGGCCAACCTGGCCACCAAGGCGCAGCAGATCGCCATCGCCGAGAAGGTGCTCGCCGAGCAGGGCCCCGGCGCCTGGCCGGTCTGCTCCGTCAAGGCCGGCCTGACCAAGGGTGGCGCCCCCGCCGCCGTGGACACCGCCGCCCCGGCCGCCGCCAAGCCCGCCACTCCGGCCCCGGCCGCCCCGGCGAAGCCCGCCGCCAAGCCGGCCACCTCCTCGGACGCCGTCGCCGCCGCCCCGGCTCCGAAGGCGTCGGAGCCTGCCAAGTCCTCGGCCGCCGACTCCGCGAAGTCGTGGAAGTCCGCCCCGGCCAAGAAGGCCACCGGTGGCAACTACACCGTCAAGAGCGGCGACACCCTGAGCAGCATCGCCGCCGCCAAGGGCCTCGACTGGCACACCCTGTACAGCAACAACGCCCAGGTCATCGGCGGCAACGCCGACCTGATCTTCCCGGGCCAGACCCTCACGGTCTGATCCGCCGCCCGGTCGGTCGCCTGATCTGCCGGTCTGCTGCCTGATCTGGTGTCGGACCTGATCTGCCGATCTGCTGCCTGATCTGGTGTCGGACCTGGTGTCCGACCTGCTGTCGGATTCGCTCCGGCGCGCACCGGACGGCCGCTCCCTGCACGGGGAGCGGCCGTCCGGCGTTTCGCGTTTCCGGGGGTGGGAGCGGCCCTTTGGTGAGGGGTCAGGGGTGAGGGGCAGGGCCGGGGCCGGGGTGCCTGCCGGGCCCGGGCCGCTTCGTCCGGGCGGGTGGCCCCGCGTCCGTTCGGCGGCGCTGCGTAGCCCGGACGGCAGGCACCGGCGGCGTGTCACGGCCGGTGACCGGGACCGCCGCCTACGCTCGGCTGCTGTGCCTTCCTCGGATTGAGCGACAAGCATTCTTGACCCTCGCGGTAGCACTCTGGCTGACCGCACCGGTGTGGGGCTCGGTGCCGGGCCCGGCCGCGGCGGTTCCGCCGCCCGGCGGACCGGGGCAGCGGTCCTCCCCGGCCCTGACCGTCCCGGTGGCCGTGCCCCGCCCGGTGTCCGTCCACCACCCCTCGCCCGTCCCCGGCACCGAGCCCGTAGAAGGAGTGCCCGTCGAAGGGGCCGGTCCGCCCGGGGGCCGTACGGCCCGTGGGCGCCACCCGGGCCCGGGAGACGGCAGGGGCCCCGGAGACGGCACGGCTCCCGGCGACCACCGGGTCCACGCGGCTCCCTTCCGCCCGACCGTCCACGACGGGGTGTGGGACGAGCTCGCCCAGTGCGAGAGCAGCGGGGACTGGGCGGCCGACACCGGCAACGGCTACTACGGCGGCCTGCAGATCTGGCCGCCCACCTGGGCGGAGACCGGCGGCCCGAACTTCGCCGACCGCCCGGACCACGCGACCCGGCGCGAACAGATCTTCGTGGCGGAGGAGATCCTCCGTCGCCAGGGCTGGGAGGCGTGGCCGCACTGCTCGCTGGCCATCGGCGCCCAGCACATCCCCCCGAGCCCGCGACCCGAGCCCGGCGCCGGCCCCTCTCCGGATCCGGATCCGGATCCGGGACCTGAGTCGCCGCCTGAGTCGGGGTCTGAGACGGACCCTGGGTGGGGGCCTGAGCCCGGGTTCGAGGCGGACCCTGAGCCGGACCCCGGCGCGGGGCCCGAGACGTGGTCCGGCTCGTGGCCTGACGCGGACCGGCACCGCCCGGCTTCGGGGCCCGGCGGGTGAGCGGGTCCGGTGCCCGGTCCGTGGCCGGTTGTGGGGCCGGCTCCGGGCCCGAGTCGGGGCGGGCGCGTCGCTGCGGTCGGTTGCGGTCGACCCCGGGCGCGGGAATGCGTCGGGCCGCAGGAGAATTCGACTGGACGAAGGCGGCAGCCGTGCGGAGACCTCGCCCGGGCCGCCAGGGAGAGGAATCGTACTCATGGGTAGCCCCGTCGACCAGCTGGTCGAACTGCTCGACCTGGAGCAGATCGAACTGAACATCTTCCGCGGCCGCAGCCCCGAGGAGGAGCTGCAACGCACCTTCGGCGGCCAGGTCGCCGGCCAGGCGCTGGTCGCCGCAGGGCGCACGGTGGAGGGCGACCGCCCCGTCCACTCACTGCACGCCTACTTCCTGCGCCCCGGCGTGCCCGGAGTGCCCATCGTCTACCAGGTCGACCGGATCCGGGACGGCCGCTCCTTCACCACCCGCCGGGTGCTCGGCATCCAGCAGGGCCGCTCGATCTTCGCCCTCACGGCCGACTTCCACGTCCCCGAACAGGGCGGCATCGAGCACCAGGACGCGATGCCCGAGGTGCCCGCCCCCGAGGACCTGCCCAGCGCGCTGGAGGAGGTCGGCGCCAGACTCGGCGAGCTGCCGCCGTTCATCAGCCGCCGCCAGCCCTTCGACATCCGCTACGTCGACCGGCTCCGCTGGACGAAGGAGGAGCTGGCCGGCGTCGAACCCCGCAGCGGCGTCTGGCTGCGCACCAACGGCGCCCTGCCGGACGCGCCGCTGATCCACGTCTGCGCGCTCACGTACGCGAGCGACATGACCCTGCTGGACGCCGTCCGCGCCCCCGTCGAGCCGCTCTGGGGCCGACGGCACTTCGACATGGCCTCGCTCGACCACGCGATGTGGTTCCACCGCCCGTTCCGCGCCGACGAGTGGCTGCTCTACCAGCAGGAGTCACCCGTCGCGCACGGCGCCCGTGGCCTCGCCCGGGGGCAGATCTACGACCGCAGCGGCCGGCTGGTCGTGTCGGTGATGCAGGAGGGCCTCTTCCGGCCCCTGCCGGAGAAGTAGCCGGACCCGGGGCGGACCCGGGGGCGGTTCCGGGGGCCGCCCCGGGGCCCGGGGCTCGGCCGGTGAGCGTGGACGGTGGTCGCGGCGGGCTGACCTGCGGGGAATGTTCCGCCCCCGGAGTGAGCGTTGAGGCTGTTGACGGCAGTCGAACGCTGCCTGCCGGATCTACCTGCCCGATCTACCTGCCGGATCCAACGGTCCGATCCAGCGGACCGGACCGGGACCGGACCTACCGGACTGGAGGCTCTCGATGACGGAGACCGCCGCAGAGGCGTGGATGCACTGGAGCGACGGCCGGGCGGCGGCCGTGAGTGCGCCGCACGGGCAGCTCGCACTCACGGGCACGCACTGGTTGGAGCCGGAGCCGGGCGAGGTCCCCGGCCTGCCGGGCCTCTGGTGGAGCGACGCCGAGGGCGTCCGGCTGCGCGCCGTGGCCGCCGACGGAATCGCCCTGGACGGCCGCGGCGGCCCGGCGGGGCCGGTGGAGGGCGAGGTGCTGCTCCGTCCCGACACCGATCCGGCCGCCGACGCGGCGACGCTGGGGGAGCTGCGGCTGATCCCGATCGAGCGGGAGGGGGAGATCGCCCTGCGGGTCTTCGACCCGGACGCCCCCGCGCGTCAGGCGTTCGCCGGCATCGCGGCCTATCCGTACGCGCCCGAGTGGGCCGTTCCCGCGGTCTTCACCCCCTTCGAGGCCGATCGCCCGCTGGTCGTGCCCAACGCCGACGGCCGCGAGCGCCCGCTGAACGTCACCGGCCGGATCGCCTTCACCGTGGCCGGTGAACCGCACACCCTCACCGTCAGCCGCTCCGCCACCGGACTCAGCGGCGTGATCGCGGACGCCACCAGCGGCAAGGACACCTACCGCTTCCGCTTCATCAACCTGCCCCTGCCGGACGCGGACGGCCGTACGGTCCTCGACCTGAACCGCGCCTACCTGCCGCCCTGCGCCTTCGCCGACCACTTCATCTGCCCCTTCCCGCCGCCGGGCAACCGCCTCGCCGTCGCGGTGGAGGCGGGGGAGAAGCACGTCCTCACCCGTTAGCGGGCGGAGCGGGGTCGGGTTCGGGGCCCGTCCCCCTGCCCGTCCGGCCGCTGTTCGGCCTGCGTGCGTGTCCACCCGCCTGCCGGGCGTCTCCGACGCCGCCACCCACCCCGGTGGGAGGCGGCGCGGAGAAGGAGTCGACTATCTATTGCTGTGTCGACGAATCAATCCTCAGCGAGTGAGTCCCTGGTCCGATCCCAGCCCCAGACCCCGTCCGACGGGGCGCCTGCGGCGGCGCCGCCCGCCGCCCTTCCCGCGCCCGGCGGCAGCGCGTACGACGCCGGCGAGGAGGCGGGTGCGGCCGGTTCGACCGGTGACGGTGGTGGAGGCGCTGCCCGGGACGCCCCCTGGTACCGCCGAGCCGCGAAGGGTGCTTTCGCCGACCTGAGCCCACTGCGTGAGAACCCCGACTACCGGCGGGTCTGGTTCGGCCAGGCGGTCTCCTCGATCGGCCAGCAGATGACGGCCGTCGCGGTCTCCGTCCAGGTCTACGACCTGACCGGCTCCACCTTCGCCACCGGGCTGGTCGGACTCTGCTCGCTGTTCCCGCTGATCGCCTTCGGTCTCTACGGCGGGGCCATCGCCGACACCGTCGACCGGCGCCGACTCGGCCTGATCGGCGCGGCCGGCCTCGCCCTGGTCTCCGCGGTCCTGGCGGGACAGGCGTTCGCCGACCTCGCCCAGGTCCTGGTGCTGTACGCGGCGGTGGCCTTCCAGGCCGGATTCTTCGCGATCAGCTCGCCGGCCCGCTCGGCCATGATCCCGCGACTGGTGCCGAGCCATCAGCTCCCCGCCGCCAACGCCCTCAACACCGTGAGCATGAACCTCGGGCTCACCGTCGGCCCGATGATCGGCGGCGTGCTGATCGGCGCCTACGGCGCGCAGTCCGCCTACCTCGTCGACACGATCGCCTTCACGGCCACCCTGTACGCGATGTGGCGGCTGCCCGCGATGCGCCCGCTCGGCGACCGCAAGGGCCGGGCCTCCGTCCTGGACGGGCTGCGCTTCCTGCGCGAGCAGCCCAACCTGCGGACCAGCTTCCTGGCCGACCTGGCCGCCATGATCTTCGGGATGCCCCGGGCCCTCTTCCCCGCCATCGCGGTCGGCTTCTACGGGGGCGACGCCCGGACCGTCGGCCTCCTGGTCTCGGCCCCGGCGGTCGGCGCCCTGATCGGTGCGCTCTTCTCCGGCTGGATCAGCCGGGTGCACCGCCACGGCGCCGCCGTGCTGGCCGCCGTGGCGGCCTGGGGGCTGGCGATCGCGGCCTTCGGCCTGCTCCACAACCTGTGGCTCGGGCTCCTCATGCTGGCCGTGGCCGGCGGCGCCGACACCGTCAGCATGATCTTCCGCAACACGATGATGCAGGTCGCAGCCCCGGACGAGATGCGCGGCCGCCTCCAGGGCATCTTCATCGTCGTGGTGGCCGGCGGTCCCCGCCTGGGCGACTTCGAGTCCGGAACCGTCGCCTCGCTCACCTCCCCGGCCGTCTCCGTCGTCACCGGCGGCCTCGCCTGCGTCGCCGCGATCATCCTGCTCGCAGCCCGCCGCCCCGCCTTCCTCCGCTACGACGCCCGCCACCCCACCCCCTGACCCCACCCCGCCACCCCGCTCGCCGGCCCACCCCCACCCCGCTCCCACCAGCCACGCCGCCCCCGGAAACCTGGCAGCGAGCACCCCTCCACGTGCTGTATTGTTTTCCACGTCACCGGGTCACCGGGGGCAAGGTCGAGAAGCCGAAGAGCAGAGCCGCAAGGCACCTGCCCCGAGGATCCGAGACCACGGGACGTGGCGCAGCTTGGTAGCGCACTTGACTGGGGGTCAAGGGGTCGCAGGTTCAAATCCTGTCGTCCCGACAGGAATGTCGGAGCCCCGCTGACTGGACGGAAGTCCAGGCCAGCGGGGCTTTTGCCGTTTGTGCAGCAAGGTCAGCGGATGAGCCGCAGGTGGCGGCCGGGAGAGTCCTGCGGGACCGCTTCGGGACCAGAGGCCCGTCGAGGGCCGCTCAGGTGAGTGCTCAGTGCCTCGCCAGCCTGGTCGATCGAGCGCCGGTCCGGGGACAGATAGCGCTGGGTCGTGGACAGCGATCCGTGTCCGGCGATCTTTTGCAGGACGTGCAGCGGGACCCCGGCATCCGCCATCCAGGTCAGGCCCGTGTGCCGCGGATCGTGGCGGCGCAGGTGCTCGTAGCCCATTTCGACGACCACCTCGTCCCAGTGGGTGGCGTCCCGCAGCACCGCCGTGGAGATCCGACCGTTCCGCGGACCGGTGAACAACCTCGCCATCGGGTCCGGGCCGATCGCGTCGAAGTGGCCGGCCACCCGGTCGCGGACTTCCGGGGCCAGTGGCATCGTCCGGCGGCGCCTTGCGTCCGTTCCTAGGAAGTGGGTGATGAGGTGTCGGTGTCCGGCAGCATTCGGACGATGCGCCCCTTCCCCTGACGAACCTCCAGGACGCCGGCTCCTTCGAGTTGTGCAAGAACCCGACGTACCGTTCCGCGTGATGCGGAGGTCATTTCGCAGAGCCGGCTCTCCGGGGGGAATGAATCGCCCGGCGTCAGACCCTCATCTGTGATCACTCCCACGACCAGGTCATAGACCGTGGGCAGTGGGGAGGAGCCAGCGACGGTGGTACGGCACGCGCCTTGCTGCGACCGGATCAGACCCTCAGCCGCGAGCACCCTGAGGGCTCGCCTTACAGTGCTTCGCGCCGCGCCGAATCGTGCCGTCAGCTCGGCTTCGGACTGCAGCGTTGTGTGCTCGGAGCCGTCGTTGATCTCTGCGCGAAGCGCATCGGCAATGTGCAGGTAGGTGCCGCGAGGGCTCCGCTTGGTCACTGACTAACCTTCCTCCACGCTCTCCAGCCACCTTGAAGGATGCCTCAGCTGGGGCGGAAGCATCGAGCGTCTGCAGGTCTGGCCACAAGACGTGCTTTACCTTGGCCCCGCGTGCGGCCGGTCCACACAGCAAGCATGACCTTGGCGTGACACTGAACCGCCCTGGCTTGGACGGTTAACCGCCGGGGATCTACTGGGGCGGGCCCGAGGCAATCTGACCTGTCCAGTCAGCTCTCCCGAGGCTCTCCGGCATAGTTGGCGAGGTTGTGGGCGGTGTCGAGGGTGTCGGGGTGATTGGGCCCGAGGGTGCGTCGACGGCGGTTGAGGGTGTCCTGGGCGAGGTCGTGGGCGGCTTGGGTGTCGCCGAGATTGGCGAGGTTGTTGGCGGTGTCGAGGGTGTGGGGGTGGTCGTGGCCGAGGATGCGCCGGCGGCGGTCGAGGGTGTCCTGGGCGAGGTCGCGGGCGGCTTCGGTCTCGCCGAGGATGGCGAGGTCCACGGCGAGGTTGCTGGCGGTGTCGAGAGTGTCGGGGTGGTCGTCGCCGAGGATGCGCCGGCGGCGGTCGAGGGTGTCCTGACCGAGGTCGCGGGCGGCTTCGGTCTCGCCGAGAGTGGCGAGGTCCACGGCGAGGTTGCTGGCGGTGTCGAGAGTGTCGGGGTGGTCGTCGCCGAGGATGCGCCGGGAGCGGTCGAGGGTGTCCTGACCGAGGTCGCGGGCGGCTTCGGTCTCGCCGAGGGCGGCGAGGCGGACGGCCAGGCTGTGGGCGGTGTCGAGGGTGTGGGGGTGGTCGTCGCCGAGGATGCGCCGGGAGCGGTTGTGGGTCTCCTGGGCGAGGTCGTGGGCGCCTTGGGTGTCGCCGAGGGCGGTGAGGCGGTTGGCGAGGTTGTTGGCGGTGCTGAGAGTGTCGGGGTGGTCGGGCCCGAGGATGCGTCGGCGGCGGTCGAGGGTGTCCTGGTCGAGGTCGCGGGCGCGTGCGGCGTCGCCGACGGCGCTGTGGGCCGTGGCGAGGTAGGTGGCGGTCCAGAGGGTGCCCTCGTGATCGGGGCCGAGTTGTGCGCCCCACACCCGGTGCAGTTCCTCCAGCCGGGGCAGGGCGCTGGGGGCGTCGCCGCGGTCGATCAGGTACCAGCAGGCGTTGCGGACCACGTCGCGGGCCGCCTCGATGGTGATGACGTGGGGGTCGACGGCCAGGAGGTGGGGACTGAGGCCGCGCCATCCCGGCCAGGTGGTGGGCGTCCTGACGTGGCCGGGGTTGGCCGCGGTGAGGAGGGCCTGTGCTCCCCGGGCGGCTTCGGCGTGCTGGTCGTCGTCGAGCTGGTCGCGGACGAGGGCCTGGGTGAGGCGGTGGAGGTGGAGGGTGCCGTCCTGGACGCGGGCGAGGGCGTGGCGGGCGAGGGCGCCCATGGCGCGGTTGGCGGCGAGCGGGTCGCGGAGGAGGGCGGCGATCGGCTCGGGCGTGTCCTCCACCGGCGTCGTGGTGCAGGTGTGGAGGGGGAAGGGTTCGGCGGCGAGGAGGGCGCAGGCGTGGAGGAGAGCGGCCGCTTGGGGGTTGTCCTGGGCGAGGCGGTGGGCGCTGAGGCGGGTCTGGGCGGCGAGGGAGAGGGGGTAGTCGTCGGGGCGGTTCTCGTCCAGCAGTGCGCTGGTCTGTTCGGCGAGGAGGCGGTGGTACTTGGCCAGAGGAAGGCCGTCGGTGAGGGTGGCCGCTGCCTGGGCGAGGGCGAGGGGGAGGTCGTCCAGTTGCTCGGCGAGGTAGTCCGCGTCGGCCTCGGTGAGGGTGGGGACGCGGTCGCGGAGCAGGGTGGTGGACTCGGTGCGGGTGAAGACGTCGACGTCGAGGGAGACGGCGTGGCTCTGCCAGCGGGGGTCGCGGGAGGTGATGAGGACGTGGCCGGTGCCGCCGGGGAGGTAGGGGCGCAGGGTCTGCGGGTCCTCGGCGTTGTCGAAGACCAGGAGCCAGCGGCTGCGGGTGCGCAGTTCGGCGGCGAGTGCGTCCCAGGCCTCGTCAGGGGTGGCGTCGGCGGGGGCGGCGCCGAAGCGGGTGGCGAGGTCAGCGAGTTGTCCGCCGATGAGCGCGGGCTCCTCGGCCCGGATCCACCAGGCGAGTTCGTACTCGCCGGCGAAGCGGTGGGCGTACTCGATGGCGAGCTGGGTCTTGCCGACGCCGCCGCGGCCGTGCAGGGCCTGGACGGCCACCGTGTTCCCGCTGTTGAGGCCGGTGCGCAGGCGCACGAGGAGGGTGTCGCGGCCGGTGAAGGCGGCGTTGCGGGCGGGGATGTTCCACACCCGGGGCAGGCTGCCGGGCAGCCGCGGTCCGTTGGCTCCGAGTCTGCGCAGGCGGCCCGGCCCGGATCCTCCGGGGAAGGCGGGTGCCTCGGTCGGGCGGCGGGCGCCCGCGACGGCGTCCAGGAGGGCGGCCCGGGCCTGCTCCGCGTCCAGGCCGACCAGGGAGCGGGAGAGGATCGGTGCGAGGATGCGGGGTGGTTCGGTGGTGTCGAGGCGGATCGGGATCATCCTGTCCCTGGCGGCGAGGACGGCCGTCCACTCATCGGTGGTGAAGCGCCGGGGTTCGAAGTAGGCGGCGGAGAACAGGGCGACCATGCGGCCGTTCTCCAGGGCGGCGTTCATCTTCAGGACGAAGTTCTCGCCCGCGCTCCAGTCCCAGTAGTCCAGCTCGGTGGTGTGTCCGGCGTCCTCCAGCTGCCAGGCCACCCACTCCGCCCACGCCCGGTCCGCCCCCGCGTGGCTGATGAAGAAGTCCACCCGCCGGTCGCCACCCTCGCTGACCATCCCACCCCGCAACCCCATGACGCCCACCGCACTTGGCCACGACCCTAGACGCACGGCCACCACCCACGGGCGAACTTGACCGCACAGCCAGTCCTTGGTGTCAGATGGCGGAACACCGGCAAGCCTTCACCAGGCGTGACCGGACGGCAGTTGGGGCTGTAGCGGGTGTGGTGGCAGGTGCCGCGGCGGTGCCTGCCCGAGTGGTCGGCCCGACCGTCATCCGATCGGTGGCTGCCCTAGAAGTAGTGAGTGGCCGTCAGGAGTGATGTCCGGCAGGCTGATCCTGTTCCTGTCGAGCCACCGTGTGTACCGCCATTCCAGTGCGCTCTCGTGGGGGAGCTTGGGGAGGGTCAGCCGGGAGGTGGTGATTCCGAGCTGCGCCGGCGTCGGGCCTTGGGGGCGGACCAGCACCTGGAGGGTGGTCGGGTGGATGGCGAAGAGGTGGGCGTCGAACGCTCGGTGGAGAGCTGCGTTCATGGGGAGGCCGTTGCGAGGGTCCGAACTGCCGTTCTCGGCGTCGGGGCGCAGGTGCTCTGCTTCGATCATCTGGGGGACCGCCACGCCGGACAGGGGGCATCGAGGTCCGTACCGCTGGAAGACCTCGATCTTGAAGCGGGCTTGGTCGGGCCGGGTTACGACGGTTCCCGTGCGCTGGCGGCGGCGGTTGCCTTCCAGTTGGAAGGCGTGGTCTTCCGAGTGGTCCTTGTCGAGGATCTGGTCCGGCGCCCGGTCTCCGAACTTGACGAAGAAGAGCCTGCTCTCGTCCTCCCAACCGGCGACCCAGCCGAGCCGTACCGAGGCCAGTGGGCCGTGCTCGGAGATGAGGAAGACAGGCAGTTGGTGGGAGGCCGTTGCCTTGGTGGCGTCTGTCTCGGCGATGTCCTGGCCGGCCCGTTTGGTCTCGGGGTAGGGGTGGAGAGTCCCTTCGTCGTCCACCCCGTCCCGGTGGTCGATGTCCGTGTGCAGGAGACCCACGGCCAGACCGGATGGGCTCAGCTTCTCGGTGCGGGCCTTGTCGACCCAGACGCACTGCTGCCCACCGTAGGCGTTCACCGCGCGCAGGTCGCCCGTGGCGAGCAGGCCTTCGCGGTCTGTCCGGGCGCGCAGGTTCTTCCAGATCGTGAAGCGCCAGGCCCGTTCCTCCTCGATGGTGGAGGGTGCGCCGGACAGGACGGTGAAGCCGAGACGTCGCAGAACGGCGTTGGTGCTCGCCTCCCCGCCGTGGAAGTCGTTGTAGGCCAGGGGCTTCCCGTACTGGTAGCCGTGGGCCACCCCTGCGATCGCCTTCGGGTCGTAGAGACGGTCGGCATGCTGGAGGTAGTAGCGGGTGGACGACTTGAAGCCGTGGCGGTCAAGGAAGTCCTTCTGGCCCAGGTCGTCGAACTCCTCCAGGGCGCTCAGGACTGCAGCTGCGTCCGTCAGGTCTCGTATCCCCACGTCTCTCCTCGGGCTGGTGCGTGGGCATGAGCATAAGGGCCTTGGGTGGAGACCGAGTTGGCGACCAGCGGCAGCAGGTTCGATCGGTTGGGTCACCTCCGCCGCGTCGCGCCGTAGACCCTCGTGCGGGCCATGGCGCAGTCAGGGCCCGCACGTCCCGGCGGGCGCGTCCGTCGAACAGGCGGGTCCCGCCGTCGGGGCGTTCAGACCTCGCCGTAGAGGGTGAGGACCACGCCCTCGACCTCCATGCGGCTGTGCTTGATGAGGTCGCCGCGGCGCAGGGCGGCGAGGCAGCGTTCGAGGCGCTCGGTCTCTCCCGGGGTGAGTACG
Source organism: Kitasatospora sp. NPDC057015 (assembly GCF_042673745.1). Classification (NCBI taxonomy): domain Bacteria; kingdom Bacillati; phylum Actinomycetota; class Actinomycetes; order Kitasatosporales; family Streptomycetaceae; genus Kitasatospora; species Kitasatospora sp. NPDC057015. The sequence goes on from NZ_JBHUSG010000023.1 coordinate 54,716, forward strand.
GCGGCGGCCAGGTCGCGCAGGCCGGTCAGTATGGCGGAGGTCAGGGCTTCGGGGCGCGGGCCCGACAGCAGGACGACGGGCCGGCCCGTCCGGTCGCGGACGATCGCGGTGTTCGAGCCTCCGTGGACGACGAGCAACATCGCCTCCGTGTCCGACGAGCACGCAGCACGTGCCGGAGGCTCGTGCGGCTCACAGCCTCGGGTAGGAGAAGACGATAGCCCCGATCTCCCGATTTTTATCCTTTTCCACCCTCGAACAGCGGTATGTCTTGCCCGAGTTCACGGCAGGGCGGGTGCATGTCACTCCGCGGGGCGTCACCGGCCGGCGCCGTACGGGCGTGCTACTCCGGTCGTGGGCCGCGCCGCAGCAGGGAGTCCACGAGTGCGGCCACGTGCTGCCGGTCGGTGGGGGACAGTTGCTGGAGGCTGGCGATGAGGGTGGCCACCTCGGGGTCGGTGGTCGCTCCGGGCTCGCCCTCCGCGTAGAGGTAGATCCCGCAGGTCTCGGCGGCGGCGCGCCGGACCGTCTCCAGTGGCAACTCCAGCCCGGCGGCGAGGCGTTCGAGCGTCGCGGGCTGCGGCATCCGGACCAGGCGCTCGGCCGTGGCGAGGTGGTGGACGGTGGAGCGGGGAAGGCCGCCGCGACGGGCGACGTCGCCGTAGGACCAGCCCTGCGCGTCCAGTTGCCGCCTCATCATGCGCTGCAGTGCATTGTCCACGGGATGGTGTGCTTCCTGCTGTCGGAGCCGGCGGAACGCGTCCGGGTGGCCCCGATTCTACGGGCGTACGGCGCGTCGTCCATGCGATCACGCATCTCACCTGCCGATTTCCCCCCATCGAGCGGTGGTGACGCGCCGTGTCCGTGTCTGTACTTGCAGTTGCCCCCGGGGACCGACTAGCGTCCAATCTCGTCGGACAGAACGTCCGATATGACTGGACAGGAGTCGGGGAACCTCCCCGACCCGACAGAGAGGCACTGCCATGAGCATGAACGTCACCGAGCTCAACGCCGAGACCGTGGAGCTGCTGCCGAGCCGCGAGGCGCTGGGACGGCTGAAGTTCGTGAAGGTCCACGCCAACGTCGCCTTCGTCCACGCGCACAACGAGTCGTGGGCCGTGAACGACTACTCGCCGCTCGCGGTCGCGCAGTCCGAGGCGGCGCAGTCGATCAACGTCTACCAGCGGTAATACCCCGCACGTGAGCGGACCGCGCCCCCTCGGCGCGGTCCGCTCACGAGGAAGGACGGGTCCAGCGTGGCTGGAGACCTACCCACGGCGGCCGACGGCCACCGGCCGGCGGCGCCGCTCCCCGTGCCGCGGCTGACCACCGGGCTGCTCCTGCACGGCGAGTACCAGGGCGGCGGGTTCACCCAGCCCCGCTACCTCGCTCGCCGCGGGGACGGCCAGGTGGTGCAACTGACCCTGCTGCTGCACCTGGTGGCGGGATCGATCGACGGCGTCCGGGACACCGGGGCCATCGCGCACCGGGTCAGCGCCGGCTGCGGACGCGAGGTCAGCGCGGACAACGTCGGCTACCTCATCGAGCACAAGCTCCGGCCGATGGGGATCACCGCGCCGCCCGACGGCGACGGCCACCCGGTCGACGCCCCTCGCTCGGACCTGCTGCTGGCCCTCGCCGGCCGCCGCGTCCTGCTGAGCGAGCCCCGAGTCGCCCGGATCGCACGGTCGCTGGCCTGGCTGCACCGCCCGTGGGTGGTGGCCGCCGTCCTGACGGCCGCCGTCGCCCTGGACGTCTGGCTGTTCGCCTTCCACGGCGCGATGGGCCCCGTGCTGCAGGTGCTGGACCAGCCCGTGCTCCTGCTCGCCGTGTTCGGCCTCACGGTCGCCTCGCTGCTGTTCCACGAGTTCGGACACGCGTCGGCCTGCCGGTACGGCGGAGCGCGGCCGGGCCCGATCGGCTGCGGCCTGTACGTGCTGTGGCCCTCGCTCTACACCGACGTCACCGACGTGTACCGGATCGGCCGGGCCGGCCGGCTGCGCACCGACCTCGGCGGCGTCTACTTCAACGTCGTCTTCATACTCGGCCTGGCCGGGGGCTACGCCCTCACCGGCCGGCCGCTCTTCCTGGCCGCGGTGCTCGTCGCGCACGTCGAGATCGTCGAACAGCTCATGCCGGTCGTCCGTCTGGACGGCTACTTCATCCTGGGTGATCTCGCCGGCGTCCCCGACCTGTTCGGCAAGATCCGGCCGACGCTGCTGAGCATGCTGCCCGGACGCCCGGTCAGGCCCGAGGTCGCCGACCTGAAGAGGTCCGCCCGCGCGGTGGTCACCGGGTGGGTGCTGACCATGGTCCCGCTGCTCGCCGGCGAGCTCGGCTACGTCCTGTGGCACCTGCCGAGGATCCTCACCACGGCCGTGCACTCGCTCTCCGCGCAGGCCGCCGACACCCTCGACGCCTTCTCGGCCGGGCGGTTCTCCGCCGGGGCGGTCGGCGTCATCGGGACCTTCGCCCTGCTGTGCCCGCTGGTCGGAGGTGCCTACCTCGCGGTCCGGACCGTCGCCCGGCTGCTCCGCCGGATCCTCGTCCGCCCGGCCCCGCGGCGACGGGCGCACGCGGCTCCGCCCCGCCCCAAGCCAACCGCCCCGCACGCCTCGGCCGAACCACTGCCGGACCCCGTGCGCACCCTCAGGAGGTCTTCGTGAAACACCGTACTTCGCAGCGGAGTTCGATCATCGGCCGGACGGCCGGACGCCTCGGCGTGCTGAGCGTCGCGTGCCTCGCCGCACTCGCCGTCGCCGCCCCCGCCGACGCCGTCCCGTTCTCGTCCCGCTCCGGCCGCGGCGTCGCGGCGTTCGCGGACGGCGCGACCACGCACGCCAACCGCGTCCACCCGGACCAGTACGAGGACTCGTTCACCGTCCACGAACTCGGCACCGTGTTCAGCGTCGCCGCGAACAACCGGGCCACCGCCGTCTCGGCCGGCTGCTCGTCCCGGCGCCCGTGCCGGTCGATCGCGCTGTCGTTCCAGATCGTCACCATGGCCGGGGACGACGTCCGGCTCAACGCCACCAACCTCGGCCGGGCGATCAACGAGCAGTGCCCCGGCTGCCAGACCCTGGCCGGCGCCTACCAGTTCGTCGTCTCCACCGCGCAGCCGTTCGCGCTCAGCCCGGCGGCCAGGACGCAGCTGGCCGCCGTCCACCGCCGGCTGGACGCGCTGGACACCTCGAACGACCCGATCCCCGTGGTCAAACAGCGCGCCGACGACCTGGCCGCCCAGGTGAAGGCGCTCCTCGACCGCGAGGCGTCGGCCGCCCCCGGGGGCGGGTCGACGAGCCCGCTGGCGAAGTCCGGCCCGAGCGTGACCATGCACCGGCACTACGACGGGGCGAACTGAGCGGGGCACGGTCCGGAGTACGCGGGCCGCCGGGTGTGTGCGCACGGCACGCACCCGGCGGCCCGCGCCGAGCGTTCCGGGTTTCCGCCCGCAGCTCCTGCCGGTCGACCGGCAGGGTGCCCCGGCCGGGTGACCGGGCCTGTGTGCGGGGCGGGGCGGGGCGGGCACGGACGGGACGCGGTGGCTCAGAGGTGTGGATTCGGGCCGATCAGGGCGAGGCGGAACGCGTTGGCCCCGGCCTGGAAGCGGCTTTCGGCGTTGAGCGCGAGGAGGATGGCGGCGATGTGCCGTCTACAGGTGCGCAGGGAGACGCCGGTGCGGCGGGCGATCGACTCGTCCTTGGCGCCGGCGGCCAGCAGTTGCAGGATCTGCAGCTTCAGGGGGTCGTCGGCCAGGTTGTCCGGGTCCGTCGAGGAGTCGTCGACGGGTTCCTCCGCCCCGACGGTCGGCAGCGGCGGTGCGGAGGGGGTGCAGGGCGTAGGCGGCGTGTACCGCTCCGCGGGCAGTGCGGCGGACCAGGCGGTCTCGAAGAGGAGCCGGGCGAGCCGGACGGCGGCCGGTTCGCGGAGGATCGCGACGGCCGGTTCGCCTTCCGGCGCGGCCTGCGGCACCAGGGCGATCCGGTCGTCGACCAGCAGGATCTCCTGCGGGAGGCCGGGGCTGCTCCGCACCTCGGTCGCGCCGGTCCTCGGGCGGGCCGCCAGCAACTGGCCGGCGCGGGCCGCGTCGGGTATCGAGTCCAGCAGGGCCCGCACCCGCACGCCGCCGGACAGCTCGGCCAACTCGCGGCCCAGTAACGGGGCGAAGACGGACGGCCGTCCGCCGTCGGACCGCAGCCAGCCCACCTCGGAGCGGCAGTCGGCGGCCAGCGAGTGGAGCAGCGCGGAGAGTGCTTCGCCGCCCACGGCGCGTTCGGTGGCCGGCCCGTCGAAGGCGACCGACACCTGCTTCTGCATCGTGAGCAGGGAGTCCAGTCGGCCTCCCGCCAGGTCGAGCACCGACCGCCAGTAGTTGCTCTCGCTGGCGAGCATGGCGTGCAGCCCGGACGCCGCCGCTTCGGCCGGGGCCGGCCACCGGGCGGCCGCCCGGACGGCGGCGGGGGTGGCGGCGGGGGCGGCGGGGGTCGCCGCGGGCGCCGCGCCGGCCGGCCGGGTCCGATCGGGCGCGGGTTCGAGCGGGGCGCATCCGAGGGGGGCGTGGCCCGGAAGTGCGGGGCCGGGAAGTGAGTGGCCAGGAGGTGCGGGGACAGGAGGGTTGGGGCCAGGAGGTACGGGACCGTGGGGAGTTCGGCACTGGCAGGTGCTGGGGGCGAACGCCGTTGCTGCCATGTCCGCTGCTGCCGCGCGGATGTGCGTCAAGACTGCTCCTGGATGAGGGTGAATGGACGAGGTCCGCGGTCGCCGCTCCTGTGGTGGTGGGGCGGCGACGTTGTCGAGGTCCTGGGGAGAGGAGCCTCGGCGGCGGCCGCCGAGTCTGTGGCGAGGAGCTTCGGCGACGTCGCCGAATCTATGGCGCGCGGATTCGCCGAACATCGGCAGAACTACCTAACTCATATACGTAGTGATGATCAGTCGCCTAGGGTGAGCCCTGGTCGGGCGCGGCCCCGACGGCCGGAGGAGCTCTACCGGACCCGGCGCTGGTGCGAGGTGGGGCGGGGCGGGGCCTGTGAACGTACCGGACACTTGCTCGGGGCGGCCGGACGGGCTGGTGGGCCGGGAGGCCGAGCTCGGACTGCTGGAAGGCGCGGTCGGTCGACTGCTGAGCGGTCTCGGCGGAGTCCTGGAGATCACCGGTGAGCCGGGCATCGGCAAGACCCGCCTGCTCCGGGAACTGTCCGCCGACGCCCGGGCGCGCGGCGTCCAGGTCCTGGAGGGCCGGGCGACCGAGGCCGAGACCGGGCTCGGGCTCGGGATCTACCAGGACGCGCTGGGCGACCGGTTCCGTGCCGAGGCGGCCGGCCGACTGCTGCCGTCCGGCCTGGCCGACTCGCTCCGGCCGCTGCTCGGCGACGACCCCGCGGACGAGTCCTGGTCGGACCGCCCCGCCCCCGTCGGAGCCGAACGGGCGCGGACGCACCAGCGGATGCGCTCGCTGCTCGGCCGGTGGGCCGAGCAGGCACCGACCCTGCTGATCCTGGACGACGCCCACTGGGCCGACCCGGGATCGGTGGAGCTCACCGACCATCTGATCCACCACCGGGTGCGCGGGCCGCTGCTGCTGGTGATCACCCACCGCCCCCGGCAGACGGCGCTGCGGTTACTCGACGTCCTCGGCCGGGCCGACCAGAGCGGCCCGGCCGAGCGGATCGAGGTCGGGCCGCTGTCCGCCGCCGAGTCCGCCGCCCTCGCCCGCCCGGCGGGCGCCGCCGGGCAGCGGACCGGGCAGCAGAAGAATGCCGGGCCGGCCGACGGCCGCTCGCGCCGCTGGCACGAGATGCACCGGGAGAGCGGCGGCAACCCGCTGCTGCTGCTCGCCCTCGCCGACCTGGCGGCGGACGGTGGAGCGGCCGACGCCCGCCCGCCGGGCACCGGCGGTGGGACGCTCGGCCGGCCGGCGGCGGTGCTGCTCGGCGAACTCGCCCTGGTGCCCGAGGACGGCCGGCTGCTCACCGACGCCGCCGCCGTGCTCGGCGAACGCTTCCTGGTCGAGGCGCTGGCGGAGGTCGCCGAACTCGGCACCGAGCGGGCCCACCACGCGGCCACCGCCCTGATCCGGCGCGACATCCTGCGCCCCGTCCCGGGCACACCGCAGTTGACGTTCCGTCATCCCGTCCTGCGCAGACTGGTCTACCAGCACGCCGACCCGGTCTGGCTGGTCGGCGCGCACCGCCGAGCGCTCGCCCGGCTGACCCGGTGCAGCGCCCCGGCGGTGGAGCGGGCCCGGCACGGCGAACGATGTCTCGTCGACGCCGACCCGCAGGTCGTACAGGTCCTGGAGGAGGCCGCCGAGACCGCGCTGCGGACCGCTCCGGGCGACGCCGCACGCTGGTTGGGGGTCGCCCTGCAGGCCATCCCCGACACCCCCGCCGAACGCGACCGCCGGCTCCGGCTGCAGCTCGCGCGCACCCTCGCCCTGGCCACCTCGGGGCAGTTGTCGGAGAGCCGCGACCTGCTGCACGAGGTGCTGGCCCGGATCCCGACCGACCAGCTGGACCGGCGGATCGAGACCGCGATGCTGTGCGCCCGCACGGAACGTCTGCTCGGTCACTACGCCGAGGCCGAGGCCCTGCTGCGCGACGAGCTGCCCAGGATCGAGGGCTGGTCCTCGCCGCAGGCGGTCGCGCTGATGACCGAGTACGGCACGGTGGCCCTGCTCACCGGAGGTTTCGCGGACGCCGACCCGTACGTCGAACGGGCGGTGCGGATGGCCCGCGACCTCGGCGACCCGCCGGCCGAGGCGACGGCCCTCGCCGTCCGCGGCCTCGGCAGCATCTGCCTCGGCCGGGTCGAGCAGGCGCGCCGGGAGCTGACCGCGGGCGCCGCGCTGGCCGACCGGCTCTCCGACGCCGACCTCGCCCGGGAGCCGGAGGCGCTCGGCCAGCTGGGCTGGGGCGAGCTGTTCGCCGAGCGCTACGCCGACGCGGCCCGCCACCTGGACCGGGGCCTGCGCCTGATCCGCCGCAACGGCCAGGACCACGTGGTGCCGCACCTGCTGCTGGGCATCGGCTTCCGGCACCTCTGGACGGGCGAGCTGCGGCAGGCCGAGCGGACCGCCGAGGAGGCCGAGGAGCTCGCCCGGCAGCTCGGCAGCCGTGAGCTCGGGGCCCTGGCGACGGCCCTGCGCGCGGCGGCGACGGACTCGCAGGCCCGGCCCGCCGCCGACGGCTCGGCCCTGGCCCTCGCGGAGCAGGCCGTCCGGTCCGCGCCGAGCGGGGGCTGGTGGAGCCGGAGCACGGTGGCCGTCCACGCGCAGGCCCTGCTGGCGGCCGGTCAGGCCGACCGCTGCGCCCGCGTCCTGCTGGACGCCGGGGGCGGCCCCGAGCTGCCGCTCACCCAGGTGATCTTCCGTCCGCTCTGGTACGCCCTGCTGTCCGCCGCCGCGCTGGCCACCGGCGACATCGCGGAGGCCGACGCCTGGGCGGTGCTCGCGGACACGGTGGCCAACGGCCTCGGACTCCGCGGCCCGCAGGGCTTCGCACGGCGGGCCGGCGGTCTGGTGGCCGCCGCCAGCGGCGAGCCGGCCCGGGCCGTGGAGTACCTCGCGGCGGCGGCCGAGTGGTTCCAGGAAGCCGGGTTCGCCGTCCAGCGTGCGCTGACGCTGGCCATCGGCGCCCCGATCGCGGCCGCCGTCGGGGACCGCCGCCGGGCCGACGCCTGGCTGGACGAGGCCGACCGGCTGGCCGCCGAGACCGGCGCCCGCTCGGTCGCCGGGCAGGCCGCCGCCGTCCGCCGGGGCCTGGCCGCGAAGTCCGGGACGGCCGGGCAGGCCCCGCCGGACACCGCTTCCAGCCTCGCCCTGCTCACCAGACGGGAGCGGCAGATCACCGCGCTCGCGGTCGCGGGCACCCGCACCCGGGAGATCGCGGACCGTCTGTTCCTCAGCCCGCGCACCGTCGACGCCCACCTGGCGAAGGTCTACCGCAAGCTCGGCGTGACCTCCCGGACGGCACTGGGCGCGCTGCTGGCCGCCGAGGGCGGCCTGCAGGCGCTCGGCCCGGACGGCTCCCGGCCCCGGCACGGGCAGTCCTAGCACGGGCGCAGGTCGAGCATGGGCTCGGCGTACCGGGTGGCGCCGCAGGCCGTCAGGAACACCGGGGACTCCGCCTCGGGCAGGCGCAGCAGGTCGGCGAGCCGGTGTTCGTCGAAGGACCGCGCCGGGCGGGCGAACAGGCCGTGCGCCGCCGCGCCCAGGGTCAGCCCGTGCGAGACCCAGCCGCACCAGACCTGGAGCAGGCCCCAGGCGGCCGGACCGAGGTCCTCGACCAGCGCCCGCAGGTCGGCGGAGAAGACCCACAGCGCGGTGGCGTGCCGGACGCCGCAGTCGTTGGCCGGCGTGAGCGGGTAGCCGAAGAGCGCCTCCAGCCGGCGCGGCAGCTCCGGGTCCGCCTCCGCCAGCTGCAGCCCGCCGTCGGCGAACCCGTACCGGCCGGTGGGCAGGCCGGCCAGTCGCTGGGGCACGACGGTGAGCCGGACCCGGGCGGCCACCTCGCTCAGCGCGTCCGGCGCCGGGGCCGCCGCCCAGGCCAGCAGGTCCCGCAGGCAGTCCTCGCCGCGGGTGACCGGCCGGGCGGAGAACCCGCTCAGCGGCCGCGGCACCCGGCCGGCCGACCTGTTCCACCACACCCGGGCCCAGTCCTGGTCGGCCTTCTCCGATCCGGGCCGGGGCAGTTCCGGGAGCGCGTGACCGGCGCCGGTGGGGCCCGCGGGCCCGGTGAGCCGGGGGGCCACCACGGCGGCGGTCTCGGCGAGGCTGGGATGGCCGGTCTCCCGTGCGAGCAGGGCGTCCAGCTCGTCGTCGAGCGCCCCGCCGCCGACCGGCTCCAGCGGGCCGGCCGGCGGCAGTCCGCCCACCTCGTGCAGGGTGACCACCACCGGCGCCGACCAACTCCCCGGACCGGTCGCGGCCACCAGCCGGGCGGCCAGGGCCACTTCGGGCCCCGACACCCGAACCGAGGCCCGCAGGCCGAACAGCTCGGCCGTTGCCAGCAGGCTGCGCAGGTTGATGCCGACCTCCAGGTCCGCCAGGGCGCAGCGCAGCACCCCGTAGGGCGTCGGCAGGTCGGTGTGGCGGCCGGCCAGCACGATGTTCAGGTCGTCGCGGGCGGGACGCGGGGCCGGGGCGTCGGCCGGGTCGAGGTCGACCACGGCGTGCCGGTACGGGTCGAGGTACCCGGCCGGGCCCTCGGCCGGCACCGTGAAGACGTGCACCGGGAACTTGCTGCGGACGGAGGCCGTCACGCGGTGGTCGTTGGCGGGATTCGACGGCTCCCGGCGCAGCGGTCCGAAGGCCGCTGCCAGCACGGCGCCCACCCGTCGGTCGCCACCCGCCTCGGCGGCGGCGACCCGGCCGGCGGGGTAGAGGGTGGCGGCCAGCAGGTCGTGCGCACCGGGGGGCAGCGGTCGGCCGCGGTCGGCGCGGGCCGACCGCGGGGGCAGGCAGGCGGTGGTGGGCACCCGCTCGTCCACGACGATCGGATCGTGCAGCAGGCCGCGCAGCGGCCCCTGACGCAGCGCGAAGCGGAGCACGTCGGCCGTGCCGGTCACGATTCCTCCGGGGCTCGGGTGCGGGCGGTGGGCGGGTCGGCCAGCCAGATCAGGCCGCAGGGCAGCGGCACGGGGCCGAGCACCGGGTCGGCGGTGAGCCTGCGGGCGTGGACCGCCCGACCGCGCAGCACCTCGGGGGCGCGGAGCGCGGCATCGAGGGCGGTGAGCTCCGCCGGGTCGGCCCACTCCAGGGCCCTGGTGCCGACGGTCGCGAGCGCGGCCCGGCCGTGCTGGAGCCCGGCCAGCGCGCGGGCCAGGGCGGCCTGTGCGGCGGCCTGGGCGGACGGCCCCCACTCGCGGGCGAGGCGTTCACCGGTGTCCGCGTGGGTGACGGTGACCAGGGCCCAGCCGGTGTCCGGGAGGGTGCGGTGGGTGAGCAGGGCGGGGTGGTCGAAGTAGTCGGTGAGGGCCCGGACGAGCGATCGGGCCAGCGGTGTGGCCAGGTCGGAGCCCGGCAGCGGCGGGCCGTCGTCGGGGGCCTCCGCGGCGAGGACCCGGAGTAGGCCGTCGAGCAGCCAACGTTCGGGCGTGGTACCGGCGGCGGCCGTGCCCGGGTGGGCGGGATCCGGCCTGGCGTCCTCGGTCGTCGCCCGGAGCAGCCGGAGCAGCGCGTCCCGCCGGGCGTCCTCGGGTTCCGTTCCCCAGCCGACCAGCACCGGCTGCCCCGGCAGTGCGACCGCTTCCACCGCGGCCAGCCGGAAGGGCAGTTGGGGCAGATCGAGATCGTCCCGCCACTGACCGAGTCCGGACCACGGGGTGGTGAGCAGCTCGTCCGGGGTGCGGTCCGCTGGGGTGGGCGGGTCGTCGGCCTCCGCCGGTGCCGGCTGGGTGCCGGGTGACCAGCGGGGGCCGGCCGGGCGGACGGTGAACGGGTGGAGGGTGGTCCGGAGGGTGCGTCCGTGGACGAGGTGCAGCTCGGGGGTGTCGAGGCCGGTCGCGCCGAGGTGGTCGAGGAGGCCGCGGGCGGCGAGCGAGCCCGCGAGGGTGGCGGCGTGCAGCGCGGGGGCGCGCCCGGCGGGGTGGCGGCGGGACCAGGCGGCGGCGCGTTCGGCCGCGGCGCGGAAGGCGCGGGCCTGCGGCACGCCGCGCAGCACCGGGCCGACGATCTGGTGGCCGTCCCCGGCCGCGGCCGGGAGGTACGGGGTGTCGGCCGGGAGGAGGGCGGCGAGCCCGGACAGCTCCTCGGGTGCGGCGGCGACGAGGACGGCGGCGGCGGTGCGGGGGCCCGGCCGGCCGGTGACCGTGCCGACGCCCAGGTTCAGCAGCCCGCGGGTGGCGCTCCTCGCGGCCGGACCTTCGCCCAGGACGGCCACCTCGGCCGCGCGCAGGGCGGCGAAGGCGGCGTACGGCTCGGTGCAGTGCTCCTCGTAGTGGGCCAGCGCGTCCCCGTACCGTTCGGCGGTCTCGGGGTCGGGCACGGGCCCGCCGGCCCGGTCGAGGTCGAACAGCAGGCCCTGGCCGAGCAGCGCCGCCAGGACCTGCCGCAGGGCGACCCGCTCGGCCGGCTCGCCGACCGAGCCGAGCAGGTCCGCCGCGTCGGCGCCGTCGGTGAGTTCGCCGAGCCGGTCGTCCAGCAGCCGCTGGAGGGTCGGCGGGGCGGCCAGGACGAAGGTGCGGTCGCCCCGCGCGCAGTAGAGGCCGCGCGCCACCGGCACGAAGTGCGCGCCGGGCCGCAGTTTCACCCTCACGGCCTGGCCCCGTCGTGGAAGCGCCCGCCGGGCGCGCGGTCGAATTCGAGGACCCACTCCAGGGCGTGCGCGCCGTCCTGCACGCCGACGGGAAGCTCCTCCAGGTAGCCGCCCGGCGGGAGTCCGCGGACGGTCTCGGCCAGCAGCGCGCTGCCGAGGTCGACGTAGCGGGTGCGGTCGGGCGCCGCCGGGAGCACGCCGAGGAGGCCGTCGAGGTCGGTGCCGGCCGGGCGGGGTTCGACCAGCAGCAGTTCCTCGGGGGCGTCGTGGCGGGCCCGCCAGTCGGCGAGCGCGCAGAGCAGTCCGGGCCCGGTGGCGGCGGGCAGGTCCTCGCCCGGGTACCAGCGGCGGCCCTGGAGGACCACCCGGCCCGCCGTCAGCCCGGGCAGCGAGACCGTGCCGCCGGTGCGGTGCGGGTCGGTGGCGGCCTCGCCGAGCGGGTCGAGCCGGAGGCGGCCGGTGCCGTGCAGCCAGAGTGCGATCCGCATCGCCGGCGCGAGCCGGTCCGGCCTGGCCAGGGCGGGGGAGTGCACGGCGACCGGCGCGCCGTCCGGGTCGAGCAGCTCCAGGGTGTCGGTGCCGGGGTCGTGGGCCAGGGTGAGGCCGAGCCAGCCGACCGGGTCGATCCGGTCGGGGAGGAGCGGCGGGCGGTGGTTGCCCTCGAGACCGTGCAGCCCGCGGTCCTCCAGCAGGACGGCGGGACCCGCGGCGCGGTTCAGCCGCTCGGCGATCCTGGCGCGGGCCCCGCCGCCGAGCGCGTGATCGGCGGCGGTGTACCGCAGGGCGGAACTCCCGCCGCCGGGGTGGTAGCCCCGGACCGCGAGCCGGTCACCGATCGGCCGCACCAGCACCGCGTACGAGGCGTGCGGGCGGCGGAAGCGCTCGGGGAGCCCGTCGGCGAGGGCGGCCAGCTCCGCCGGGTCGATCCCGACCTCGGCGGGCGCCCCGGCCGCGGTCCGCTCGCCGAGCAGCGCCCGGGCGGCGGCGCGCAGCCGCAGTAGTTCGGTGAGGGAGCCGTCGGCGGGGCCGAAGTCCGTACTGGTGGCGGGGGTCAGCAGCGGGGCCCGGCGGGCGACCACGGCGACCAGGTCGGCGGCGCAGTCGGCCAGCCGGACGCGGGCACCGGGGCCGAACCGTTCGGTGAAGGCCGCGACCAGCAGGGCCCGGGCGTCGTGCACCCGGTCGGACAGGGCGGCGAACTCCAGCACCCGGGCCAGGTCGTCCAGGGCCGCCCGGTGCGGCGACGCGGCGACGGCGACCGGTGGCAGCACGAACTCCTCGGTGACCCGGAGTCCGACCGGGTGCGAGAGCAGGGCGTTGAGCGCCTGCTGGTCCTCGGCCAGTCCGGCCAGTCCGGCCAGCCCGTTCGGTTCGTCCGCTCCGGCCTGGGCGTCGGCCGGCTGCGGCCGGTGCCCCGCGGCGGTGTCCAGCCGCTCCTGGACACCGAGGAGCAGCTTGGCCGCGCCGGGGTGGCGGTCGGCCAGGAGCTCGGCGGCGGCTGCCGCGGGGCGCTCGTCCTGACCGTCGAACTCCGCCGCGCCGACGAGGAGTTGCAGCTTGACCGCCTCGCCGACGAGGGTGGTCGCGGCCTCCGGCGTCAGTGCGAGTTCGGCGGCCACCTCCCGGATCAGCACCTCGGCGGGCAGTGGACCGAGCTCGACCAGGCCGAGCAGGGCCCGGACCTTCCTGGTCACCGTGGTGCCGATCAGCCGGAGCTGTTCGCCGTCGCGGCGGTAGAACCGGACCTGGGCGTGCCGGTACCGCAGGGTCCAGTTGGCGCGCAGCAGCGGCGGGAGCGACCCGGCCGGGTCCGGGCCGGCCAGCAGCGCGTCGACCGCCATCACCAGCTGCGGGCGGTCCAGCGCGAGGACGGAACGGCCGCGGGCGGGGTCCGGGCCGGGCCGGTCCAGCGGGGCGCCCTGCTCGTCCCAGTGGCCCAGGGCGACGGCGGTGTGCGCCGTCGGCGGACCGAGCAGCAGCATCGCCCGGGAGAGCTGCTCCAGGACGGCGGGCTCCGGGGCGGTGTCGTCCTGTTCGGCGGGCGGCTGCTCCGGCGGGTCGGCGGCGAGGCGGCCGCTCACCGGGCCGCCGGGCCGCCCGGCGGTGAGCGCCGATCGGAAGCCGTCCGCGAGCAGCGCCGAGCGCAGTGCGGCGCGCTCCTGCCGCAGCGCCTCGTCGTGGGCGCCCGCCACCTCGCGTTCGGCCGCCGCCCGGTCCGGGGCGGTGGCCAGCGCGGTCAGGGCGGCCCGCAGGGCGGGCGAGGTGAGGCGGCGGCCGGGGACGCGGCCGAGCAGGAGGACCGGGGTGTCCGCGGGGCCGCCGGCGGTCGGGGCGGTCATGCGGTGGCTCCGGCGGGTGCGGCGGCGAGCCGGGGGCGGACCTCGTCGGCGAAGAGTTCCACCGAGCGCAGGGCGTCCGTCCCGCCGAAGCCGCCGAAGTCGACCTGCCAGAGGATCCCGTCCACGGAGACCCGCTCCTGGAAGCGGCCGATCTGGTCGGCGACGTGCTCGGGCGAGCCGACGAACGCCGTCCCGGTGGCCCGCAGGTCCTTCGCGGTCAGCGTGCGGACCACGTTGCCCAGCCCGGTGTACTGCAGGTAGTCGGTGGAGACGGTCTCGTCCCAGGTGTCCAGGGCGGAGGCCCAGACCTTCAGGTACTCGTTCAGGTGCGGGTCGGCCAGCTCGCGGGCCTTCTGGTCGGTCTCGGCGACCAGCAGCGGCAGGCTGGCCATGACGCGCGGGGTGCCGTCCGGGTGGTGCGCGGCGAAGGCCTCGCGGTAGCGGGCGGTGAGCGAGGTGTCGAACTCCCGGCCGGTCGGCGTGATCAGCAGGCCGTGGCCGAACCGGCCGATCCGGTCGAAGCTCTCCGGGGTCTGCACCGCGGCGACCCAGAACGGCGGTCGCGGGCTCTGGGTCGGCCGGGGGAGCACGGTGGCGTTGCGGAACGAGAAGTACGGGGTGTCCTCGGTGACGTTCTCCTCGGTGAGCAGCCGGTGCACCGCCTCGATCGTCGCCTCGAAGCGCTGCCGGCTGCCGTCCATCGGCACCTGGAAGGTCTGGAACTCGTGCGGCAGGTAGGCGCGGGCGAAGCCGACCTCCAGGCGCCCGTTGCTGATCGCGTCGACCATGGCGATGTAGGAGGCGAGCTTCACCGGGTGGTGGAAGACCGGCAGGGTGCAGCCGGTGATCAGCCGGATCCGCCGGGTCTGCGCGGCCACCGCGGCCAGGAAGGTCAGCGGGCTCGGGCAGTAGCCGCCGTAGGCGTGCAGGTAGTGCTCGGTCATCTTGACGTAGTCCATCCCGGACTCGTCCGCCAGCCGGCAGAGGTCGAAGACCTCCCGGTAGTAGTCGACCGGGGACTTGGTCCCCGGTGAGGAGTCGGGGAGGAAGGAGACGCCGAAGCGCATGGTGTTGCTCCTAACATGGCGTCAGTCGAAGCCGGTCGCCGTCGGACGGGTTCGGTCGGGTTCGGTCGGGGGCAGTCCGTGTCGGACGGTGCTGGACGGGGTCAGTCCGTTTCCGTCGGGGCGGGCGGCCCGAGCAGCACCGCGGTGTACGCCTCGGGGCGCAGGTGGGCGGCGGCGGCCGCGCGGACCTCGTCGTCGGGGACGACGCGCATCCGGTCGGCGACCCCGTCGGCCCAGTCCACGGGCAGGCCGGCCAGGACGGGCCCGTACAGGCTGTCGGCCAGGCCCTTCTGGGTGGAGCGGACGAGCGCCTGGACCCCGAGTGCGTAGCCCCGGGCGGCGGCGATCTCCTCGGTGGTCGGCGGCCGGTCGCCGGAGATCGCGGCCAGTTCGGTCAGGGTGCCGTCGACGGCGGCGCTCGCGTGCTGCGGCGCGCTGGCGAACTGGACGGTGCCGAGCGCCGCGCCGGTCCGCTGCTCGATCGCCGACTGCCCGCTGTAGATCCAGCCCTCCTGTTCGCGCAGCCGTTGGACCAGGCGGGCGGAGAAGTAGCCGCCGAAGACCTGGTCCGCGAGCAGCAGCGCGGGGTAGCCCGGATCCGTCCGGACGAGGGAGGGCGCGGCCAGCCGGGCCTCGCACTGCCGGGACCCGGCGACCGGGACGGCCAGGGCCGGCTCCCCCCGGTGGGCCGGGGCGGGCAGCGGGGCCATCCCCACCGCACTGTGCCGGGCCGACCAGCCGCCCAGGGTGGTCGCCAACTCCTCGACGACCCGGGCGGGGTGGACGTCCCCGACCAGGATCAGGGCCGAGCCGCGCGGCACCAGTCCGGTCCGGTGCAGCTCGGCGACCTCGTCCCGGTCGACGGCCGCGACCTGGTCCGCGGTGGGGGTCTCCCGGGTGGCCGGGTGATCGCCGAAGCAGCGGCGGAGCAGCGCCGCTCGCGCGGCCCGGGCCGGCATCGACTCGGTGAGCCGGACGCGGTGCAGCAGCCGCTCGCGTTCGGCCTCCAGCGTGGCCGGCTCGTACCCGGCGCCGGTGAGGCAGTCCGCGAGCACGGCCAGCAGCCGGGGCAGGCCCTCGACCAGTACCTGACCGGTGATCCGCAGCTCCTCGGGCCCGACGACGGCCTTCAGGCTGCCGCCCACGGCGGCGAGTTCGTCGTCGACGGCGGTGTGGTCGGCCCCGGCGCCACCGGTCAGCAGGGTGCAGGCGAGCAGCTCGGCGGCGGCCGTGTGCCGGCCGGTGGAGCCGCCGAAGGGCACGCCCAGGCGGAGTTGGACCACCGGGGCGGTGGCCCGGCGGGCCGCCACCACGCGCAGTCCGGTGGGCAGGACGGTGTCCACCACGTCCAGCGGCTGTGCGGGCCGCGGCGGGGCGAGCGGGGGCAGCGTGGCCCCGGAGCTGCCGGGGGTCATCAGTCGGCCTTCCGTTCGGGTACCAGCTGGAGCACGGCCGGGTGGCGCCCGGCCAGGTCGGCCGTCACCCGGCGCACGTCCTCGGCGGTGACGGTGGCGAAGCGCCGCGGTGCGTCGAGGACGAGTTCGCCGTCGCCGTGCAGCAGTTCGTAGCCGGCCAGCCGTCGGGCGCGGACCCCGACCGGGTCGGTGTCGGAGTACCAGGTGGTCTGCAACCTCCGCACCGCACGCAGGAGTTCGTCCTCACTGGGGCCCTCGGTCGCCAGTTCGGCGAGTACCTCGTCGATGGCCTGGGCCGTCTGTCCGGCTGCGACGCCGGGCAGGCAGACGGCGTTCACCAGGAAGGCGTCCGGGTCCCGGGAGTCGAAGGGGCCGGAGAGGCCGGCCATCGCCATCACCTGGGTGGCCAGCCGGCGTTCGCGGATCAGCGAGCGGCGCAGCCGGCTCGACTCGCCGTCGCCGAGGACGGCGGCGGCGACCACGGTCGCCAGGTAGTCGGGCGAGTGCGGCGGCGGCATCCGGCGGCCGACGGCGATCGCGGGGAGCGGGGCGAGGCGGTCGGTGCGCTCCAGCGCGCGGGGCCCGGCGAGCGGCGGTTCGGCGAGCTCGGGCGGCGCAGCGGCCGCCCGGGGCGGGATGGCCCAGAAGTGCCGCTCGGCCAGCTTGACCACCTCGTCCGGGTCGATGCCGCCGCAGACGGCGAGCACCGCGTTCGCCGGGGCGTAGTGGCGGTCGAAGAAGTCCGCGCACTCCTCGACCGTCGCCGCGCCGAGCGACGCGTGGTCGCCGTACCCGTCATGGGTGTTGGCGAAGGAGTCGAAGAGCACCGGCGGCAGCTGGAAGGTGGGGAAGCCGCCGTACGGACGGCTGGTGACGGTGCGGCGGATCTCCTCGGCGATCACCGAGGCCTGGGTGCCGATCGCCTCCGGGGTGATCCGGGGCGATCGCATCCGGTCGGCCTCCAGGAAGAGGCCGAGCTCCAGGGCCTCGGCCGGCATCGCCTGGAAGTAGCTGGTGTGGTCGCGATGGGTGGTGCCGTTGAAGACGCCGCCGTTGGCCTGGATGTGCCGGGCGTGCTCCTGGGCCGTGAGGTTGGCGCTGCCCTGGAACATCAGGTGCTCGAAGAGGTGCGCGAAGCCGGACCGGGACTCGGAGCGGTAGCCGACCCCGTAGGCGACGGCCAGGCCGACGGCGGGGCTGCCCGGGTCCGTGATCACCACCAGCCGCAGGCCGTTGGCCAGCCGGTGCCGGTGCACCTGGGCGGTGGCGGGCCGGGCCGCCGCGGTGGGCGCCGTCACGAGCTGCGGCGGATCGCGCGGGCGGCGAACCAGGTGGCGAGGGCCGCCAGCCCGGCCGCCACGGCCACTCCGACGAGAGTGTCGCTGCCATTGAACTCGCCTGCGAACAGGGCGCGTTCGGCTGTCACGATGTGCGAGATCGGGTTGGCCTCGGCCAGTCCGGAGAGCCAGCCGGGTGCCAGCGCGAGCGGCAGCAGGACTCCGGAGAGCAGCATGGTGGGCAGCATCAGGGTGTTGAGCAGCTGGCCGTACGCCTCCTCGTTGCGCACCAGCAGCGCGAGCCCGTACGCGAGGCCCGACATCGCCAGGCCGACCACGGTGACCAGGGCGAACGCCGCCAGCACCCCGCCGATCGGCGCCCGGAGCCCGGCGACCAGCGCGCCCAGGGTGAGCAGTACGGCCTGGACGGTGAGCACCACGGCGTCCCGGAGCATCCGGCCGAGCAGCAGGCCGGGCTCGCCGGCCGCGGAGATCCTCATCCGGTCCAGTACGCCGGAGCGGACCTCCGAGATGATGCCGAAGCCGACGAACACGGCGGAGAAGAGGCCCTGTTGGACGAGCAGGCCGGGGACGAAGACCCGCCACGTGTTGCCCCCCTCGAACCCCGGCGCCTGGCCGATCCGGTTCAGCAGCGGGCCGAACAGGGCCAGGTAGAGCAGTGGTTGCATCAGGCCGAAGACCACCCAGGCGGGCTTGCGGAGGGTGTAGCGCATCGAGCGCTGGAAGATGATCCAGCTGGTCGCGGCGGTGGTCACGTGGTCACCTCGGTGGTCGGCGTCTCGGTGGCGGACGGGATCTGCTCCCCGTCGGAGGGCGCGGGCAGGGCGGGGCGGCCCTCCTCGCGCAGGGAACGGCCGGTCAGGCGCAGGAAGACGTCGTCCAGGGTGGGGCGCTTGACGGAGACCGACTCCAGGTCGACGCCGGCGAGGTCGAGGGCCCGCAGCAGCTCGGGGAGCAGTCGCTGGGCGTGCGCCACGTGGAACTGCACGCCGTCCGGCGTGGTGTCCAGGTCGCAGCCGGGGACGAGCCGGGAGACCACGGTCGCGGCGTCGCTGATCCGGCTGGTCTCCAGGCTGACCACGTCGCCGCCGATCCGGCCCTTCAGCGCCTCGGCGGTGTCGGAGGCGATCACCCGGCCGCCGTCGATCACGATGATCCGGTCGCAGAGCAGGTCGGCCTCCTCCAGGTAGTGCGTGGTGAGGAAGACCGTGGTGCCGTGCTCGGTGCGCAGCCTGCGCAGGTGGTCCCAGAGGTTGGCCCGGCTCTGCGGGTCCAGGCCGGTGCTCGGCTCGTCCAGGAAGAGGACGGCGGGGCGGTGCACCAGCCCGAGCGCGACGTCCACCCGGCGGCGCTGGCCGCCGGAGAGCTTGGCGACCGGCCGTCCGCTGAAGGCGTCGAGTTCGAACTCGGCGGTCAACTCGGCCGCGCGGGCGGCCGACTGGGCGGGCGTCATGCCCTGCAGTCGGGCCTGGGTGCGCAGTTCGTCGGCGACCAGGTGCTCGGAGCCGCCGGAGGACTGGCCGACGTAGCCGATCGCCCGCCGGACGGCGGCCCGCTCGCGGACCACGTCGTGGCCGGCCACCGAGGCGGTGCCGCCGGTGGGTGTCAGGAGGGTGGTGAGCATGCGTACCGTGGTGGTCTTGCCGGCGCCGTTGGGGCCGAGGAAGCCCACCATCTCGCCCGCGGCCACCTCCAGGTCGATACCCCGGACGGCGTCCACCGTCCCGTTCCGGACGGCTTCGACGGTGCCGATGCGGGTCCGGTACGAGTAGCTGAGGCCTTGCGCACTGATCACAGAGTTCCTCCGGTCCTGAGTCGAACAGGACGCCGCGGGGTCGGATGGACGGATGACGGTCCAGCCCTGGGCGGTCCGTCGGCGTCGCCGCGCCGGCAGCGGCCGGGCACCGCGCCACTCTTGCCAATTCCGCACGGCGGAGTCCAGCGTCCGGTGGGGCCGGAGGCGGCGCCTGACAGCAACGTGCCAAGCGCGCCGTGGTGGATCCGCCGGATTGTCCGGAATTGGCGGCGGGGCGGCCCGGTTGATATTCCATGTCCACGACAGAAATATTCCAGGGCGGCATTTTGCTGCCGTTCGAATTCCTTGCCCGGATCTCCCGGTACGCAGTTAGCTCATGGCCAGTCGCCGGCAGCCCGCCGGTCGATCCGAAAGGAACCCGCCATGAGCACTGCTGTGGACTTCGCCGCGTTCGACGTCAACGAGCTGGCCGTCCTGGACGCCAACGACGCCGTCGCGCTGCCCGACATGGGCGCCTCGGTCATCATCATCATCGCCTACACCGAGGACGGCGAGGAGATCCTCACCGAGGACTCGCTCAACTCCGCCGCCGCCGGCAGCGGCTCGCTCAGCACCTCCTCCTCCTGCTGCTGATCCCGCGCAGCTGACCACCCCCGACTTCTCGTAGTCGGGTGCCGGCAGAGCCGGTGACACCGTACCGAACGGCCGTCAGCGATCGTGCCGCCGGTTTCACGCCGACCGACCGATTCGTGCATTTCCTGGAGTCGTCATGCGAACTATCGATCCGGGCCTGGCCATACGGGTTTTCGACTATTCGGACAATCCGCGGGAGCTGCTGCGAGAAATCAGCGAGCCCCTGGTGCAGCTGAAGGGCTCGCAGCAGCTTCCCGTGGTCCACGTGCGCCGAGGCTGGCTGCACGGCTCGCACCTCCTCCTCGTCCTCCGGCCCTACGGCGAACGGGCCGTCGACGCGGCCGAGTTCGTCGCCACCGCGACCGCCCTGGCCGCCGCCCGCGACGCGAGCGCCCCGGACCGGGAGACCTACCTGCGCCGCGCGCAGGACCTCGCCCGCTGGGAGAACGTCCGCGACGAACTGCTGCCCTGCCACCCGCAGGGCACCGTGCTCGCCGAACCGCACCGGGCGCGCACCGACTCCCCGGCGCTCTCCCAGGCCGTCGACCAGATCATGGGACGCTTCCTCGAACCGACGCTCGCCTCGCTGACCGTCCCCGAAGCCGACCTGCTGCCGCACCTCGCCCACGTCCTCGCGCTGCTCGCCCGCACCCACCCGCGCGGCATCAGCGCCGGTGCGCTGCCGTACCGCTCGCACGCCGAGGGCGTCGTCTCGGTCACCGGGAAGCACGCCGACCTCAAGTCCGCCTTCGCCGCCCGCTACCGCAGCGACCGCCAGGTCTTCCTCGACGCCCTCCAGGCACCCGTGCAGAGCGAGACCCTGCGGTCCTGGGAACGGGCCATGCAGTACGCCTGGGGAGTGGCCGAGGCGCACACCGCCGGCCAGGCCGTCGACGACCGCGTCCTCCAGGGCGCGGCGGGCGGCGGCGACTGGGAGCACCCGCTCGGCACCCCGGTCCGCAGCGACTTCATCGGCGAGGTCCTCGGCGGCGGCATGCTGCGCAAACCCTCCTACCGCCACATCGCGCACCGGATCGTGCTGAACGTCCTCTACACCAGCCTGACCTGCTTCGGCATCACCCCGATGCAGCGGTACTACCTCTGCTACGGACTCGGCGAAGGGGCCGACGAGTTGACCGGAGTGTCGTCCATCGAGCGGGTGCGAGCCTTCAGCAGGGAGCTGGCGTGACCGAGTCCTGGAACCTGGCCGACACACCGATGTACCGGGTGAATCCCACCCCGGGGCTGCGCCTGGGCGGCGAGCGGCTGGGTACCGCCCTGCGGGCCCTGTTCGCCGCGCACCGGGACTGCCGGTCGCTGGCCGACGAGGTCTGCGAGGAGCTCTACCGGCTCGCCGGGGACGCCACCGGCCGCGAACGCCACCGCCTGCTGCGGCTCAAGCGCGCCGCCTTCAACGACCGCGCCCCGGACGCCGCCGACCTGCGGGGCAACTGGCAGACACCGCTCCCGCCGGCCGTCACCGCCTGGCTGGCCGCCAGCGAACGCGGACAACTCGCCCGCACCGCACTGGAGGCGGGCCTGCCGGGCTTCCTGGCCGAGGAACGCGAACGGCTCGCCCAGGCGGTCGGCTCCGAGCCCTTCCAGCTCTCGCTGGCCCTCAACTCCCCCCAGGTGCTGGACGCGGCCCAGCGCTACCGCGCCTCGCCCGGGCGGCCGACCGCCCGTCAACGCAAGTCCGAGCGCGGACTGCTCCAGCACCTCGCGCGCGCCCAGCTCCGGGTCAGCCCGCTGTCCCGGCTCACCGCCGTCGGATTCGCCGACTGGTCCGAGGACGGCCGCCGCCTCGACGAGGCCGCCTTCGACCGCCGGCGCGCCCACTCCGTGCTCAGCCCCGACCGGGCGCTCTTCTCCAGCCTCGTCAACGGCATCGCGTCCCCGCCCCGCCCGGGTGAGGTGCCCGCCGTCGTCCAGCGCAACTCGCTGCTGAGGCAGGAGGGCAACCACATCCGCTTCCGGCACGTCGTGGACGGCCGGCGGAGCGTGCTGGCGGCCGAGCTCAACGAGCAGCTGACCGCCTTGCTGAAGCTCACCGTCCTCGGCCCGCTGCCGGTCGGGCTGCTGACCGCCGAGATCGCCCGCCGGTTCTCGGTGCCCGAGTCGGACGCCGCCCGGCTGGTCGACGCCGCCGTCGCCACGCAGATCCTGGTGGCCGCGCCGGTCCTCGACGAGCAGGCCGCCGACCCGCTGCCGGCCGCCGAGAAGCTGCTCGTCGAGCACCACCCGGAGGCCGCCGCGGCGATCGCCGCGATCGCCGCCGACCTCGACCTGATGACCCGTGACTCGGTCGGCGGCCGCCGGGCCGCCCTCACCAGGATCCGCGCCGCCGAGACCACGCTGAACGAGCTCAGCGCCTGCCCCGCCAAGCTCCAGATCAACGAGGACTACCTGCTGGAACCCGGCGCCGTCTCGCCCGAGGGCTACCGCGCCGCGCTGGCCGACCTCGCCCCGGTGACGGCCTTCCAGAGCCTGTTCGACCGGCACCACGAGATCCGCGCCCTGCTCACCCGGGCCTTCACCGACCGCTTCGGCGTCGGTGCGCGGGTGGACCTGCTCGACCACGCCGACGAACTGGTCACCCTGGTCCGCGGCCGGGAACTCTCGCTCACCCGGGCCACCGCCGAGGAGTGGGGCCCCGCCGACGGTTCGCTGGCCGAGCTGCGCCGCCGGCGCGCCGCCGCCCTCGCCCTCCTCGCCGCCCGGCTCCGCGAAGCCGGCGACGCCGCCGAGGCCTCGGTGGACCCCGGCCTGCTCGCCTCGCTCGCGGACGGCCTGCCCGACCGCTTCCGGCTCCCCGCCGCGTCCTACGGCCTGCTGGTCCAGCCCGTCGACGGCCGGCTGGTGCTGAACGCCTGCTACACCGGGCACGGCCAGCTGGCCACCCGCTTCCTCGGTGCCCAGGCCGAGCTCGGCAGCGACGCCGCGGCCCGGATCGGCCACCGCCTGCGGCACGGGTTCGGCTCCGACGGCGTCCGGCTGGTGGAGGACCGCGGACTGCACCGGGCCAACATCAACCACCGGATGCGGCTGCTCGACGAGACCTTCGCCCCGGCGGACTGGCTCGGCGCCACGCTGGCCCACGACCCGGTCACCGACCGGCTCGATCTGCTCGACCGGGACGGGCGGCCGATCCGGGTGATGTCGCTGGGCATGAAGTGGGTCGAACTCCAGCCCACGCCGATCACCCTGGCCGTCTGGCTGTACGACACCGGCCGGGTCGCCTTCGACCCGATCGGGCAGCTGCACACCCAGCGCCGCGACCTCGACGGCGGCACCGTCCGCTACCCCCGGCTGGTCGCCGGGGACGTGGTCCTGCAGCGCCGCCGCTGGTACCCCGGGGACGACCTGCCGTCCGTGGCGGCCGGCGAGCCGGAGGACGAGGCGGCCCACCTGATCGCCATGACGCGCTGGCGGGCCGCCCACGACATCCCCGAGGAGATCGTGATGAAGACCCCGCTCGGCATGCCGGCCGGCCGGTCGCTGTCCGGCGAGGCCGCCGCCGTGGCGCTCACCCGCTACCTCAAGACGCGCAGCCGGGAGAAGCCCCAGTACCTGGACCTGGGCAGCGCGCTGATGGTGCGGGTGCTGCCGAAGTTCCTGGAGCGCCGGAGCGCCGGGTTCTTCGAGGAGGCCTTGCCCGGGGTGCGCGGCGGGGTCACGGCCGGTGAGTGGCTGCTGGAGTACGACATGGTGGCCGGCAGCGGCGCTGGCACCGGCACCGGCAGCGGCACTGGCATGGGCGCCGGCACCGGCCTCGGGTCCGCGCAGCCGCAGGCCGCGTCCGCCGGGGAGGGCGCGTGAGGGTCAAACTGCGCCCCGGTACGCACTTCGCGCCCGTCCGGCAGGGCGTGCACGTCGCCCGGGGCGGCGAGTCCTTCGTCCTCGCGGGGCCGCCGACGCTGTACACCGTCCTGGACAGCCGGCTGGCGGAACTCTGCGACGGGACGGACGTCGACGCCCTGGTCGCGGCCTTCGGGAGCGAGTCCGCCCGCCCCGTCCTCGACCGGATCCTGCGCGCCCTGGTCGACCGGGACGTCCTGCTCGACCTGGACACGCTGACCACCCCGGCACCCGACGCGGCCACCGCGGCCCGCTACGCCGAGACGCTTGCCTACCTGGAGGCCCACAGCACCGACCCCTACGGGGACTTCGCCCGGCTCCGCAGCGCTCGGGTACGCGTACTGGGCGGCGGACCGGCCGCCGAGACGGCGGCCCGGTCGCTGCGGCGGCACGGGGTGGCGGACGGGAGCGCCGCCACCGACGGCCCCGAACCGGCGGAACCGGGCTGGGCGGTGCTGATCGCGGACCACGAGCACCCGCCCGGCCCACCCGCGCCGCTGCCGCCCGGCACCCGGGTGGTCGCCGTGCACGCCGGGGAGCACGTGGCCCTGGTGGCCGAACTGGACGACGCCACCGGTACGGCCGCCTTCGAGGCCGCCGCCCACCGCGCCGCGGCCTGGGTGGCGGGGGACCGGGAGGCGGCCGCGCCGCGCCCGCTCAGCGCGGTGCTCGCGGGAGCGCTGGCGGCCCGCGCCGTCCTGGCCGGCCTCACCGGTATCGACCGCTCCCCCCGGAGCGCCACGGTGATCCACGGCCGGCAGCTCCGGACCGCCCGCATCCCCCTCCCGGACGGCCCCGCCGAGGCGCCGGCCGCACCGGCACCCGAAGGGGCGCCCGGCACGTCCGGGGACGGCGAAGGACTCGGCGTCGCGGTCCTGCCGACGCAGGACGTCGACCCGCCGGCGACCGAGGAGCTGCTGTCGGCCTGGGCCCCGCTGACGACCCGCTGGGTCGGGCCGGTGCGGCGCGGACGCGACCTCGACCTGGACCAGCTGCCCTTCTCCCTGGAGACCGTCGAACTGCTCACCGGCCCCGCCCCCGCCCGGGCCGCCGGGTGGGGGCCGGACCGCGGGGCCGCCGGCGTCGGCGCGCTGCTGGCCGCCGCCCGCCTGCTGGCCGGGGCCGACGGCGCCGCCGGGACGACCGAGGGCCGCTGGCTGCTCGACGGCGTACTGCGCCGGCTCGGCGCCGAACTGCTGCTCGGCCGTCCGGGTGGCCGGCTCGACTGGGACGGACTCGGCAGCACCGAGGGCCGGACACGGCTCGGCCTGCTGGAGTCCTGGTTCGGTCGTTCGGTCGAACTGACGCTCCGTCACTGCCCGGTGCTCGACTGGTCGCTGGTGACGGTCACGGAGCAGGACGGGACGGTGGCCGCGACCGAGTGGGGCGACACCCCGGCCACCGCGGCCCGCTCGGCGCTCGGCGCCGCCGTCGCCCGCGCCCAGGCCGACCCCGAGGTCCGCGGGCTGCTCGAACAGCCGGTCGGCACCGCGGTGCTGGAGAGCTGCCCGGCGACCGCGGTGCGCCTCGCCCTGAGCCGCCTCGGCACCGAAGAGGCCGTCCGGGGCCGTACCGTCCGCGCCCGGCGACTGACCCACGACCCGGTCACCGGACCACTCCCACTCCACTGCGGGCCGGTGCGGCTCTCATGACCGAGGACACCACGGTGACAGAGGCCCCCGGACTCCCGACGGCGACCGGGCCCCGGATCGGCCCCGGCGCGCCGGACTCCTGGGACTGGCGGACCTGGGCCGAGCGACTGGACGGCTGCCTGCTGACCGCCCGCGGCGAGCTCGATCTTGACTGGGAACGCCGGGCGATGGCCGCCGCCCGGGCGAGCGGCAGGGACCTGCTGTCCGTCCGGATCGGCGCCACCGAGATCCAGATCGGACCACGCTGGACCCCGGACGGCGACCTGGCCTGCCCGGGCTGCGCCGCCGCCGCCGACGGCTACCGCCGCTGGGAGTCGGAGAAGCGCCCCGAGAGCGACCGGCGCGAACGCGAGCAGGCGGCCGCCCACGGCGGCGAACCCGAGGCGCGCACCCCCGACCCCGGTCGGACGGTCCCCGTGTCGCCGTGGCTGGAGGCCGTGGTCGGTGCGGTGCTCACGACGGAGGCCGCACCCGGACCGGGTGAGCTGGTGGTCGTCTCGCGGACCGGCACGGTGGCCCGGCACCGGGTGATGCGGACCTTCCGCTGCCGTCTGTGCGGGGGCGGCCCACCGCTGCTCGCCCCGGCCGCCGACGCACCGCCGGCCCCGCCCCGGCCGGTGCGGCGTCCGACCACGGTCGAGGTGCCGACCCGGCAGAGCGCCCCGCCCTTCGGGATGGACCCGGACCGGATGCGGACCGCGTTCGCGGACCCCCGCTTCGGCCCGGTGGTGCGGATCACCCGCTTCTCGTCGGGCAGCTTCCCGATGAGCGAGGTCGACGTCCTGGCCGGGACACCGTCCGGTCTCGGCCGGGGCATGCGGTTCCGCGAGGCCGAGGCGGTCGGCATGTACGAGGCGATGGAGCGCCAGGCCGGCTACCCGCACGCGGCGACCGTCGTCCCCGAGGCGACCCACCGGGAGCTCGGCGCCCTCGCACTCGACCCGGCGACCCTCGGCGGCTACACCGAACGCCAACTCGCCTCCCCGCTGAGCAAGGTGCGGCGGTACACCGAGGACACCCCGCTGGACTGGGTGTGGGCCCGGCCGCCGACCGGCGGCGAACCGCGCCTCGTCCCGGCCGAGATCGGCTTCTACCGGTACGGCTACCGGATCCGCGGGGCGGAGGGGGAGAGCCGCCGCGGCGCCTTCCTGGAGTCCTCCAGCGGCTGCGCCCTCGGCGCCACCTTCGAGGAGGCGGCCCTGCACTCGCTGCTCGAACTCGCCGAGCGGGACGCCTTCCTGCAGGCCTGGCACCTGGCCCGGCCGCTGCCCGCCGTCGATCCGGCCACCGTCCGCGACCGCCAGTCGCGGCTGCTGCTCAGGATGGTCGAGCAGCACGACTACGACGTCCACCTGCTGGTCGCCACCGCCGACATCCCGGTGCCCGCGGTCTGGGCACTGGCGGTGCGGCGCGACGGGGGAATGCCGGCCAGCTTCAGCACGGCCGGCTGCCACCCGGATCCCGAGCAGGCGGTGCGCTCGGCCCTGTGGGAGCTGGCCCAGTTGGTGACGGGCGGGCTGAACTGGGACCCGAAGCCGCTGGAGCCGCTGATCGACGACCCCTGGCAGGTCGAGGAGTTGGCGCAGCACTGGCGCCGCTACACGTTCCCCGAGCTGCTGCCCCGGGTCGAACGGGTGCTCGGCGGCCCGGTGCTCCCGCTGGCGGAGGCCTTCGGCGGCTGGCCGCACCCCCTGATCCGGGCGGCGGGCGGCGACGTGACGGGTGCGCTGGAGTACGTGCTCGACCTCTACCGGGCGGCCGGGCTCGACACCGTGCTGGCCGTCGACCAGTCCACCCCCGACCACTCGGCGCTCGGCCTGTCGGTGGTCAAGTGCGTGGTGCCCGGCATCCTGCCGATGTGCTTCGGTCAGGCGCACCAACGCCTCACCGGCCTCGACCGGTTGCTCTCGCGGCTCGACGCCGATCCGGCCGACCTGCCCCTCGACCCCCACCCCTTCCCATGACCGCACCCGCACCCGCAGCCCTCTCCACGGCCGCATCCACCGCCACCCGACCACCCGGTGCGCCGACGCTGGCCGACGTCCGCCGCTTCGCCTTCCGGCAGGGCCCCGGCAAGGGGCACCTCGGCGAGCAGCACCCGGTGGACGACCGGACCGAGACCACCAGCGCCCTGCCGCCCCGGTGGGCCCGCTCGGCCACCGGTGTCCCGCTGCCGCTCGGCACCCACGAGTTGCTGGCCGCCACCCCGTACCCCGGCCCCTGCGAGCCCGGGACGCTCGCGGCGCCGGCCGCGCGGGACCGGCTCGGGCACCTGCTGACCACCGCCTTCGGCCTGCAGCGCCGCGAGCCCTCGCACCGCTACGCCGACCACCGTTCGGTCGCCTCCGGGCGCGCGAAGTACCCGGTGCACGCCTTCCTCGCCCAGGGGTCGGCGGTCCGCTACCTCGACGTGTACCGGCACGCGCTGGTGGACGTGACGCCGCCCGAGGGGGTGGGCGGGGTGTCCGGGGACGGCACCTCGGTGCTGCTGGCCGCCCGGTACAGTGACCTGCCCGCCGCCTACGGCCGGATGCGGTACGCCGTCACCGAGGTCGAACTCGGCGTCAACCTGAGGTCGTTGTGCGTGGCGGCCGACCTGTTCGGGGTGCCGGCCCGGCTCGCCCTGGACGTCGGGAGCAGCGCCGAGGCCGAGGCCGTGGTCCGCTCGGCCGGTGCCGGCACCTGGTCCGCCCCGCTGGCGGTCCGGCTCGGCGGCCTCGGCCCGGCCGGGCCGAGCACCGTGCTGCCCGGCCCGGCCGGGAGCGCCTCGGACGACCGCGACCGTCTGCTGGAGCCGGCCGATCCCTCGGTCCGGGACATGGCCGCCGTCAGCGCGCTGCGGCACGGTCTGCGCCACGACCTGCCGACCGACCCGCCGCCACCGGCCCGTGGACTGCCCGAGGGCGGCCCGGCCGGCGGCACCGACTGGGCACAGGTGCTGTGGAACCGCACCGCCGGCCGGATGCCGGACCAGCTGTACGGCTTCGCCCTGCGGCCCGCCGAGGTCTCCGCCGACTGCCTCGCCGATCTGCTGGCCTGGGCCGACCGCCCCCCACCGGACCGCCTGCTGGCCGAGGTCGCCGACCGGATCCGGCTGAGCGTGGCCCTGCAGGGCGTCGGCGGTCTGCCGGCCGGCGTCCACCTGGTCCAGGGCCGAGAGCTGATGCTCAGTCATCTTCGACCCCGGATCATGGCTGCGCTGCAGCCCGGATTCGCCCAACAGCCCTCGCCGAACACCGACTCCGGGATGCGCCACGCGGCGATGGTCTGGGTCCACTCCGTCGACGTCGACGCGCTGCTCGACGACTTCGGCCCCGCGGCCCTCGGCCTGCTCCAGCTCTGCCTGGGCTGGAGCGTGCACGGCCTCTGCCTGGCGGCGGCCGCGCACGGACTGGTCGCCCGCCCGGCGCGGTCCTTCGTCGAGTACCACGTGCAACCCCTGCTCGGCCTGCGCCGCGAGGAGACCCCCGTGTTCATGACCGTCTGCGGGACATCCCGCTTCACCGAACCGATGCTGGACCTGCGCCCATGACGACTCCCGACGCCCAGGGCCGATGGCGCAGTTGGCACCTGCACGCCGACTCGCTGCGCCCCGCCGCACTGGAGAGCCTGCTGCTCCGAGCCGTGGTCCCGGTGGTCGAGGAGCACACGGCCGGCCAGGAGCCGGGCGACCCGCCCCGGCCCTGGTTCTTCATCCGCTACTGGCAGGGCGGCCCGCACCTGCGCCTGCGGATCGCCGACCTGGACGGTCCGGCGGCCACCCGGATCACCGCGGAGCTGACCGCCCGGGCGGACGCCGTCAACGCCGAACTGCCGCCCGAGGACCGGATCACCCCCGCCGCGTACCGGCAGGTCGCACAGCCGCTCGCCGACCTCGGCGAGGGCGGCCGGCAACTCGACCTCGGCGAGCTGCTGGCACCGGGTGTCCACCCGGCGCTCTACGAGCCGGAGATCCGGCGCTACGGCGGGCCCGAACAGATGGCGCTCAACGAGGAGTTGTTCCACGCCTCCAGCGTGGTGGCACTGCGCGCCTGCCGGGCCCGCCCGGGGCACGGCCGGAACATCGCGGACGGGTTGGAGGCGATGGCGGCGACCCTGTCG
This sequence comes from Kitasatospora sp. NPDC057015, assembly GCF_042673745.1. Lineage (NCBI taxonomy): Bacteria > Bacillati > Actinomycetota > Actinomycetes > Kitasatosporales > Streptomycetaceae > Kitasatospora > Kitasatospora sp. NPDC057015. The sequence goes on from NZ_JBHUSG010000023.1 coordinate 84,084, forward strand.
GCCTGGCCCGGCGACCGGTCGGCACTGCTGCGCGCGGTGCGGGACGGCTGGACCGAGTGGTCCGGCGGGCCGGGCCGGGCGGCAGCCGGGGAGGCGGGGGAGGCCGCCGAACGCATCGCCCGCGGCGTCGCCGAGCAGGCCGACCGGCTGCGCGCGAGCGCCGGGGCGCTGGCCGCCCTGGCCGACGGCGCGCCGTCCCGCTGGAGCGTCTGGACGACCAGGCTGCGGCCGGCCGCCGAACTGTGGACCGAGGCCCACGGCACCCCCGGTGCCGGCCGGATCTTCGGATCCCAACTCCACATGACCCAGAACCGGTTGGGGGTCGGCGCGGGCCGCGAGGGCATGATGGCCGCGATCCTGCTGGACCTCCTCGGGCAGCACGGCGGCGCAGCGTGACGCGACCTCGGCCCGGTGGTCGTACGGTGATCGAACTCGTCGACGTGCACAAGCACTTCGGCGAGGTCACGGCGGTCAACGGCCTGAACCTGCGGGTCGGGGCCGGCGAGGTGGTCGCCTTCCTCGGGCCGAACGGCGCGGGCAAGTCCACCGCCATCGACCTGCTGCTCGGCCTGGCCAGGCCCGACTCCGGCACCGTCCGGGTCTGCGGCCGCGCACCCGTGGACGCCGTCCGGGACGGCCTGGTGGCCGCCGTCCTGCAGAGCGGCGGCCTGCTGCGCGACTTCACGGTCGCCGAGACCGTCCGCTACGTCGCCTCCGGGTACCCGACGGCCGCACCGGTCGACGAGGTGATGGCGGTCGCCGGTCTGACGTCGATCGCCGGACGACGGGTCGGCAAGTGCTCCGGCGGCGAGCAGCAACGGCTCCGCTTCGCGCTCGCCCTGCTGCCGCAGCCGCAGCTGCTGGTCCTCGACGAGCCGACCACCGGCATGGACGTCGAGGCCCGGCAGGACTTCTGGAAGGTCGTCCGCCGCGACGCGGACCGCGGCCGGGCCGTGCTGTTCGCCACCCATCACCTCGACGAGGCCGACGCGCACGCGGACCGCATCGTGGTCGTCCGGGAGGGCGTCGTGGTGGCCGACGGCCCGGCGGCGCAGATCAAGAACCTGGCGACCGGCCGCCAGGTCCGGGTGCTCTGGCCCGGAGCCGAGCCGGCCGCCGTCCGGGCCCTGCCCGGCGTCGACTCCGTCGAGGTGCACGGCGATTCGGTCGTGCTGCGCACCCGCGACTCCGACCGGGTCGCCCGCCATCTGCTGAACCACACCGCCGCCCGGGACGTGGAGATCACCGCCACCCTGGAGTCGGCCTTCGTGGCACTGACCGGCCGCGGCTCCTCCCCCTCGCCCGCCGGAGCCGCCGAGCCCGACCCCGAGGAGCGCGGATGACCCCCGGCACGGCCGACCCCGAGGCCCCCGCCCGCCCGCGGTACGGCGGATTCAACACCGTGGCCCTGCGCCTGGAGGTGCGACGGGTGCTGCGCAACCGGCGCACCCTGGTCTTCGCGCTGGGCATGCCCGCCCTGTTCTTCCTCTCCTTCGGCCTGCCGCAGGCCGGGCAGGCCGCGGCCGGGACGGAGCTGCGCCGGCTCACCATGGTCAACATGGCGGTCTACGGCTCGATGCTCGCCGCCACCTCCTGCGGCGCCGCCGTCGCGATCGAGCGAAGCCTCGGCTGGACGAGGCAACTGCGCATCACGCCGCTGCTCCCGCTCGCCCACCTCGCGATCAAGGTGCTGACCGCGATGCTGCTCGGACTCCTTTCGGTGGTGGTGGAGTTCACCCTCGGCGCGGCCTCCGGCGTGCGGGCCCCACTGCGGGTCTGGCTGCTCTGCGGCCTGATCGCCTGGCTCGGCTCCGCGGTCTTCGCCGCGCTCGGCCTCTTCGCGGGATTCGTGCTGCCCTCGGAGAACGTCATGCAGTTCGTCGGCCCCGCGCTGGCCCTGCTCGCCCTGTGCGGCGGCCTGTTCGTCCCGCTGCCCCTGCTGCCGGAGGCGGTCCGCTCCTTCGCCGAGTTCACCCCCGGCTACGGAGTCGGCCAGCTCGCCCGCCTCCCGCTCACCGGCGGCCCGGTCGGCGGCGCCCTGGCCAACCTCACGATCTGGGCGACGGTCTTCCTCGCGGGAGCCACCTGGCTGTACCGCCACGACCCGGCCCGGTAGCCGAACGGCGGTGGGGTCAGGTCGTGGCGGGCAGCTCGTGGCGGGCCGGGCCGGGCAAGGCAGGGCCGTGCAGGGCCCCGGAGTGCGCCGCCGTCCCCGTCCCCTGTCCGCCGGTTGCGGCCGGTCAGCGGGCGATGGTGGCGTGCATCTCCCAGACCAGGATCTCCGCCGGCTCGACGGCGGTGACCTTCTGCCCGCCGGTCGCGGTCAGGCGTACGGCGTCACCGGTGTCCAGCGGGCCGGCGCCCTCCAGCACGACCTTGCCCCGGGGGACGAAGAGGTGCAGGAAGGGGGCGTCCGGCAGCTCGACGCTCTGGCCGGGCTGCAGGCGGGCGACGAGCAGCGCCGCGTGGCGGTTCCTGATCCGGATGGCGCTGGCGCCGTCGTACCGGTCCATCCCGGAGGCGACCGGTACCAGGGCACCGGACAGCAGCACGTCGTCGATTTCGCGCTGCTCGTAACCCGGCGTGATGCCGCGCTCGTCGGGGAGCACCCACATCTGGACGAAGTGGACGGGGGCGGTGTGGGCGTCGGCGCCGCTGAGGCGCCAGGAGTCGTTCTTCTCCGAGTGCAGGATGCCGCTGCCGGCGCTCATCCGCTGGGCGAGCCCGGGGTAGATCATGTCGGAGTGGCCGGTGGAGTCCTGGTGGACCAGGGACCCCTGCATCACCCAGGTGACGATCTCCATGTCGCGGTGCGGGTGGGTCTCGAAGCCGCTGCCCGGCCGGACGATGTCGTCGTTGTTGACGAGCAGCAGCCCGTGGTGGGTGTTGGCGGGATCGAAGTGTCCGCCGAAGGAGAAGGAGTGCTTGGAGTCCAGCCAGTCGATCTTCGTGGCCTGGCGCTCGCCGGCGCGGCGGACGTCGATCTGCGGACGGTGCGCGGTGGTGTTCAACTCGTGCTCCCTTCGGGCGGCCCCGGGATCTCGCCGGGCCCGGGCGGTGCCTCGCGGCACTCTGTACGACCCAACATGGTTAAGTATTCAACTATTCCGGGACTGTCGTGGCGGGAGGGGTTCGTAGCCCGCGCCGCTCGACCGCGCTGCGGGACCGGGGGCGGGGAGAGCGGCTCCCCGCCCCCGATCGGTCTCAGCCGAGCCGGCCGCGGGCCTTCAGCGGTGTGGCGGGGAGCTGCGGAGCGGGGACGGGAGCGCCGTCGTAGCCGTGCACGGTGCCGAAGCGGGCACCGGACATCCAGTCGGTACGGGCCCGGGTGATCTCCTCCCCACTGCGGCCGATGAAGTTCCACCACATGACGATCTCCTCCTCGAACGGCTCGCCGCCCAGCAGGAGCAGCGAACCGTCGGCGAGTGCGCGCAGCGGCAACTCGCTGCGCCCGCTGCCCAGGTAGAGCATCGAGCCGGGCTCCAGGCGGACGCCGTCCACCTCGGTCAGGCCGGACATGGTCAGCACCGCGTACTCGAAGTCCGGCTCCAGCGGGAGGCGCGTCGAACCGCCCTCGCGCAGGGTGAGGTCGACGCCGACCAGCGGCGTGTGGACGGTGCCGGGTGAGGTGGCGCCGTCCAGGGAGCCGAGGATCACCGTGCCGTGCAGTCCGGCCGCGGTGATCTCCGGGAGGTCGGCGTGGTGCTCGAAGGCGGGGGCGGTGTGCCGGTGGGCGTCGGGCAGGGCGACCCAGAGCTGGGCGCCGTGCAGCAGCCGGGCGTGCTCGCGCGGCGACTCCTCGGAGTGCGAGATGGCCCGGCCCGCGGTCATCAGCCCGAGTTCGCGCGGACGGACGGTCTGCAGGCTGCCCAGGCTGTCGCGGTGCAGCACCTCGCCCTCGTGCAGCCAGCTGACGGTCTGCAGGCCGATGTGCGGGTGCGGCGGGACCTGCATGCCGGGCTCGTCGGCGATGTCGTCCGGGCCGTAGTGGTCGACGAAGCACCAGGCGCCGACCATCCGCCGCCCGAGGTTGGGCAGCAGCCGGCGCACGACGGTGCTGCCGCCCAGCGCGGTCTCGCGCGGTGCCAGCAGTTCCCTGACGGGCCCGGCCGGCACCCGATCCCGCCCGCCGCGCACGGCGGGGGCGCTCTGGTCGGACTCGCTCATGGCCGGTGTGCTCCCTTGGCGTCGGTGGAGACGATGGGCGTGGCGCCCGCCACGGCCAGGGTGACGGGCGTCCGATCGGCGATGTCCAGCAACCGGGCGCGCTGCGTCTCGTCCAGGCCGCCGACCAGGTCGATGCGTCGGGTGATGCGCGCCGTCCGGTCGGGGCCCTTCTCGTAGCCGAGGTGCACCCGGACGGTCTCCAGCGGCCACTGCTTGCGCTGCGCGTACATCCGCAGGGTGATCGCGGTGCACGAGCCGAGCGCCGACAGCAGCAGCCCGACCGGCGTGGTGACGGTGTCCCCGCCGCCGACCGAGGCCGGCTCGTCGGCCGCGAGGTGATGCCGCCCGGAGCGGATGTCCACGCGGTAGTCCGCGCCGGTGCTGGTGGCCAGGAGGGCGGCGGACCGGACGAACTCCGGTGCGGCGGCGGTGTCCGGCGGGGTGGCGGTGGTTGCGGTGGCGGTGGTGACCGCGGCGGTGGCGGCCTGGTCGGCGGTCACAGGCCGAAGCGGGCGCGCTGGGCCTCGGGCACCAGGTCCACGTAGTCGGGGTGCTTGGTCAACCAGCCGCGGATGAAGGGGCAGTACGGGAGCACGTCCGCGCCCCGCTCCCGGGCGGCGTCGAGAGCGGCGCGGGCCAGCACCCCGGCGAGGCCGCGACCCGCGAACGCGGGGTCGATCTCGGTGTGGATGAACGCGAGTTCGTTCTCGTGTCGGAAGTACTCGGCGAAGCCGGCGAGTTCACCGTCCTCGGTGATCTCGAACCGCGAGCGGTCGGGGTTGTCCGTGACGGTGGTCGTCGTCATCGTTCCTCCAGGTTCGTGGGCGGCGGGCGTCCGGCCCACCCGGAGGTAATTTAGCATTCAACAAATGATCGATCAAGGAAGCCGGGAGACGTGGGTCCGCGGCGCTGCCCCCCGGCACGCCGTGGGGGCCGCGAACCAGGTGGCGAGGGCCGTCCGCAGGCCCTCCGGGTCGCGGTCGGTGTCGGCGGCCCAGGCGACGTGGCCGTCGGGGCGCAGGAGGACGGCCTCGGCCTCGATGCAGGGGGTGGCCTGGGCGAAGACGATGGTGACCTGGTCCTCCAGGCCCTCGGTCTCGGCCGTGTACGGGGTGGCCAGACCGCCCGTCAGGTCCAGCAGGACGCCCTGGCCCGCCCGCAGCAGGGCCGGGATGCTGGTGGCGCCGTCGGCCGTGACGAGCTCGGCGTGCGGCAGGCGGCGGCCGGTCAGCGGGTGCGCGTCCTCCTGGTCGGAGGGGTAGCGCACCGAGAGGCCGGTGACCAGGTCGAGCAGGTAGCGGCGGACGTTGTCGAACTTCGTCAGCTCGCCGATGATCGCGCGCAGCGGCGCCATCTCCTGCGGCGGGTGGCAGAGCGACACCTGGGCCCGGACGTTGTCGCACGCGGCCTGGCCCACCGGGTGGCGCTCGGCGTGGTAGGTGTCCAGCAGACCCTTCGGGGCGCGCCCTCGGAGGGTGGCGGCGAGCTTCCAGCCGAGGTTCACCGCGTCGTGGACGCCGGTGCCGATGCCCTGCCCGTTGAACGGGTAGTGCACGTGCGCCGCGTCGCCGGCCAGGAAGACCCGCCCCTGGGAGTAGCGCTCGGCGTTGCGGGTGGTGTTCGGGTAGCGGGTCAGCCAGCGGATGCCGGTCGCCTTGAGGTCCACCCCGGTCAGCCTGACGGTGGCCTCGCGCAGCTCCTCCAGGTCGACCGGGACGTCGTCGGCCGGCGGCTCGTAGCCGAACTCGGCGGACATCACGCGGAACAGGCCCGGCTCCAGCGGAGCGCCGAGGAAGTGCCCGCCGGTGGGCCGGTGGTGGACGCCGATGTGCTCGGCCTGCAGCTCCGAGTGCTCGATCTCCACCTCGCCGACGATGCCGTGGAAGACGGCGTCCACGCCCTCGAACTCGATGCCGGAGAGGGTGCGCACCACGCTCTCCCGGCCGTCGCAGCCCACCAGGTAGGAGCCGCGCAGCTCCTCGGTGGCCCCGTCGGCGCCGCGCAGCTCCACGGTCACCCCGTCCTCGTCGGGGCGGATGCCGGTGAGCTCCACGCCCCGGCGGAACTCCACGCCGAGCTCGCGGGCGCGCTTCTCCAGGCGGGTCTCCAGGCGCTGCTGGAGCAGCAGCAGGGTGTTCTCGTGCGGGCGCCCGGGGTTGGCGGACTCCATGAAGACGAAGCCGAAGTGCTCGGTCGGCAGCGGGAAGGCGCCCTCCCGCAGCTCGTCCATCAGGCCGCGCTGGTCGAGGAGTTCGATCGTGGTGGCGTTGACGGCGACGCCGGGGGCGTCGATACGGGGCTCCGGGGTCCGCTCCACGACCACGGCGTCCACTCCGAACAGCCCGAGCTCGCAGGCCAGCATGAGCCCGGCCGGTCCGGCGCCCGCGATGATCACCTTGTCGGTCATGAGTTGATCCCTTCCATCGATACGGTGGCGACGTGCCGCGCGAGTTCCGCGGCCGTCGGGTTGTCGAAAAGTGCGCTGGGGGACAGCTCCAGGCCCGTGGTCTCCTTCAGCCGCCGGATCAGCTCCAGGGCGGCGAAGGACGTCATGCCGAGGTCCATCAGGTTGTCCTCGGCGCCGACCTCCTCGGCTGCTCCGTGGCCGAGCACGGTCCGCAGCTCCGTGACGAACAGCGCCGTCAGCAGGACCTCGCGCTCCTCGACGGAGGCCGCGGCCAGCCGGGCCGGCAGGTCCTGGGCGTCTCCCGGCCCGTCCGCGGGCTGCGCGGGAGCCTCGGCCCCCGGGCCTTGCACCGCCGCGGTGTCGGTGACGACGAGCACGGGCTCGTCGTGGCCGAGCAGCGGCCAGAGTGCCTGCAGCGCCTCGGCCGGGCTGGGGCCCTCCGGTGACCAGGGCCCCCACGTCACGGCCGTGGCGGCCTGGCCGAGCGCCCGGCGCCGCCGGACGGCCGCCTCGGCCGCCTGCCCCGCCGGAGCGGTGTTCAGGCTCAGGTACGAGGACACCTCCAGCGGGCGGGTGGCCTCGTCGAGTGCCGCCGCGCCCTCCTCGCCGATCTGGACGACCGCCAGCGGGCCCTCGGGCACCGCCGGTGCGGCGAGCGGATCGGCGACGTACGTGACGGGGACGCCGAGCGCGGTCAGCGCCGCCTCCTCGTACCCCTGGCCGGTGACGAACAGCCGCGTGACGCCGTCGGCGACCAGCTGCCGGGCGACGGCCGTGGTGCACTCGGCGTCGCCGGCGCCGATCCATCCGGCGGCGGCGGCCGGGCGCTGACGCCGCTCGGGTGCGAAGCGCGTCAGGTGGGCGGCGAACAGGCCGCCGCCCCGGACGGCGAACCGCTCCTCGGCGCCGGTCAGGGCCTGCGCGAGGAGGGCCGCGGTGCGGGCGCCGTCCTGGTCCCGGGCCGGGAGGTCGACCACCCGGTGGCCGGCGGCGAGGGCCGCGTCCCACCGGCGCGCCTGCGCCTCGTCGGGGACGGGGTCGGTGGAGCCGACGGCGGTCGCGCCCCGGGTGAGCACCCAGGTCGGCGCGTCCGCCGGGGACGTCGGCGGTACGTCGGCCGTCGGCGGGACGATCACCGCGCGCAGCGGTGCGCCCTGCCCAGCGGGGGCGGCGCCCTGCCCGGCCTGGCCGGCCGGGATCCGGACGAGGTCGGCGCCCCGCCCGGCGAGGGCGGCCAGCAGCGGCTCGTCCTGCTCCGCGGGCGCGAGGACGGCCCAGCCGCCGGTCAGGTCGGCCCCGCCCGTCGGGACGGCCTGCCAGCGCGGCGCGTACGTCCAGCGGCGCCGGCGCCGCCAGCCGGCCAGCAGCGGCAGTGCCGCCGCGGCGGCCGCGGCGTCCTCCGGCCCCAGCCCCAGGGCGGCGGCGAAGCCGGCCTGGTCCTCGCCGTCCACGGCGGCCCAGAGCAGCGCGTCGGCGTGGTCGGCGGTGTCGCCCTGCGCCGCTCCGCCGGTGGCGTGCTGCGCGGAGAGCCAGCTGCGGCGCCGTTCGAAGGCGTAGGTGGGCAGGTCGGTACGGGTCCCGCCGACCAGGGCCGTCGCCCAGTCCACCGTGAGGCCGTGCACGTGGGCGGTGGCGGCGGCCAGCAACAGCGCGGCCGGCTCGGGCAGTTGCGGGCGCAGTGTCGGGAGCACGAGTGGCTCGCCGTCGGTGGTGCACTCCTTCACCAGCGGGGTGAGCGCCGGGTAGGGGCTGAGCTCCAGGAAGGTGCCCGTGCCCGTGCCGTGCAGGGTGGTGATGCCGTCGGCGAAGCGGACGGCGCCGCGCAGGTGGTTCACCCAGTAGTCGGCGTCGTACGCCTCGACGGGCTGGCCGGTGAGGTTGGAGATGACGGGGATGCTGGGCGGGTTATGGGTGATGGTCTCCGCGGTGGTGCGGAACTCGTCGAGGATCGGGTCCATGTGGGCGGAGTGGAAGGCGTGGCTGACCTTGAGTTCGGAGGTCCGCCTGCCCTGGGCCTTCCAGTGCGCCGCGACGGCCGCGACGGCCTCGGTGTCACCGGAGACGACGGTGGACGTGGGGGAGTTGACGGCGGCGACGCCACTGCCGGGGACGAGGGTGGCGAGCACCTCCTCCTCGGTGGCCTGGACGGCGATCATGGTGCCGCCGTCGGGGGCCGACTGCATGAGTCGGGCGCGCTCGGTCACCAGGGTGCAGGCGTCGGCGAGGGTGAGTACTCCGGCGCAGTGGGCGGCGCTGATCTCGCCGATGGAGTGGCCGATGAGGGCGTCGGGGGTGATGTTCCAGCTGCGGAGGAGGTGGTGGAGGGCGGTGTGGAAGGCGAAGAGGGCGGGTTGGGTGTATTCGGTGCGGTTGAGGCGGGTGGCGTCGGGGTCCTCCCACATGACTTCGCGCAGTTCGGGGGTGAGGTGGGTGAGGGCTTCGTCGAAGGCCTTGGCGAAGACGGGGTGGGCTGCGTGGAGTTCGCGGCCCATGCCGGGCCGCTGCGACCCCTGACCGGAGAAGACGAACGCGAGCCGGCCGCCGCGGGCGTCGGCGGTGGCGCTGACCGCAGCCGGCGAGGTCTCCCCGCGCGCCAGCAGGTCCAGCGCGCGCAGCCGGTCCTGCGGGTCCTGCGCCACGATGGCCGCCCGGTGGCCGAAGACGGCCCGGGTGGTCGCCAGCGAGAAGGCGATGTCGGCCGCCGGAACGTCCTGCCCGGGCCCGCCCTCGGCCACGAACTCGTGCAGCCGGCGGGCCTGTTCGCGCAGGCTGGACGGTGTCCGGGCGGACAGCAGCCAGGCCGTGGCGGCCGGCGCGTCCGCGGCCGGCTCCGGAGCGCGGTGCCCGCTCCCGTCGGGCGCGTCCGCGGCCGGCTCCTCCAGGATGACGTGGGCGTTGGTACCGCTGATGCTGAAGGAGGACACGCCTGCCCGGCGCGGCTGCTCGCCGCCCGGCCAGTCGACCGCCTCGGTGAGCAGCCGGACGTCGCCGGCCGACCAGTCCACGTGCGTGGTGGGCTGCTCGGCGTGCAGCGTCCGCGGCAGCACCCCGGCCCGCATCGCCATGACCATCTTGATGATGCCGCCGACCCCGGCCGCGGCCTGGGTGTGGCCGATGTTGGACTTGAGCGAGCCCAGCCAGAGCGGCCGCCGGCGGTCCTGCCCGTAGACGTCCAGCAGGGCCTGTGCCTCGATCGGGTCGCCGAGGGTGGTGCCGGTGCCGTGCGCCTCCACCGCGTCGACGTCGCCGGGCAGCAGCCCGGCGCCGGCCAGCGCGGCCTGGATGACCCGCTGCTGGGACGGCCCGTTGGGCGAGGTCAGACCGTTGCTGGCGCCGTCCTGGTTGACCGCCGAGCCCTTGACGACGGCGAGCACCCGGTGGCCGTTGCGGCGCGCGTCGGAGAGCCGCTCCAGCAGGATCAGGCCGGCGCCCTCGGAGAAGCCGGTGCCGTCGGTGGCCGCGGAGAACGCCTTGCAGCGTCCGTCCGGGGCCAGGCCCTGCTGGCGGCTGAACTCGATGAACACCCCGGGGGTGGACATCACGGTGACGCCGCCGGCGAGCGCCAGGTCGCACTCGCCGCTGCGCAGCGCCCGGGCCGCCAGGTGCACGGCCACCAGGGAGGAGGAGCAGGCGGTGTCGATGGAGACGGCCGGCCCCTCCAGTCCGAAGGTGTAGGAGATCCGGCCGGAGGCGACCGAGCCGGCGGTGCCGACCCCGAGGAACCCCTCGACCTCGCCGAGCGAACCGGACGCCGAGGCCGCGGACTTGGCGTCCGAGCCGTAGTCGTCGTACATGACGCCGGTGAAGACGCCGGTGCGGCTGCCCTTGAGGGTGGCCGGGTCGATGCCGGCCCGCTCGAAGGTCTCCCACGCCGTCTCCAGCAGCAGCCGCTGCTGGGGGTCGGTGGCGAGCGCCTCGCGCGGCGACATCCCGAAGAACGCCGGGTCGAACTCCCCGGCCTCGTAGAGGAATCCGCCCTCGGTGGAGTAGGTGGTGCCGAGCTTCTCCGGGTCCGGGTCGTAGAGCCGGTCCAGGTCCCAGCCGCGGTCGGCGGGGAAGGGGCCGATCGCGTCGGTGCCGCTCGCCACCAGGCGCCAGAGGTCCTCGGGGGAGGCGACTCCGCCCGGGTAGCGGCAGCCCATCGCGACGATCGCGACCGGCTCGCTGTCCCGTTCCTTGAGCGCGCGCAACTCGGCCCGGGTGCTCTGCAGTTCGGACGTGACCTTCTTGAGGTAGGTGACTATCCGCTCGTCGTCCGTCATGAGTGTCCGTCCGCCCTTCAGGAGAGACCGAGGTCGTTGTCGATGAATGCGAAAATCTCGTCGACCGTCGTCGCGGCCTCGATCTTCTGTGCGGCCTGGGCGTTCTCCTCGGCCCGGGCGTCCGGCTGCGGCTCACCGCCGCCGGCGGAGTCCGTGAGGGCGCGGGTCAACCGGGTCAGTCGCAGGGCGAGGGTGGCGCGTTCCTCCTCCGCCGGGGCGATGCGCCGGAGCGTCTCCTCGATCCGCTCCAGTTCGGACAGCAGCGCCACCACGGGGGACGGCGGTGCGAGGCGGGTCAGCAGGTGCGCGGCCAGCGCGACCGGCGTGGGGTGGTCGAAGATCATCGCGGCGGGCAGCCGCAGACCGGTGGCCGAGTTGAGCCGGTTGCGCAGCTCCACGGCCGTGAGGGAGTCGAAGCCGAGGTCCTTGAAGGCGAGTTCGGCGTCGACGGACTGCGCCGAGGCGTGTCCGAGCACCCCGGCGATCTGGTCGCGGACCAGCTCGCCGAGCAGGGCCAGGCGCTCCGGCTCGTCCAGCGGGGCCAGCCGCTCGACCAGCGGCGTGCCCGCCCCGGCGGCGGCCTCGACCGGCACCCGTACCAGGCCCTGGAGCAGCCGTGGCAGCGTCCCGGCCCGGGCCTGTGCGCGCAGCCCCGCGAGGTCCAGCCGGGCCGGTACCAGCACCGGCCGGTCGGCCGCCAGCGCCGCGTCGAAGGCCGCCAGGCCCTCCTGCGAGGGCAGGGCGATCATGCCGCCGCGCCGGGTGCGCTCGACGTCGGCGCCCTGGGTCATCTCGCTGGTCTGCTCCCACAGGCCCCAGGCCAGCGAGGTGGCGCGCAGCCCCGCGGCCCGCCGGGTGGCGGCCAGCGCGTCCAGCACGGCGTTGGCCGCGGCGTAGTTGGCCTGCGCCGGACTGCCGATGACGCCGGCGGCCGAGGAGAACAGCACCAGCGCCGCCGCCGGGTGCGCCCGGGTCAGCTCGTCCAGGTGCAGGGCCGAGTCGGCCTTGGCCCGCAGCACCGAGTGCAGCTGCTCGGCGGTCATGGCGTGCACCACCGCGTCGTCCAGGGTGCCGGCCGCGTGCACGACCGCGGTCAGCGGGCGCTCCGGCGGCAGGCTCGCCAGCAGGGCGGCCAGTTGCGTGCGGTCGGCCGCGTCGCAGGCGGCGACGGTGACGCTCGCGCCCGACTCCTCCAGTTCCGCGGCCAGTTCGGCCGCCCCCGGGGCGTCCGGGCCGCGCCGGCCGGCGAGCACCAGGTGCGCCGTCTTGTACCGGGTGACCAGGTGCCGGGCCAGCAGCGCGCCCAGGGTGCCGGTGCCGCCGGTGATCAGGACGGTGCCCTGCGGGTCGATCTCCACCGGGGTGGTGTCGTCGCCGGGGCGCAACTGGGCGAGGCGCGGCGCGAGCAGCCGTCCGGTGCGGCGGGCGAGCTGGCTCTCGCCGCTCGCGACCGCCGAGGCGACCACGGAGAGGTCGGGCGCCTCGTCGCCGGCCGGCAGGTCCAGCAGGACGAACCGGTCCGGGTTCTCGGTCTGCGCGGAGCGCAGCAGGCCCCAGACGGCGGCGCCGGCCAGGTCGCCGACGCCCTCCTCGGCGTCGGCGGCGACCGCGCCGCGGGTGACGAACACCAGCCGCGAGTCGGCGAAGGCGTCCTCGGCCAGCCAGCCCCGGACCAGCTCCAGCGCCTGCTCGGCCGCCGCGTGGACGGCCGCCACCGGGTCGCCGGCGGCGCCGCGTACGGTGACCGCCACCACCTCGGGCACGGCGGGGCCGGCCGCCAGCGCGGACAGCGCGCCGTCCAGCAGGTGCACCTGGCCGGCGGCGCCGGGCGCGGCCGCGACCGGCTGCCACACCGGCTCGTACAGCGGGCGCTCGCCCGCCGAGAGCATCTCGGCGGAGACCGGGCGCACCGTCAGCGCGTCGACGGACAGCACCGGCGTGCCCTGTGCGTCGGCCACCGTGATCCGCATCGACTCCGGACCGGCCGCGGTGATCCGCACCCGCAGCGTCCCCGTCGGCTCCACGACCGCGCCGTGCAGTCGCACCCCGGACCAGGCGAAGGGCAGCCGCAGCGGGCCCTCGGTGCCGTCCGCGCCGACGATCAGCGGGTGCAGGGCGGCGTCGAGCAGCGCCGGGTGGACGCTGTAGCCGCCCGCGTCGCCCTCGCCGGGCAGCGCGATCTCGGCGTACAGGTCCTCGCCGTGCCGCCGCAGGGACCGCAGGCCGCGGAAGGCCGGGCCGTAGTGGTAGCCGTGGTCGGCCAGGCCCTCGTACGCGTCGGTGAGGTCGACCGGCTGCGCGTCCTCGGGGACGCTGACCGGCTCGGGGGCGCCGGCGGCGGTCGCGGCGAGGGTGCCGGCGGCGTGCTCGGTCCAGCCGTCCTCGCCCTCGGTCGGCCGGGCGTGCACCGACACCGGTCGGGCCCCGGACTCCTCCGGCGCGCCCACCAGCACCTGCACCTGGACGGCGCCGCTCGTCGGCACCACCAGCGGTGCGCGCAGGGTGAGTTCCTCCACCCCGGCGGCGCCGACCAGGCCGGCCGCGTGCAGCGCGAGGTCCAGGTAGGCGGTGCCGGGGAGGATGCGGGTGCCGTGCACCGCGTGGTCGTCCAGCCAGGGGTGGGTCCGCGGCGACAGGCTGCCGGTGAGCAGCAGCTCGTCGCGGTGCGGGTGGCGGCTGGTGGCCAGCACGATCGGGTGCGAGCCGGGGGTGAGCCCCAGCCCGCTCGGGTCCCCGGCGGTGCTCGGCTCCGCGCTGAGCCAGAACCGCTCCCGCTGGAACGGGTAGGTCGGCAGTTCGGGCAGCGCGGGGAGGCCGGTCGGGGCGCCGCCGAACAGCGGGGCGAAGTCGAACGGCACGTCCCGGACGTGGCCTTCGGCGGCCGAGACCAGGAAGCGGTCCAGGCCGCCGTCGCCGCGGCGCAGGGTCGGCAGGACGACGCCGCTGACGCCGGCGGCGGCCAGCGCGTCGTCCACGGCCGCGGTGAGCACCGGGTGCGCGGTGGTCTCCACGAAGGTGCGGTGGCCGCTCTCCAGCAGCAGCTCCACCGTCTCGTGGAAGCGCACGGTGTTCCGCAGGTTCCGGAACCAGTAGTCGGCGTCGAGCGCGGCGGTGTCGAGCAGGCCGCCGGTGAGGGTGGAGTAGAACGCCACCTCGCCGCTGCGCGGGCGCAGGTCCTTCAGCAGGTCCAGCAGTTCCTCGCGCAGGCCGTCCACGTGCGGCGAGTGCGAGGCGTAGTCCACCGGGATCTTGCGGGCCCGCAGGCCTTCGGCCTCGCAGCCGGCGACGATCGCGTCCACCGCCTCCGGGCTGCCGGAGATGACGGTGCTCAGCGGGCCGTTGGTGGCCGCGACGGTGGCGGCGCCGGCGTACGGCTCCAGCAGCTCCCGGACCCGCTCGGCGGGCAGGGCGAGGGAGGCCATCGCCCCCGTACCGGCCAGCACGGTCAGGGCCCTGCTGCGCAGTGCCACGACCTTCGCGGAGTCCTCCAGGCTGAGCGCTCCCGCCACGTAGGCGGCGGCGATCTCGCCCTGGGAGTGGCCGATCACGGCGTCCGGGCGGACCCCGTGCGAGCGCCACAGTTCGGCCAGCGAGACCATGACCGCCCACAGGGCGGGCTGGACGACGTCGACGCGGTCCAGCGGGCCGTCCAGCTCCTCGGTCAGCGACCAGTCCACGTGCGGGGCCAGGGCCTCGGCGCAGGCCAGCATGTGGGCCCGGAAGACCGGCTGTTCGGCCATCAGGCGGGTCGCCATGCCCGTCCACTGCGAGCCCTGGCCGGGGAAGACGAAGACGGTGCGGCCGATCTCGCCGGCCGGCCCGCCGGTCACCACGGTGGGCAGCGGACGGCCTTCGGCCAGCGCCGCGAGTCCGGCGAGCAGTTCGTCCCGGTCGGCACCGACCACGGTGGCCCGGCGCTCGTGGCCGTGCCTGCCGGTGGTCAGGGCGCGGCCGAGCGCGGTGGCCGACAGGCCGGGGTCGGCCGTGGCGAAGGCGTGCAGGGCGCGGGCCCGGTCGCGCAGGGCCTGCTCGGTGCGGCCGGAGAGCGGCCAGGCCAGCGCGGCCGGCTGCTCGTCGGCCGTGCCGTCCGCGGGCCGTGCCGGGTCGGCCGCCGCGGGCGGCTCCTCCAGGACGACGTGGGCGTTGGTGCCGCTGATGCCGAAGGAGGAGACCGCGGCGCGCCTGGTCCGGCCCTCGGCGGCCCGCCAGTCCACGGGTTCGGTGAGCAGCTCGACGGCGCCCGCCGACCAGTCGATGTGCCGGCTGGGCTCGCTCACGTGCAGGGTCCTGGGCAGCACCTGGTGGCGCATCGCCATGACCATCTTGATGACGCCGGCGATGCCGGACGCGGCCTGGGTGTGGCCGATGTTGGACTTGATCGAGCCCAGCAGCAGCGGCCGGTCCTCCTCGCGGTCGCGGCCGTAGGTGGCGAGCAGGGCCTGCGCCTCGATCGGGTCGCCCAGGTTGGTGCCGGTGCCGTGCGCCTCGACGGCGTCCACGTCGCCGGTGGTCAGCCCGGCGGCGGCCAGGGCCGCCCGGATGACCCGCTGCTGGGCCGGTCCGCTGGGCGCGGTCAGGCCGTTGCTGGCGCCGTCCTGGTTGACCGCGGAGCCGCGGACCAGGCCGAGGATCCGGTGGCCGTTGCGCTGGGCGTCCGACAGCCGCTCCAGCAGGACCAGGCCCGCGCCCTCGGAGAAGCCGGTGCCGTTGGTGTCGTCGGAGAAGGCCCGGCAGCGGCCGTCGGGCGACAGCCCGCGCTGGCGGCCCAGCTCGACGAACAGCCCGGGGCTGGACATCACGGTGGAGCCGCCGGCGAGCGCCAGGTCGCACTCGCCGCCGCGCAGCGACTGGGCGGCCAGGTGCAGGGCGACCAGGGAGGAGGAGCAGGCGGTGTCGACGGAGACGGCCGGGCCCTCCAGCCCGAGGACGTAGCTGACCCGGCCGGAGGCGACCGAGGTGGTGGTGCCGGTGGCGAGGTACCCCTCCAGGTCGGCCGGCACGTCGGTGACCGTCGCGCCGTACTGCTGGGGGATCACCCCGGTGAAGACGCCGGTGCGGCTGCCGCGCAGGGTGGCCGGGTCGATGCCGGCGCGCTCGACGGTCTCCCAGGCGGTCTCCAGCAGCAGCCGCTGCTGGGGGTCGGTGGCGAGCGCCTCGCGCGGGGACATCCCGAAGAACGCGGGGTCGAAGTCGGCGGCGTCGTAGACGAATCCGCCGTGCCGGGTGTTGGTGGTGCCGGGCTGCTCCGGGTCGGGGTGGTAGAGCCGCTCCAGGTCCCAGCCGCGGTCGGTGGGGAACTCCCCGATGGCGTCCGTGGAGCTCGCCACCAGGTCCCACAGCTCGTCGGGCGAGGTCACGCCGCCGGGGTAGCGGCAGCCCATCGCGACGATGGCGATCGGCTCGTCCCGGCCGGCGGAGGGCCCCGCCGGGGCGAGCGGCGCGGGCGTGTCGGCGCGGTTGCCGGCGATCTCCTCGCGCAGGTGGGCGGCGAGCGCGGCCGGGGTGGGGTGGTCGAAGACCAGGGTGGCGGAGAGCCGCAGTCCGGTGGCGGTGCTCAGGCGGTTGCGGAACTCCACGGCGGTCAGCGAGTCGAACCCGAGCCCCTTGAAGGCCAGTTCCATGTTCACCACGTCCGCCGAGGCGTGGCCGAGCACGGTCGCGACGTTGGCCCGCACCAGGTCGCGGACGGCCCGGGTGAGCTCCGGCTCGGCCAGCCGCGACAGCTCGCCGGCGGCGGAGGCGCCGGCGGCGGCCGAGGCCGACGGGCGGCGGGTCCGCACCAGGCCGCGCAGCAGCGGCGGCAGCACCGGCAGCCGGCGCAGCCGGGCGGTGTCCAGCAGGGCCGGGACGACGGTCGGCACCCGCAGGTCGAGCGCCGCGCTGAACAGTTCGAGGCCCTGCTCGGAGCCGAGCGGGGTCAGGCCGGTCTGCCGGATCCGGGACAGCTGTGCGGCGTCCAGGTGCTCGGTGATGGTGCTGGTCTGCTCCCACAGCGGCCAGGCCATGGCGACGGCCGGCAGGCCCCGGGCGTGCCGCAGCTGCGCCAGGCCGTCCAGGGCGGCGTTGGCCGCGGCGTAGTTGGCCTGGCCGGGGTTGCCGAGGGTGCCCGCGAGGCTGGAGAACATCACGAACGCCGCCAGGTCGGCGTCCGCGGTGAGGCGGTGCAGGTGCAGCGCCGCGTCGGCCTTGACGCGGACCACCGGGGCCAGCCGCTCGGGGGTGAGCGACTCCAGCAGGACGTCGTCGGCGGTGCCGGCGATGTGCAGGACGGCGGTGAGGGGGTGGTCGGTGGGGATGTGGGCGAGGGTGTCGGCGAGGGCGTTCTCGTCGGCGGTGTCGCAGGCGGCGAGGGTGACGGTGGCGCCGGCTGCTTCGAGTTCGGCGGCGAGTTCGGTGGCGCCGGGGGCGGCTGCGCCGCGGCGGCTGAGGAGGAGCAGGTGGCGGGCGCCGTGTTCGGTGACGAGGTGGCGGGCGGTGAGGGCGCCGAGGGTGCCGGTGCCGCCGGTGATCAGGACGGTGCCCTCGGGGTCGAGCGCGGCCGGGATGGTGACGACGAGCTTGCCGGTGTGCTTGGCCTGACCGAGGTGGCGGAACCCGTCGGGGGCGTGCCGGATGTCGAACGCGGTGACGGGGAGCGGCTGCAGGGTGCCGTCCGCGAACAGCGCGCCGAGCTCGGTGAGCATCTGCTGGATCCGGTCGGGGCCGGCGTCCATCAGGTCGAAGGGCAGGTAGTCGACACCGGGGTGCTGGGCGCCGATGGCCTCGGGGTCGCGGATGTCGGTCTTGCCGATCTCCAGGAACCGGCCGCCGTTCGGCAGCAGGTCGAGGGAGGCGTCGACGAACTCGCGGGCGAGGGAGTTGAGGATGACGTCCATGCCGGCGCCGGCGGTGTGGCCGAGGAACTGGCGGTGGAAGTCGGTGGTGCGGGAGTTGGCGATGTGGTCCTGGTCGAGGCCCTGTCCGCGCAGGACGGGCCACTTGCCGGGGCTGGCGGTGCCGTAGACCTCGCCGCCGAGGTGGTGGGCGATCTGGGTGGCGGCGGTGCCGACGCCGCCGGTGGCGGCGTGGATCAGGACCTTCTCGCCGGGGCGCAGGTCCGCGAGGTCGGTGAGCCCGTACCAGGCGGTGAGGAAGACGATCGGGGTGGCGGCGGCCTGCGCGAACGACCAGCCGGCCGGCACCCGGGTCAGCAGCCGCGCGTCCGTCACGGTGGTCGGTGCCATCGCCCCGGTCAGCAGGCCCATCACGCGGTCGCCGACGGCCAGGCCGGTGACGTCCGGCGCGATCTCGGTGACGACGCCCGCGCCCTCGGAGCCGATCGGCGCGTTGCCCGGGTACATCCCGAGCGCGATCATCACGTCGCGGAAGTTCAGGCCGGCGGCGCGGACGGCGATCCGGACCTCGCCCGCGCCGAGCGGCCGGCCGGCCTCCTCGTCGGGCAGCAGGGCCAGGTTCTCCAGCGTGCCCTGCTCGGTGACGTTCAGCCGCCAGGCGTCGCCGGCGGGGACGCTCAGCCCGCCGTCGGTGTGCCGGACCAGCCGCGGCACCAGCAGCCGGCCCTCGCGCAGGGCGATCTGCGGCTCGTCCGAGCTGAGCGCGGCGGCCAGCTGCGTGCCGAGCGCGGCGTCCAGGTCGGCGTCGTCGCGGTCGGTGTCGACCAGCAGGAAGCGGCCGGGCTGCTCGGACTGCGCCGAGCGCACCAGGCCCCACACCGCGGAGAGCACCGGGTCGCCGCCGCCGTCGCCCGGCAGCACCGGGACGGCGCGGCGGGTGGCGATCGCCAGCCGGCTGTCGGCGAAGCGGTCCTCCGCCAGCCAGGTCTGCAGGAGGGCGAGCACGCGGCCGGTGACGGCCGCGGTGTCCTCCTGCGCGCCGGCCGAGACCGGTACCACCACGATCGCGGGGACGCTCCGCAGTGCGGCGAGGTCCTCCGTGACGACGTGGTCGGCGGGCTCGGCGCCCGCCTCGGTGGCGGGCGCGCTCCACACCACCCGGTAGAGGTTCCCGGCCGTGGCCGGTCCCGACTCGGCGGCTGCGGCGCGGCGCAGCGTGAGTGCGCCGACGGACAGCACCGGCGCCCCGGCCGGGTCCACGGCGTTGATCGCCAGGGTGTCGGTGGCCGCCGACGGGGTGAGGGTCACCCGCAGCGTCGCGGCGCCGGTCGCGTGCAGGCGGACGTCCGCCCAGGCGAAGGGGATGCGGGTGTGCACGTCGTCCGGAGCCAGGCCCAGGGCGTGCAG
Source organism: Kitasatospora sp. NPDC057015 (assembly GCF_042673745.1). Classification (NCBI taxonomy): domain Bacteria; kingdom Bacillati; phylum Actinomycetota; class Actinomycetes; order Kitasatosporales; family Streptomycetaceae; genus Kitasatospora; species Kitasatospora sp. NPDC057015. The sequence continues at coordinate 103,160 of NZ_JBHUSG010000023.1, forward strand.
GGCGGCGTCCAGCAGGGCGGGGTGCAGGCCGAAGCCGGCGGTGTCGGTGCCCTCGGGCAGGGCGACCTCGGCGTACCAGGTGTCCCCGTCGCGCCAGGCGGCGCGCAGGCCCTGGAACACCGGGCCGTAGCCCAGGCCGTGGTCGGCGAGGCGGCCGTACAGGCCGTCCAGGGCGGCCGGTTCGGCGCCCGGCGGCGGCCAGGCGGCGCCGGTCGGGGCCGGCGCGGGCGCGGCGGGCAGCAGGGTGCCGCTGGCGTGCCGGGTCCAGACCAGGTCGAGCTGCTGCTCGTCGCCGTCCTCCGGGGCGGAGTGCACGGTGAGCGTGCGGCGGCCGTCGTCGTCGGCGCCGCCCACCACGACCTGCACCCGGACGGCGCCGGTGGCGGCGAGGACGAGCGGGGCCTCCAGGGTCAGCTCCTCCACCGTCTCGCAGCCGACCTGGTCGGCCGCGTGCAGCGCGAGGTCCGCGAAGGCGGTGCCGGGCAGCAGGATCGAGCCCTGCACCTGGTGCTGGGCCAGCCACGGCTGGGTGGCGGTCGAGATCCGGCCGGTGAGCAGCAGGCCGTCACCCTCGGCCAGGCCCACCACGGCGCCCAGCAGCGGGTGTCCGGCGGCGCCCAGCCCGGCGCCGCCGACGTCCCCGCCGGAGGTCGGGCGCAGCCAGTGGTGGACGCGGTCGAACGGGTACGTCGGCAGGTCCTCGGCCGGCACCTCCTCCGCCGCGGGCACCGTCACGGTGCTCCAGTCCGGGCCGGCGCCGTACGCGTACGCCTTCGCCAACGCGCCCGTGTAGCAGAGGGTTTCGCTCTGGCCGCGGCGCAGGGTGTGGATGGTGGCGGTGCTGTCGGGGGGCAGGGTCTCGGCGGCGAGGGCGGTGAGGACGGGGTCGGGGCCGATCTCGACGTAGGTGGTGGCGCCGCGGCGGTGGAGTTCGGTGACGCCGTCGGCGAAGCGGACGGCGCCGCGCAGGTGCCGCACCCAGTAGTCGGCGTCGTACGCCTCGACGACCTTGCCGTTCAGGTTGGAGACCACCGGCAGGCTGGGCCGACCGTAGGTCAGTCGGGCGGCTTCGGTGCGGAAGTCTTCGAGGATCGGGTCCATGTGGGCGGAGTGGAAGGCGTGGCTGACCTTGAGGGTGGAGGTCTTGCGGCCCTGGTCGCGCCAGGTCTGTCCGAGGGTGGTGACGGCTTGGGTGTCGCCGGAGATGACGACGGAGGTGGGGGAGTTGACGGCGGCGACGGTGGTGCCGTCGGTGAGGGTGGCGGTGATCTCGTCCTCGGTGCCCTGGACGGCGATCATGGCGCCGCCGGCGGGGGCGGACCACATCAGCCGGGCGCGGGCGGTGACCAGGGCGCAGGCGTCGACGAGGGAGAGCACGTCGGCGCAGTGGGCGGCGGTGAGTTCGCCGATGGAGTGGCCGACCAACTGGTCGGGCTGCACGCCGTGGTGGACGAGCAGGCGGTAGAGGGCGCTCTGGAAGGCGAAGAGGGCGGGCTGGGCGTGCCGGGTCTCGTTGAGCGCGTCGGCGTCCTCGCCCCACATCACCTCCTTGAGGCCGGGTTCGAGGTGCGCGAGTGCCGCGTCCAGGGCGGCGGCGAACACCGGGTGGGCGTCGTAGAGTTCGCGGCCCATGCCGAGCCGCTGCGAGCCCTGGCCGGAGAACAGGAACGCCGTCCGGCCGCCCTCCACGGCCGTGCCCCGCAGGACGTCGGTGGCCTCGGCGCCGTCGGCGAGCGCCGCCAGGGCGGCCAGCAGGCCCGCCCGGTCGTCCGCGAGGACGGTCGCGCGGTGCGGGAAGTGGGCCCGGGTCAGGGCGAGGGTGCGGCCGAGTGCGGCGGGGGCCAGCTCCGGGCGGGCGGCGGTGAAGGCGTGCAGGTGGGCGGCCTGGGCGCGCAGCGCGGCCGGCGACTTCGCGGAGAGCGGCAGCAGGGCCGGGCCGGCCACGCCGACGGCCGGCGCCGGGGCGCTCTCCTGCGGGGCGGGCGTCTCCTGCGGGGCGGCCGGGGCCTCGTCCTCCGCCTCGACGGGTGCGTCCTGCGGGGCCTGCTCCAGGATGATGTGGGCGTTGGTGCCGCTGATGCCGAAGGAGGAGACGGCCGCCCGGCGCGGACGCTCGGACTGCGGCCAGTCCACCGCCTCGGTCAGCAGCTCCACGTCGCCGGCGGACCAGTCGATGTGCGGGCTGGGCTCGGTGATGTGCAGCGTCTTGGGGATCACCCCGTGCCGCATCGCCATGATCATCTTGATCATGCCGGCGACACCGGCGGCGGCCTGGGTGTGGCCGATGTTGGACTTGATCGAGCCCAGCCACAGCGGCCGGCCCTCCGGACGGCCCTGCCCGTAGGTGGCGATGACCGCCTGCGCCTCGATCGGGTCGCCCAGCGTCGTACCGGTGCCGTGCGCCTCCACCGCGTCCACGTCCGCGGTGGTCAGCCCGGCCGCCGCCAGCGCCGACTGGATCACCCGCTGCTGGGCCGGACCGCTGGGCGCGGTCAGGCCGTTGCTGGCGCCGTCCTGGTTGACCGCGGAGCTGCGGATCAGGCCGAGCACCCGGTGGCCGTTGCGCCGGGCGTCCGACAGCCGCTCCAGCAGCAGCAGACCCGCGCCCTCGCCCCAGCCCGTACCGTCCGCCGAGGCCGAGAACGCCTTGCAGCGGCCGTCGGCGGAGAGCCCGCGCTGCTTGCCGAACTCCACGAACGGGCTCGGCGAGCAGATCACCGTGACACCGCCGGCCAGCGCCAGCTCGCACTCGCCGCTGCGCAGCGACTGCGCCGCCAGGTGCACCGCCACCAGCGACGCCGAACAGGCGGTGTCGATGGAGACCGACGGGCCCTCCAGGCCGAAGGTGTACGAGACCCGGCCGGAGGCGACCGAGGTGGTGGTGCCGGTGGCGAGGTACCCCTCCAGGTCCTCCGGCACCGGGCGGGCGTCGGAGCCGTAGTGCTGCGGGATCACCCCGGCGAACACGCCGGTGCGGCTGCCGCGCAGGGTGGCCGGGTCGATGCCGGCCCGCTCGAAGGTCTCCCACGCCGTCTCCAGCAGCAGCCGCTGCTGGGGGTCGGTGGCCAGGGCCTCGCGCGGGGACATCCCGAAGAACGCCGGGTCGAAGCCGCCCGCGCCGTCGACGAACCCGCCGTGCCGGGTGTACGTGGTGCCCGGGTGGTCCGGGTCCGGGTCGTACAGCCGGTCCAGGTCCCAGCCGCGGTCGCGCGGGAACTCCCCGATCGCGTCCGTGCCGGACGCCACCAGCTCCCACAGCTCGTCCGGGGAGGCGACGCCGCCCGGCAGCCGGCAGCTCATGGCCACCACGGCGATCGGCTCCTGGCGTTCGGCCTCCAGCTCGTGCAGCCGTCGGCGGGCCTGCCGGAGGTCGGCGGTGGCGCGCTTCAGGTATTCGCGGAACTTCTCTTCATTCCCCATGCGGTTCAACCCTCAAAAGACGTCGGAGTATCCGGGGCGGCCTGGTTCAGGAGATCCCTAGAACCCGAGTTCGCTGTCGAGCGCGTCGAAGAGCTCGTCGTCGGTGGCCGTTTCGAGATCGGCCTCGGACTCGTCGGCGGACAGCGTGCGCAGCAGTGCCTGGAGGCGGGTGGTGACGGTCCGGTGGTGCTCGCCGTCGAGGGCGCCACCGGCGAGGGCGGCTTCCAGCCGCTCCAGCTCGGCGAGCGCGGGCGGCTGCTCCTCCCCGTCGGACGGGGCCAGTTCGTCCGCCACGTGGGCGGCGAGCGCGGCCGGCGTCGGGTGGTCGAAGACCAGGGTCGCGGACAGCCGCAGTCCGGTGGCGCTGTTGAGGCGGTTCCGCAGCTCCACCGCGGTCAGGGAGTCGAAGCCGAGCTCCTTGAAGGTGCGCTGCAGGCCGATGGTGTCCTGGGCGCCGTGGCCGAGGACGGTGGCGATGTTCGCCAGCACCGTCTCCTGCACCAGGGCGCGGCGCTGCCCGGTGCCCAGGCCGGCGAGCCGGGAGTGCAGGGACGGGCCGCTCGCGGTGGCGGCCGCGGCCGTCCGCCGCACCCGCACCAGCGCGCTCAGGATCGGCGGCAGCGCACCGGCCGCCGCCCGCAGCCGGCCGGTGTCGATCAGGGCCGGCACCAGGTTCGGCGTGCGCTGGGCGATCGCCGAGCTGAGCAGGCGCATGCCGCGGTCCGAGGGCAGCGGCGTCAGGCCGGTCTCCCGGATCTTGGACAGCTGTGCGGCGTCCAGGTGCTCGGTGATGGTGCTGGTCTGCTCCCACAGCGGCCAGGCGAGGCTGGTGGTGGCCCGGCCCAGGGTGCTGCGGTGGTGGGCCAGCGCGTCCAGGTAGGTGTTGGCGGCGGCGTAGTTGCCCTGGCCGGGGTTGCCCAGGGTGCCCGCGAGGCTGGAGAACATCACGAACGCCGCGAGGTCCTGGTCGGCGGTGAGGCGGTGCAGGTTCCAGGCGGTGGTGGCCTTGGCGCCCAGCACCGTGTCCAGGTGCTTGGGCGTCAGGTTGTCGATCGTGGTGTCGTCGGCGGTGCCGGCGATGTGCAGGACGGCGGTGAGGGGGTGTGCGGTGGGGATGCGGGCGAGGGCGTCGGCGAGGGCGTTCTCGTCGGCGGTGTCGCAGGCGGCGAGGGTGACGGTGGCGCCGGCCGCCTCCAGCTCCGCGGCGAGTTCGGTGGCGCCGGGCGCGGCTGCGCCGCGGCGGCTGAGGAGGAGCAGGTGGCGGGCGCCGTGTTCGGTGACGAGGTGGCGGGCGGTGAGGGCGCCGAGGGTGCCGGTGCCGCCGGTGATCAGGACGGTGCCCTCGGGGCCGAGCGCGGCCGGGATGGTGACGACCAGCTTGCCGGTGTGCTTGGCCTGGCTCATGTGCCGGAAGGCCTCCGGAGCCTGCTGCATGTCGAACGCGGTGACCGGGAGCGGCAACAGGGTGCCGTCCGCGAACAGCGCGCCGAGCTCACCGAACATCTGCTGGATCCGGTCGGGGCCGGCGTCCATCAGGTCGAAGGGCAGGTAGTCGACACCCGTGTACCGGGCGCCGATGGCCTCGGGGTCGCGGATGTCGGTCTTGCCGATCTCCAGGAACCGGCCGCCGTTCGGCAGCAGGTCGAGGGAGGCGTCGACGAACTCGCGGGCGAGGGAGTTGAGGATGACGTCCATGCCGGCGCCGGCGGTGTGACCGAGGAACTGGCGGTGGAAGTCGGTGGTGCGGGAGTTGGCGATGTGGTCCTGGTCGAGGCCCTGTCCGCGCAGGACGGGCCACTTGCCGGGGCTGGCGGTGCCGTAGACCTCGCCGCCGAGGTGGTGGGCGATCTGGGTGGCGGCGGTGCCGACGCCGCCGGTGGCGGCGTGGATCAGGACCTTCTCGCCGGGGCGCAGGTCCGCGAGGTCGGTCAGCCCGTACCAGGCGGTGAGGTAGACGATCGGGGTGGCGGCGGCCTGCGCGAACGACCAGCCGGCCGGGATCGGCGACACGTAGCGGTGGTCGGTCACCGTGGTCGGCGCCATGCCGCCGGTGAACAGGCCCATCACGCGGTCGCCGACGGCCACGCCGGTGACGTCCGGCGCGATCTCGGTGACGACGCCCGCGCCCTCGGAGCCGAGCGGTGCCTCGCCCGGGTACATCCCGAGCGCGATCAGCACGTCACGGAAGTTCAGGCCGGTGGCCCGCACCGAGACCCGGACCTCGCCCGCGCCGAGCGGCCGCCCGGCCTCCTCGTCGGGCAGCAGGGTGAAGTTCTCCAGCGTGCCCTTCTCGGTGACGCCCAGTCGCCACGGTCCGTCGGGGGTGACCAGACCGGACGGCGTGTACCGCCGCAGCCGCGGCACCAGCAGCCGGCCCTCGCGCAGGGCGACCTGCGGCTCGCCCGACGCCAGGACGGCGCCCAGCGCGGCGCCCGGGTCGGCGTCGTCGCGGTCGGTGTCGACCAGCAGGAAGCGGCCGGGCTGCTCGGACTGCGCCGAGCGCACCAGGCCCCACACCGCCGCCCCCGCCAGGTCGGCGACGTCCTCGCCGAGCTGGGCGGCGACCGCGCGGCGGGTGACGACCGCGAGCCGGCCGTCGGCGAACCGGTCGTCGGCCAGCCACGCCTGGAGGGTCTCCAGCACCGGTTCGAGGGCGGCCCGCGGGTCGTCCCCGGCCGGCGGGCGCAGCACCAGGACCTCGGCCGCCGCGGCCTCCGGCAGGGCGAGCCCGGCCGGGCCGTCGATCGTCAGGTGACGGACCGCCGGCACCTCCTCGGGGGTCGGCTGCGCCGACCAGAGCACCTGGTACAGGTCGTCGGTCGCGGCCGCCGCGGCCGGCTGCCCGGTGGGCAGCGGGCGGACGGTCAGCGCCTCGGCGGTCAGTACCGGGGCGCCGTCGGCGTCGGTGCAGGTGATCGCGACGGTGTCCTCGCCGGCGGGGGTGAGGGTGACCCGCAGGGCGGTGGCGTCGCTCGCGTGCAGTTCGACGCCCGCCCAGGAGAACGGGAGGCGCGGGCCGCCGCTCTCCGGGGCGAGCCCGAGGGTGTGCAGGGCGGCGTCCAGCAGGGCGGGGTGCAGGCCGAAGCCGGCGGTGTCGGTGCCCTCGGGCAGGGCGACCTCGGCGTGCCAGGTGTCGCCGTCGCGCCAGGCGGCGCGCAGGCCCTGGAACACCGGGCCGTAGTCCAGGCCCTGCGGGTCGGGCGAGGCGTACAGCTCGTCCGTGTCGTGGCGGACGGCGCCCGGCGGGGGCCAGGCCGAGGTGCTCGCCGGTGCCGTGGCGGAGTCGGGGACGAGGGCGCCGGTGCCGTGCGGCGTCCACTCCTCGCGGCCGTCCTCGGTCTGCGGGCGGGAGTAGAACGCGAGGGTGCGGCGCCCCTCCTCGTCCGCCGGGCCGACGGTGAGCTGGAGCTCGACCGAGCGGCCCTCGGGGACCACCAGCGGGGCCTGCAGGACGAGGTCGTCCAGCCGGCCGCAGCCGACCTGGTCGCCGGCGTGCAGCGCCAGGTCCACGAAGGCGGTGCCCGGCAGCAGGACGGATCCGCCGACCCGGTGGTCCGTCAGCCACGGCTGCGCGGTGAGCGAGATCCGGCCGGTCAGCACCAGCCCGTCACCGTCGGCCAGCGACAGGGCGGCGCCCAGCAGCGGGTGCTCGGGCCGGCGCAGACCGGCGGCGGAGACGTCGGTGCCGTGCGCCTGCATCGGCAGCCAGTAGGTGCGGTGCTGGAAGGCGTAGGTGGGCAGTTCGAGCGCCTGCCCGGCCGGGGCCGGGCCGAAGAACGCCGGCCAGTCCACCCGGGCGCCCGCGCAGTGCGCCCGGGCCAGGGCGGTGACCGCCTCGGCCGTCTCGGGGCGGTCCCGGCGCAGGGTGTGGATGGTGGCGGTGCTGTCGGGGGGCAGGGTCTCGGCGGCGAGGGCGGTGAGGACGGGGTCGGGGCCGATCTCGACGTAGGTGGTGGCGCCGCGGCGGTGGAGTTCGGTGATGCCGTCGGCGAAGCGGACGGCGCCGCGCAGGTGGCGCACCCAGTAGTCGGCGTCGAACTCCCGGACGACCTTGCCGGTCAGGTTGGAGACCACCGGGATCCTCGCCGGACCGTAGGTCAGTTCGGCGGCCTCGGTGCGGAAGTCTTCGAGGATCGGGTCCATGTGGGCGGAGTGGAAGGCGTGGCTGACCTTGAGGGTGGAGGTCTTGCGGCCCTGGTCGCGCCAGTTCTGTCCGAGGGTGGTGACGGCTTGGGTGTCGCCGGAGATGACGACGGAGGTGGGGGAGTTGACGGCGGCGACGGTGGTGCCGTCGGTGAGGGTGGCGGTGATCTCGTCCTCGGTGCCCTGGACGGCGATCATGGCGCCGCCGGCGGGGGCGGACCACATCAGTCGGGCGCGGGCGGTGACCAGGGCGCAGGCGTCGACGAGGGAGAGCACGCCCGCGCAGTGCACGGCGGTCAGCTCGCCGATGGAGTGGCCGAGCAACTGGTCCGGGACGAGGCCCCAGCTCTCCAGCAGGCGGTAGAGGGCGCTCTGGAAGGCGAAGAGGGCGGGCTGGGCGTGCCGGGTCTCGTTGAGGGCGTCGGCGTCCTCGCCCCACATCACCTCCTTGAGGCCGGGTTCGAGGTGGGCGAGTGCGGCGTCCAGGGCGGCGGCGAACACCGGGTGGGCGTCGTAGAGTTCGCGGCCCATGCCGAGCCGCTGCGAGCCCTGGCCGGAGAACAGGAACGCCGTCTTGCCCGAGGCGGACCGGCGCTGCGTCAGGGCGGGGGACGGCCGCCCCTCGGCGAGCGCCGCCAGGCCCTCGGCGAGCGCGTCCGCGTCCGCGGCGACCACGGCCGCCCGCAGTTCCAGGTGCGAGCGGGTGCCGGCGAGCGCCGCGCCGACGGCCGCGGGCTCGACGCCCTCGGCCCGGCCCAGCTGTTCGAGCAGCCGGTCGGCCTGCTCGCGCAGGCCCGCCTCGGAGCGGGCGGAGAGCAGCCACGGCAGTACGGCGGGCGCCGCGACCGGCGCGCTCTGCGGTGCGCTCCCGGATCCGGGGGCCGGTACGGCCGGTCCGGGGGCCGGCTCGGGGGCCTGCTCCAGGACGACGTGGGCGTTGGTGCCGCTGATGCCGAAGGAGGAGACCGCCGCGCGCCGCGGGCGCCCGGTGGCGGGCCACTCGACGGCCCGGTCGAGCAGCCGGACCTGGCCGGAGGTCCAGTCGACGTGCGGGCTGGGCCGCTCGGCGTGCAGTGTCCGGGGCAGGGTGTGCTGCCGCATCGCCATGATCATCTTGATGATGCCGGCGACGCCGGCGGCGGCCTGGGTGTGGCCGATGTTGGACTTGATCGAGCCCAGCCAGAGCGGCTGGTCCTCCGGACGGCCCTGGCCGTAGGTGGCGAGCAGCGCCTGCGCCTCGATCGGGTCGCCCAGCGAGGTGCCGGTGCCGTGCGCCTCGACGGCGTCCACGTCGGCGGTGGTCAGCCCGGCCGCCTCCAGGGCGGCCTGGATCACCCGCTGCTGCGAGGGGCCGTTGGGGGCGGTCAGGCCGTTGCTGGCACCGTCCTGGTTCACGGCGGAGCCCTTGACCAGGCCGAGCACCCGGTGCCCGTTGCGGCGCGCGTCCGACAGCCGCTCCAGCAGCAGCAGGCCGACGCCCTCGCCCCAGCCGGTGCCGTCCGCCTCGGCGGAGAACGCCTTGCAGCGCCCGTCCGGCGACAGGCCGCGCTGGCGGCCGAAGCCGACGAACAGGCCCGGCGTGGCGATCACCGTGACACCGCCGGCCAGCGCCAGCTCGCACTCGCCGCTGCGCAGCGACTGCGCCGCCAGGTGGACGGCCACCAGCGAGGAGGAGCAGGCGGTGTCGATGGTCACCGACGGCCCCTCCAGCCCCAGCACGTAGCTGACCCGGCCGGAGGCCACGCTGCCGGCGCTGCCGGTGCCGAGGTAGCCCTCCAGGTCGGCCGGGGGGTTGACCGCGCGGGTGGCGTAGTCGTCGTACATCACGCCGGCGAACACGCCGGTGCGGCTGCCCTTCAGGCCGGCCGGGTCGATGCCGGCCCGCTCGAAGGTCTCCCACGCCGTCTCCAGCAGCAGCCGCTGCTGGGGGTCGGTGGCGAGTGCCTCACGCGGGGACATGCCGAAGAAGTCGGCGTCGAACTCGCCCGCCTCGTACAGGAATCCGCCGTGGCGGGTGTACGTGGTGCCGGCGTGGTCCGGGTCCGGGTCGTAGAGGCCGGCCAGGTCCCAGTCGCGGTCGGCGGGGAACTCGCCGACCGCGTCGGTGCCGGCCTCCACCAGCTGCCACAGGTCCTCGGGGGAGCGGACGCCGCCCGGGTAGCGGCATCCCATCGCCACGACGGCGATCGGCTCGTCCGGCGTGACGGCGGCCGTCAGCCGTGCGGCCTGGCGCAGGCGCTCGTTCTCCTTGAGCGCGGCGCGCAGCGCGTTCACAACCTTCTGGTCGGGCGTCGCCATGGGGGACTCCTTCACTCCGTCGTTTCGAAGGCCAGCGACACGAGGTCGTCGACGTCCATGTCGTCGATCGCGACCGTGTCGTCGTCGCCGGGGGCGGGATCATCCGGGCCGTCGCCGCCGTCGGCCAGCCGCGTCAGCAGCTCGACCAGCCCGGCGCTCTTGAGACGGGCGAACGGTACGGCGTCCAGCAGCCTGCGGAGCCGGGCCTCGTCGGACTCCGGGGCCGGCTGGACCTCGCGGACCAGGTGCCCGGCCAGGGCGGCCGGGGTCGGGTAGTCGAAGACCAGCGTCGCGGACAGCTTGAGACCGGAGACGGTGGTCAGGCGGTTGCGCAGTTCCAGGGCGGTCAGCGAGTCGAAACCGAGCTCGGTGAACGCCTTGGCGGCGTCGATGCCGCCGGGCGAGGTGTGCCCGAGGACGGAGGCGACCTCGGCGGTCACCAGGTCCAGCAGCAGGTCGTGGCGCTCGGGCTCCGACAGCTCGGCCAGCCGTTCGGCGAGCGGCACCCCGGCCGGGGCGGCGGCCCGGCGGACCGGCTCACCGGCCCCGCGGACCAGCGCCCGGTACAGCGGCGGCAGGCCGCCCGCGGAGGCCTGGGCGCGCAGCGCCGCGTAGTCCACCTTGGCCGGGACGCTGGCCGCCTCGTCCAGGGCGAGCGCCGCGTCGAACAGCGCCAGGCCCTCGGCCGCCGACATCGGCAGGATGCCGCCGCGGCGGGTCCTGGCCCGGCTCGCCTCGTCCAGGGTGGCGGCCATGCCGCCGTCCGGTGCCCACATGCCCCAGGCGAGCGAGTTCGCCGCCAGGCCGAGCGACCTGCGGTGGGCGGCGAGGGCGTCCAGGAAGGTGTTCGCCGCCGCGTAGTTCGCCTGCCCCGGGTTGCCGGTGGCGCCGGCGGCCGAGGAGAAGAGCACGAACGCGGCGAGCGGGAGGCTCCGGGTCAGCTCGTGCAGGTTCCAGGCCGCGTCGACCTTGGGCCGCAGCACCCGGTGCAACTGCTCGGGCGTCAGGCTGCCGACGGTGGCGTCCTCGATGACTCCGGCCGCGTGCACGATCGCGGTGAGCGGGTGCTCGGCCGGGATGTCGTCCAGCAGCTTCTCCAGGGCGGACCGGTCGGTGACGTCGCAGGCGGCGACGGTCACCTCCGGGGCGAGTTCGGCGGCCAGTTCGGCCACCCCCGGGGTCAGCAGTCCGCGGCGGCCCACCAGGACCACGCGGCGCGCGCCGTGCTCGGCGACCAGGTGCCGGGCCAGCAGCCCGCCCAGCGCGCCGGTGCCGCCGGTGATCAGGACGGTGCCCTCCGGGTCCAGCCCGAGACCGCCGGTGGCCGGGGCCACCTTGGCCCGGCTCAGCCGCGGGGCGTACAGCCCGCCGTCCCGCAGGGCGATCTGCGGCTCGCCCTCGGCGATCGCGATGAGGGCCGCCGCGACCGCGGCCGCCTCCCGGCCGCCCTCGTCGAGGTCGAGCAGCCCGAACCGTCCGGGGTTCTCCGACTCGGCGCTGCGCACCATGCCCCACACGGCGGACGCGGCCGGGGCCGCGCTGCCGGTGCCGCCACCGCGACCGGCCGGCTCGCCGGCGACGGTCACCGCGGCGGCCTGCTCGCCGACGAACACCAGGCGGGCCGCGGCGAGCCGGTCGTCGTCGAACCGCTCCTGGATCAGGGCCAGGGCGGCGCCGGTGGCGGCGTGGGCCGCCGTCACCGGGTCCGTGGAGCGGGCGTCGGCGGGCAGGCAGGGGACCAGCACCGCGGTGGGCACCGGCGCCCCGCCGTCCAGGGCCTGTCGCAGGGCCGCGAGGTCCTCGTACCGCTCGGCCAGGCCGGCCGCGGACAGGCCGCCGACGTCCTCGCCGAGCACCGCCCAGACGCTGCCGGGGGCCGGCTGCGGCTGCGGTACGGCCGTCCACTCCAGGCGGAACAGGTCGTCGTGCCGGGCCGCCGGCAGCTGGTCGGCGGAGACCGGGCGCACCACCAGGGTGTCGACCGTCACCACCGGCGCGCCCGTGGCGTCCGAGACGGTGATCGACACCGAGTCGTCCCCGGTCGGTACGGCGCGCACCCGGACGGCTTCGGCGCCCGCGGCGTGGAAGCGCACCCCGGACCAGGACACCGGCAGCCGCGTCTCACCGGGCTGCTGGAGCAGGCCGAGGACGTGCAGCGAGGCGTCCAGCAGCGCCGGATGGACGCCGAAGCGCTCGGCTCCGGTGCCGTCGGGCAGTGCCACCTCCGCGTACAGGGCCCGGTCCTCCCCGGACTCCCACTGCCAGGCGGCGCGCAGCGCCCGGAACACCGGTCCGTACTCCACGCCCGCGTCGGTCATGGGGCCGTAGACCTCGTCGACCGGTACGGCGTTCGCGGCCTTCGGCGGCGGCCAGGACGTGTCGTGCTCCACCTCGCCGGCGGCGTCGGCGGCGGTGGCCAGCAGGCCGCCGGCGTGCAGCGTCCAGTCCTGCTCGGGCTCGCCGCCCGCCGAGTGCGGGCGGGAGTGCACGGTGACCGTGCGGCGGCCCGACGGCCCGGCCGGGCCGACCACCACCTGGACCAGGATGCCGCCGCGCTCCGGCAGCACCAGCGGCTCACGCAGCGTCAGTTCCTCGATCAGGTCGCTGCCGGTCGCGGCGCCGGCCCGCAGCACCATCTCCAGGAAGGCCGTCGCGGGCAGCAGCGGCACTCCGTGCACCGCGTGGTCGGCGAGCCAGGGGTGCTCGTCGAGCGAGATCCGGCCGGTGAAGACCGCTCCCGCCCCGCCGGCCAGTTCGACACCGGCGTCCAGTAGCGGGTGGTCCGCGCTGGCCAGCCCGGCCCGCTCCAGGCCGGCGGCCGAGGCCGCGGTCCGCAGCCAGTACGGCTCGTGCTGGAAGGCGTAGACGGGGAGGTCGACGTGGGTCGCCGGCCCGCCGAAGAAGGCGGCCCAGTCCACCGGGTGGCCCTGCGCGTGCAGGGTGGCGACCGCGGCCGCCACCGTCGCCGTCTCGGGGCGGTCCCGGCGGACGGTGGCCACGGCCAGCCGGTCCTCGGGCAGCGCCCCCTGGGCCAGCGGGGTGAGCACGGCCTGCGGCCCGACCTCCACGAAGGCGGTGAAGCCGCTCTCGTGCAGGGTGGTGATGCCGTCGGCGAAGCGGACGGCGCCGCGCAGGTGGTTCACCCAGTAGTCGGCGTCGTAGGCCTCGACGGGCTGGCCGGTGAGGTTGGAGATGACGGGAATCGTGGGCCGGTCGTAGCTGAGGGCTTCGGCGGCGGTGCGGAACTCGTCGAGGATCGGGTCCATGTGGGCGGAGTGGAAGGCGTGGCTGACCTTGAGTTCGGAGGTCCGCCGGCCTTCGGCCCGCCAGTGCGCGACGACGGCCGCGACGGTGTCGGCGTCGCCGGAGACGACCACGGAGTTGCGGGCGTTGACGGCGCCGACGGTGACGTGGCCGGCGGGTGCATCGCCTGCGGCGAGCGCGGCGAGCACCTCCTCCTCGGTGGCCTCCAGGGCCGCCATCGCGCCGCCGCCGGGCGCCGACTGCATGAGTCGGGCGCGCTCGGTCACCAGGGTGCAGGCGTCGGCGAGGGTGAGTACTCCGGCGCAGTGGGCGGCGCTGATCTCGCCGATGGAGTGGCCGATGAGGGCGTCGGGGGTGATGTTCCAGCTGCGGAGGAGGTGGTGGAGGGCGGTGTGGAAGGCGAAGAGGGCGGGTTGGGTGTACTCGGTGCGGTTGAGGCGGGTGGCGTCGGGGTCCTCCCACATGACTTCGCGCAGTTCGGGGGTGAGGTGGGTGAGGGCTTCGTCGAAGGCCTTGGCGAAGACGGGGTGGGCTGCGTGGAGTTCGCGGCCCATGCCGGGCCGCTGCGACCCCTGACCGGAGAACAGCAGCGCGGTCTTGCCGCCGGCGCCGACCCGGCCCAGCACGGCGTTCGGGGCGCTCTGCCCGACCGCCAGTGCGGCCAGACCGGCGAGCAGCTCCTCGCGTCCGGCCCCGGTCACCACGGCGTGGTGCTCGAACCTCGACCGCGAGGTGGCCAGCGCCCGGCCGATCTCGGCGGGGCTCGGCCGCTCGTCCTCGCGGACGAAGTCCAGCAGGCGTCCGGCCTGGTCGCGCAGGGCCTGCTCGCTGCGGCCCGACAGCACCCACGGGGTGGCCGGCGGCTCGCTCACGGCGGGGGCCGGCGTCCGGGCGGGGGCCGGCGGCTCCTCCAGGATGACGTGGGCGTTGGTGCCGCTGATGCCGAAGGAGGAGACCGCGGCCCGGCGCGGCTGCTCGCCGCGCGGCCAGTCGACGGCCTCGGTCAGCAGCTCGACCGCGCCGGCCGACCAGTCGACGTGCGGGCTGGGCTGCTCGGCGTGCAGGGTCTTCGGGAGCATCCCGTACCGCATCGCCATGATCATCTTGATCAGGCCGGCCGCACCCGCGGCGGCCTGGGTGTGGCCGATGTTGGACTTGATCGAGCCCAGCCAGAGCGGCTGGTCCTCCGGGCGGCCCTGGCCGTAGGTCTCGATCAGGGCCTGGGCCTCGATCGGGTCGCCCAGCGAGGTGCCGGTGCCGTGCGCCTCGACGACCGCCACGTCGGCCGGGGTCAGCCCCGCGCCGGCCAGCGCCGTCCGGATCACCCGCTGCTGCGAGGGCCCGTTGGGCGCGGTCAGGCCGTTGCTCGCACCGTCCTGGTTGACCGCCGAGCCCTTGACCACGGCCAGCACCTGGTGGCCGTTGCGGCGTGCGTCGGAGAGCCGCTCCAGCAGCAGCAGGCCCGAACCCTCGCCCCAGCCGGTGCCGTTGGCGTCCGCCGAGAACGCCTTGCAGCGGCCGTCGGAGGAGAGCCCGCGCTGACGGCTGAACTCCACGAACACCGTCGGCGTCGCCATCACGGTGGCGCCGCCGGCCAGCGCGAGGTCGCACTCGCCGCTGCGCAGCGACTGCGCCGCCAGGTGGACGGCCACCAGCGAGGAGGAGCAGGCCGTGTCGATGGTGATGGCCGGGCCTTCGAGCCCGAACACGTAGGACACCCGGCCGGAGGCCACGCTGCTCGCGCTGCCGGTACCGATGAAGCCCTCGAACCCCTCGGGGGTGTTCTCCACCAGCCGGGCGCCGTAGTCGTCGTACATGATGCCGGTGAAGACGCCGGTGCGGCTGCCCTTCAGGGAGGCCGGGTCGATGCCGGCCCGCTCGAAGGTCTCCCACGCGGTCTCCAGCAGCAGCCGCTGCTGGGGGTCGGTGGCGAGCGACTCACGCGGCGACATCCCGAAGAACGCGGCGTCGAAGTCGGCGGCGTCGTACAGGAATCCGCCCTGGGTGGAGTACGTGGTGCCCAGGTGGTCCGGGTCCGGGTCGTACAGCGCCTCGGCGTCCCAGTCCCGGTCGGTGGGGAACTCGCCGATCGCGTCGGTGCCGCTCGCCACCAGCCGCCACAGGTCCTCGGGGGAGCGCACGCCGCCGGGGAAGCGGCAGCCCGCGGCCACCACCACGATCGGCTCGTCGTCCCCCGACCTGCGCCGGCGGCCCGCGGCGGCCGCCACCGGCGCACCGGCGCCGAGCAGCTTGCCGCGGACGTACTCGGCGACGGCGGCCGGGGTGGGGTGGTCGAAGACCAGGGTGGCGGGCAGCCGCAGGCCGGTCGCCGCACCGAGGCGGTTGCGCAGGTCGACGGCGGTCAGCGAGTCGAAGCCCAGGTCCTTGAACGCCCGGTCGACCGGCAGCGAGTCGGCCGAGGAGTGGCCGAGCACGGCGGCCACCTGCGCGGCCACGGCCTGCGACAGCGCCTGCCGCTGCTGGTCCTCCGGCAGGCCGGCGAGCTCCGCCGCCAGCCCCTGGAGGGCGCCGTCGCCGCCCGGCCGCGCGGCGCGCCGCACACCGGTACGGACCAGCTTGGAGAAGAGGGGCGGCAGTTCGCCGGCCCGGGCCTGCTCGCGCAGCGCCGGGAGCTCCAACTGCGCGGCCACGAAGGCCGCTCCCGGCAGGGCGACGGCCGCGTCGAAGAGGGCCAGCGCCTGCTCGGAGGGCATCGCGGCGATGCCGCCGCGGCGCATCCGCTGCAGGTCGGCCTCGCTCAGGTTGCCGGTGATGCCGCTGGCCTGCGCCCACAGGCCCCAGGCCAGCGAGGTGGCCGGCAGGCCGTTCGCCCGCCGGTGCGCCGCCAGGCCGTCCAGGTAGGCGTTGGCCGCGGCGTAGTTGCCCTGGCCGGGCCCGCCGAAGGTGGCGGCGGCGGAGGAGAACAGCACGAAGGCGTCCAGCTCGCGTCCGCGGGTGAGCTCGTGCAGCACCCGGGCCGAGTCGGCCTTGGTGCGCAGCACCGCGGCCAGGCGGTCCGCCGTCAGGGACTCGACGGTGGCGTCGTCGACCGTCCCGGCCGCGTGGACCACCGCGGTCAGCGGGTGCTCGGCGGGCAGGCCGTCCAGCAGCAGGGCGACCGCCGCGGCGTCGGCCACGTCGCAGGCCGCGATCGTCGCCTCGGCACCCGACTCGGCCAGTTCGGCGACCAGTTCGGCCGCGCCGGGCGCGTCCGGGCCGCTGCGGCTGACCAGCAGCAGGTGCCGCACGCCGTGGGTGGCGACCAGGTGCCGGGCCACCACGGCCCCCAGGGTGCCGGTGCCACCGGTGATCAGGACGGTGCCGGCCGGGTCGTACGCCGTCGGCGCCGCCGGCTGTGCGGTGCTCCGCACCAGGCGCGGCACGTGGCCGCGGCCGGCCCGGACGGCCACCTGGCCCTCGCCCGCGGCCAGGGCCACCTCCAGGGCGTCGGTCTGGTCGGCGCCGGGCTCCGCGTCCAGCAGGACGATCCGGTCCGGGTGCTCCGACTGCGCGGAGCGCACCAGGCCCCAGACGGCCGCGCCGCCAAGGTCGGTGACGTCCTCGGCCGCCTCGCCGCCGTTCCGGTTCACGGCGATCGCGCCGCGGGTGAGCACCACCAGCCGGGTCTCGGCCAGCGACTCGTCGGCGAGCCAGCTCTGCAGGGCGGCCAGCGTGGCGGCCGGGCCGCCCGTCGCCCGGTGCACCAGGACCGGGGCGACCGGGGTGCCCGGGGCCTCCAGCTCGGCCCAGGGCGTGCCCTGGGAGGTGGGCGCGCCCTCGGGCAGCGGTGTCCACTCGACGGTGAGCAGCGGGGCGTCCGGGCGTACCGAGGCGTCGGCGCCGAGCGGGCGCATCGACAGGCCCTCCGCGCTCAGCACCGGGGCGCCGGTCACGTCGGCGGCGGTGATCCGGACCAGGCCCGGGCCGTCCGGGGTGATGCGCACCCGCAGCACGGTCGCCTCGGCGGCGTGCAGGCGCACGCCCGTCCAGGCGAAGGGCAGGTTGGTGTCACCGCCGGCGGAGGTGTCCAGCAGCAGGGCGTGCAGCGCCGCGTCCAGCAGCGCCGGGTGGACGGTGTGACCGGCCACGTCGACGTCCTCGGGCAGCGCCACCTCGGCGTGGATGTCCGCGCCGTCCTTCCAGGCGGCCCGGATCCCGCGGAAGGCGGGTCCGTAGTCGTAGCCGTGGCCGGAGAGCCGCTGGTAGGCGTCGGTGAGGTCGAACGCCTCCCCGGCCGGCGGCCAGGCCTGCGGCTCCTCCTCGGGGGCGGCCACCGGACCGACGACGCCGCTGACGTGCCGGGTCCACGACTCGTCGGCGCCGCGCGAGTGGATGGCGAAGGAGCGCCGGCCCTCGGCGTCCTCGGGATCCAGCAGGACCTGGATCTGCACGGCGGCGCCGTCCGGCACCACCAGGGGCGCCTCCAGGGCCAGTTCGCCGACGCCCTCGGCGCCCGCCTCGGCCGCCGCGTGCAGCGCCAGGTCCAGGAACGCGGTGCCCGGCATGATCACCGTGCCCCGGATGGCGTGGTCGCGCAGCCACGGCTGGGTCCGGGTGGACAGCGCTCCGGTGAGCAGGATCTCGTCCCGGTCCGGGTGGCGGGTGGTGGCCAGCAGGACGGGGTGCTCGCCCGGGGTGAGGCCGAAGCTGCCCGCGTCGCCGGCCGCCGCGACCGGTTCGGTCAGCCAGAACCGCTCCCGCTGGAACGGGTAGGTGGGCAGCTCGGCGTGGACGGCGCTGCCGGCGCCGAAGACCGTCGCCCAGTCCACCGCCGCGCCGACGCAGTGCGCGCCGGCCAGGGCGGCCGCGAGGACGGCGGTCTCGCTCTGACCGGGCCGCAGGGTGGCGAGCAGCGTGGCGCCGCCCTCGGCGTCGAGCTGCGCCGCGTGCGGGATCAGCACCGGTGCCGGGCCCAGCTCCAGGTACGTGGTGACGCCGGCCTCGTGCAGGGTGGCGAGACCGTCGGCGAAGCGGACGGCGCCGCGCAGGTGGTTCACCCAGTAGTCGGCGTCGTAGGCCTCGACGGGCTGGCCGGTGAGGTTGGAGATGACGGGAATCGTGGGCCGGTCGTAGCTGAGGGCTTCGGCGGCGGTGCGGAACTCGTCGAGGATGGGGTCCATGTGGGCGGAGTGGAAGGCGTGGCTGACCTTGAGTTCGGAGGTCCGCCGGCCTTCGGCCCGCCAGTGCGCGACGACGGCCGCGACGGTGTCGGCGTCGCCGGAGACGACCACGGAGTTGCGGGCGTTGACGGCGCCGACGGTGACGTGGCCGGCGGGTGCATCGCCTGCGGCGAGGGCGGCGAGCACCTCCTCCTCGGTGGCCTCCAGGGCCGCCATCGCGCCGCCGCCGGGCGCCGACTGCATCAGCCGGGCGCGCTCGGTCACCAGGGTGCAGGCGTCCGCGAGGGACAGCACTCCGGCGCAGTGCGCGGCGCTGATCTCACCGATCGAGTGGCCGAGCAGGTGGTCCGGGCGCAGCCCGTGGTGGGTCAGCAGCCGGTACAGCGCGGTCTGGACGGCGAACAGGGCCGGCTGGGTCCACCGGGTGAGGTTCAGCCGGGTGGCGTCCTCGTCCCACATGACCTCGCGCAGCTCCGGCTCCAGGTGCGCCAGCACCTCGTCCAGCGCGGCGGCGAACACCGGGTGGGCCTCGTGGAGTTCGCGGCCCATGCCCGGGCGCTGCGCACCCTGGCCGGAGAACAGGAAGGCGGTGCGGCCGCCGGTGACGGTGCCCCGCACCAGCTGCGCGGAGTGCGAGCCGGAGGCCAGTGCCGCCAGGGCGGCCAGCAGTTCCTCCCGGTCGCGGCCCAGCACGGCCGCGCGGTGCTCCAGGTGGGAGCGGCCGAGCGCCAGCGACCGGCCGGTCTCCGCCGGGTCGAGGTCGAGCGCGGCCAGCTGCCGGGCCTGCTCGCGCAGCGCCGGCTCGGACTTCGCCGACAGCAGCCAGGGCAGCACGGGCGGGGTGGTGGCGTCGGCCGGCGCCGCGGCGGCCGGGGCCTGCTCCAGGATGACGTGCGCGTTGGTGCCGCTCATGCCGAACGCCGAGACGCCGGCGCGGCGCGGGCCGTTCGTCTCGGGCCAGGCGACGCTCTCGGTGAGCAGCTCGACGGCGCCCGCGGACCAGTCGATGTGCGGGCTGGGCTCGCTCACGTGCAGGGTCCTGGGCAGCACCTGGTGCTGCATCGCCATCACCATCTTGATGACGCCGGCGACGCCCGAGGCGGCCTGGGTGTGGCCGATGTTGGACTTGACCGAGCCGAGCAGCAGCGGGCGCGACTCGTCGCGGCCCTGGCCGTAGGTGGCGAGCAGGGCCTGGGCCTCGATCGGGTCGCCCAGGTTGGTGCCGGTGCCGTGCGCCTCGACGGCGTCCACGTCGGCGGTGGTCAGCCCGCCGTCGGCGAGCGCGGCCTGGATGACCCGCTGCTGCGAGGGGCCGTTGGGCGCGGTCAGGCCGTTGGTGGCGCCGTCCTGGTTGACGGCGGTGCCCTTGACCAGGCCGAGGATCCGGTGGCCGTTGCGCTGCGCGTCCGACAGGCGCTCCAGCAGCAGCAGGCCGGCGCCCTCGGAGAAGGCCGTGCCGTCGGCGTCCGAGGAGAACGCCTTGCAGCGGCCGTCCGCGGACAGCCCGCGCTGGCGGGCGAAGTGCACGTACATCATCGGCGTCGACATGATCGCCACACCACCGGCGAGCGCCATGTCGCACTCGCCGGAGCGCAGCGCCCGGGCCGCCATGTGCAGGGCCACCAGCGAGGAGGAGCAGGCCGTGTCGACGGAGACGGCCGGGCCCTCCAGACCGAAGACGTAGCTGACCCGCCCGGAGACGACGCTGCCGGCGCTGCCGGTGCCGATGTAGCCCTCGAGGTCCGGCGGCGGCGTGAAACGGGTGCCGTAGTCGGTGTAGATGAGCCCGGTGAAGACGCCGGTGCGGCTGCCGCGCAGGGTGGCCGGGTCGATGCCGGCCCGCTCGAAGGTCTCCCACGCCGTCTCCAGCAGCAGGCGCTGCTGGGGGTCGGTGGCGAGCGCCTCGCGCGGGGACATCCCGAAGAACGCCGGGTCGAAGTCGCCCGCGTCGTCGACGAACCCGCCGTGGCGGGTGTACGTGGTGCCGGCGTGGTCCGGGTCCGGGTGGTAGAGCTGCTCCAGGTCCCAGCCGCGGTCGGTCGGGAAGGAGGTCATCGCGTCGGTGCCCGCGGCCACCAGGTTCCACAGGTCCTCGGGGCTGCGCACACCGCCCGGGTAGCGGCAGCCCATCGAGACGATGGCGATCGGCTCGTCCGAGGCCAGGGCGGCCCGTGTCACGGGGGCGGCGCCGGCGGTGCCGCCGGCCAGCTCGGTCAGCAGGTGGGCGGCGACCGCGGCCGGGGTGGGGTGGTCGAAGACCAGGGTGGCGGGCAGCCGCAGGCCGGTGGCCGCGTTCAGGCGGTTGCGCAGCTCGACGCCGGTGAGGGAGTCGAAGCCCAGCTCCTTGAACGCCTGGTCCTCGCGGATGCCGCCGGAGGCGGTGTGGCCGAGCACGGCGGAGGCGTGGGTGCGGACCAGGGATCGCAGCAGCCGGACGCGCTCCTCCTCCGGCAGCCCGGCGAGGCGGCCCGCGAGGGCGCCGTCCCCGGCGGGGGTGACCGCGGTCCGGGTACGGGCCCGGACCAGGCCGCGCAGCACGGCCGGGACCTCGCCCGTCCGGCGGGCGGCGGCCGGATCGACCTCGGCGGCGACCGGGCGGGCTTCGCCGGACGCCAGGGCGGCGGCGGTCAGCCGGTCGGCGCCGGTCAGGGCGAGCGTCTCGCCGGGCAGGCCCTCGGTGAGCCGCAGCCGGGCCAGCGCGTCGAGGAAGGCGGCCTCCTCGCCGCCCTCCTCGCCGAGCACGCCGGCGGCGGGGGTCAGCAGGACGAAGCGCCGCAGGCCCTCGCCGAGTCCGCGGGTGGCCCGGTGGACGTTCCAGGCGGCGTCGATCCGGGCGCTCAGCCCGGTGTCGCCGTCTTCGGCCCCGGTGTCCACGGCCGGGCCGCCGGCGTGCACGACGGCCGTCAGCGGCCGGCCGAGACCCTCGATCAGCGCGCTCAACGCTGCTTCTTCCAGTACATCCTGAGCGATCGTCAGATCGAGCTCCGGGTACTCCTGCGCCAGTCGGGCCGCGACCGCCTCGGCGTCGGGTCCGGTCACCAGGGCGGCTCCCCGCCAGTCGGCCCGGTCCGGCCCGCCCTCGGTGGAGGTACGCACCCGGCCGAGCCGGGGGACGAACAGTTCGCCGCCGCGCAGGGCGAGTTGGGGCTCGCCCGGGGCCAGTGCGGCGACCCGCAGGGCGGCCTCCTCGGCGCCGACCCGCTCGTCGGTGTCGACCAGCACGATCCGCTCCGGGTCCGCGGCCTGCGCCGAGCGCAGCACGCCCCACACGGCCGCGGCCGTCAGGTCGGGCGGGCCCTCGTGCTCGCCCACCTCGACCGCGCCGCGGCTGTGCACCACGAGCCGGTGCCCCTCGGGCAGTTCGGCCAGCACCCGGAGCGCCTCGGCCACCCCGGCGTGCACCGCGGCCAGGCCCTCGCCGGCCTCGCCGGGCGTCCCGGCGGCGCCGCCGATGCCCAGGACGGTCGCCCGGTCGAGCGGCGCGGCCCCGGCCGGCGGTGAGATCCGCTGCCACTCCAGGCGCAGCAGCGAGTGGCCCTGCTGCGGAACCAGCTGCTCCAGCCGTACCGGGCGGGTGCTGATCGCCCGCGCCTCCAGCACCGGCGCGCCGGCGCCGTCCACCGCGGTGAGGGTGAAGGTGCCGTCGGCGGTCTCCGAGACCCGGACCCGCAGGGCGGTCGCGCCCACGGCGTGCAGGCGTACGCCCGTCCAGGTGAAGGGGAGCCGCGGGTCGTCCTCGGGGGTCTCGACGAACAGCGTCTGCAGGGCCGCGTCCAGCAGCACCGGGTGGATGGCGTAGCCGGCCGCGCCGGTGGTCAGTTCCACGTCGGCGAACAGGTCGCGGCCGTGCCGCCAGGCGGCCCGCAGCCCGCGGTAGACCGGCTCGTAGCCGATGGAGCGCTCCGCCAGCCGGTCGTAGAGCCCGTCCACGGCCAGTGCCACGGCGCCGTCCGGTGGGGTCAGGCGGTCGGTGGCCGGGGCGGCGGGTGCCTCGCCGGGGGCGATCAGGCCGACGGCGTGCCGGGTCCACTCCTCGCCCGTCTCGCCGGAGTCGGCGGGCGGCGCCGAGTGCACCTCGATGCCGCGCCGGCCCTGCTCGTCCGGGGCGCCGACCGTCACCCGCAGGCGCGGTGAGCCGGTCTCCGGGATGCCGAGGGCGGCCTCGATCGTCAGCTCCTCCAGCACCGCGCACCCGACCAGGTCGGCGGCGTGCAGGGCGAGGTCGACGTACGCGGTGCCGGGCAGCAGGGCCTGGCCGAGCACGCTGTGACCGGCCAGCCAGTCGTGCGCGCCGGTGCCGGGGCGGCCGGTCAGCACCAGCCCGCCGTCGGCGAGGTCGAGCGCGGCGTCGAGCAGCGGGTGCTCGGCGGTGCGCAGGCCGGCCGAGGTGACGTCGCCACCGGTGGGCCGGTGCACCCAGTAGTGCTCGCGCTGGAAGCGGTAGGTGGGCAGGTCGGCGCGCGGGCCGTCCGGCACGATCGCCGGCCAGTCCACGGTGGCGCCCTCGGCGTGTGCGCGGCCCAGCGAGGTGCGGAAGTGCACCAGCGTGCCCTGCCGGCGGCGCAGGCTGCCGCCGGCGGTGCCGCGCTCGCCGAGGGTGTCCCGCAGCGGGTTCACCAGCACCGGGTGCGGCGACATCTCCAGGAAGCGGGTGTGCCCGGAGGCGGCGAGCGCCTCGACGGTGGAGTGCAGCAGCACCGGGTTGCGCAGGTTGCGGTACCAGTAGGCGCCGTCCAGCTCGGGGCCCTGTGCCAGGGCGCCGGTGACGGTGGAGTGGAACGGCACCGCGGCCGGACCGGGACGCACCGGGGCCAGCAGTCGCGCCAGCTCGTCCTCGATGGACTCCACGTGCACCGAGTGCGAGGCGTAGTCCACCGGGATCCGGCGGACCTCGATGCCGTCGGCCTCCAGCGCGGCGGTCAGCTCCAGGACACCGGCCTCGTCGCCGGAGACGACGGTGGCGGCGGGGCCGTTGACGGCCGCGACCGACACCCGGCCCGCCCACGCGGTCAGGTAGCCCTCGACCTGCTCGGCGGGCGCGGTGACCTGCGCCATCGCACCCTGACCGGCCAGCGCCACGATCGCCTGGGAGCGCAGTGCCACCACGCGGGCGGCATCCCGGAGCGAGAGGATCCCGCTGACCGCGGCCGCCGCGATCTCGCCCTGGGAGTGGCCGATCACCATGTCGGGCTCGACGCCCTGGCTGCGCCACAGGGCCGCCAGCGACACCATCACCGCCCACAGCGCGGGCTGGACGACCTCGACGCGCTCCAACTGCTCGCGGTCGCCCAGGACGTCGGTCAGCGACCAGTCGACGAACTCCGACAGGGCCTCGTCGCAGGCGCGCAGCTGCTCGGCGAACACGGGGGAGGCGGCGGCGAGTTCCAGACCCATGCCGACCCACTGCGAGCCCTGCCCGGGGAAGACGAAGACCGTACGGCCCGCGCGGCCCTCGGCGGTGCCGACGGCCGCGTTCGGCGCGGTGACGCCGTTCGCCAGCGCCTGCAGGCCGCTGCGCAGCTCCTCGCGGTCGTCGCCGACGACCACCGCGCGGTGCGGGAGCCGGGCGCGGCCGTGGGCGAGGGTACGGGCGGCCGCGGCGAGGTCGAGGCCCGGGTCCTGCTCGGTGGCGTCCAGCAGGGCGCGGGCCTGGTCGCGGACGGCGGCCTCGCTGCGGCCGGAGAGCAGCCACGGGACGGCCCGGCCGGGTTCGGCGGCGGGGGTGCCGGCCTCCGGCTCCTCGGCCGGCTCGGCGGCGGGGGCCGGCGGCTCCTCCAGGATGACGTGGGCGTTGGTGCCGCTGATGCCGAAGGAGGAGACGGCGGCGCGGCGCGGCCGGCCGGTCTCGGGCCACTCCTGGGCCTCGGTCAGCAGTCGGACCTCACCGGAGGACCAGTCGATGTGCGGGCTCGGCTCGTCGGCGTGCAGGGTCTTGGGCAGCAGCCCGTTGCGCATCGCCATGATCATCTTGATCATGCCCGCGGCGCCCGCGGCGGCCTGCGAGTGGCCGATGTTGGACTTCACCGAACCCAGCCAGACCGGCCGCTCG
Source organism: Kitasatospora sp. NPDC057015 (assembly GCF_042673745.1). Taxonomy (NCBI): domain Bacteria; kingdom Bacillati; phylum Actinomycetota; class Actinomycetes; order Kitasatosporales; family Streptomycetaceae; genus Kitasatospora; species Kitasatospora sp. NPDC057015. Next base: position 127,454 of record NZ_JBHUSG010000023.1, read on the forward strand.
CGGCCCTGGCCGTAGGTGTTGAGCAGGGCCTGCGCCTCGATCGGGTCGCCGAGGGTGGTGCCGGTGCCGTGCGCCTCGACGATGTCGACATCGGAGGTGGTCAGGCCCGCGTCGGCCAGCGCGGCCTTGATCACGCGCTGCTGGGCGGGGCCGTTGGGGGCGGAGAGCCGGCTGCTCGCGCCGTCCTGGTTGACGGCGGTGCCCTTGACCAGGCCGAGGATCCGGTGGCCGTTGCGCCGGGCGTCCGACAGGCGCTCCAGCAGCAGCAGGCCGGCGCCCTCGCCCCAGCCGGTGCCGTCGGCGTTCGCGGAGAACGCCTTGCAGCGGCCGTCCTCCGACAGGCCGCGCTGGCGGCTGAACTCGACGAACAGGCTGGGGGTGGCGATGACCGTCACACCGCCGGCGAGCGCGAGGTCGCACAGGCCGTCGCGCAGCGCCTGCGCGGCCAGGTGGACGGCGACGAGCGAGGAGGAGCAGGCGGTGTCGACCGTGATGGCCGGCCCTTCGAGGCCGAACACGTAGGAGATGCGGCCGGAGGCGACGCTGCCGGCGCTGCCGGTGCCGAGGTAGCCCTCCAGCTCCTCCGGCATCCGCTGGAACCCGGTGCCGTAGTCGTCGTACATGACGCCGGTGAACACCGCCGTCCGCGAGCCGCGCAGGGTGGCCGGGTCGATGCCGGCCCGCTCGAAGGTCTCGTACGCCGTCTCCAGCAGCAGGCGCTGCTGGGGGTCCGTGGCGAGCGCCTCACGCGGGGACATCCCGAAGAACGGGGCGTCGAACTCGCCCGCCTCGTAGAGGAATCCGCCGTGGCGGGCGTGCGAGGTGCCGGGGTGGTCCGGGTCCGGGTCGTAGAGCCCGTCCACGTCCCAGCCGCGGTTGGTGGGGAACGCGCCGATCGCGTCGGTGCCGTCCTCCACCAGCTTCCAGAGGTCCTCCGGCGAACGGACCCCGCCGGGGTACCGGCAGCCGATGCCGACCACCGCCAGCGGCTCGCCCTTGGCCGACTCCATGTGCTGGAGCCGTTCGCGTGCCTGGCGAAGTTCGACGGTGGTGCGCTTGAGATAGTCCCGGAGCTTGTCCTCGTTCGCCGCCATTCGGAGTAACCCACTACCTCTCGTCCGTGACACCGGTCTGCTCCGCAAATATCGCCAGCGGGGCTAGTGATCCCCTAAGGACGGTCTAAAGGGGCGGTGTTCGGCGCAGCAGGGCTGGTGGCAGGGGGTCCGGGCGCGCGGGGCGGGCCGAGCGCACCGCCGGCGGCGGCCGGCGCGCGGCCGCCCCCGGGAGCACGGGACGACCCAACGCTCCCGGTGGGAGCAGGAGTTCGCAGCCTTGGGCTTTAGCAGGCGCTTAGCGGTTCGGCGAACACTCATCGCGCACGGCTGTGTCCCAAGTCAGGAGAAAAACCAAGTGCGCAACAAGCTGCCCCGGCCGGCTGTACTCGCGGCTGTCACCGTCTCCCTCTTCGCGCTGACCGCAGGGCTCGGCGGTTCGGCCTACGCCGGCGCCACCCCGGACAAGAAGCTCGCCGGCTCGAACTCCTGCGTGGTCTGGAAGGACCTGCCCGAGTTCGTCACGAGCATGGACTACCACGACCCGGCCCCGGCCGGCGCGAGCGTGGGCGACTTCGGCTTCTACACCGACGAGGTCAAGGACGCCGCCGGCAACAAGGTCGCCGACGTCAAGGGCACCGGCCGGATCCTGTACCAGCGCGAGTCCGACGGCCACCTCATCATCCACTACGACGACGTGGTGACCTTCGCCAACGGCAGCAAGGTCAGCGCGATCGGCACCGCCGACGTCAACGCCCTGATCGGCGGCGCCGGCGTCTCGCAGGCGCTGATCGGCACCAAGGGCAAGTACAAGGGCTGGTTCGGCACCCGCGAGTGGACTCGCGTGTCCCAGAAGGAAGCGGTCGTCACCATGACGCTCTGCAAGGACCCGGCCAAGGCGTAGTACCCCGGGCCCGTCTGAAGGGCGGTACGGCTGCGACGGCAGCCGTACCGCCCTTTCCCGTTGCCCGGCCCGTTGTCCGTCCCCTCGTCCGACCCGCTGTCCCGCCCGGCCTCGGGCCGGACGTCGGCCGGCCTCCGCCCGGACGTCGGCCCGTCGGCCCTGCTCCGGCCGGGTGTCGGCCGTACGGCCGGGGCCCGGGGAACCGCCCCGGGCGTCGCGAGCGGGGCCACGCGCAGTACCGCCCGGGAGCCCCCGAAGGGGCGCCCGGGCGGTACGGGGAGCGGCCGGGCTCAGTTCATGCCGAGCTCACCGTCGATGAAGTCGAACAGGTCGTCGTCGGAGGCCGACTCCAACAGCTGCGCGGTCTCGTCCAGCGGCCCACGGGCCTTCGTCAGCATCTCCTGCAGGCGCTGCGCCAGCAGCAGGCGCTCCTCGTCCTGCGGCGGCAGCGCCAGCAGCAGCTCCTCGATCCGGTCGAGCTCCGCCAGACCGGACTTCGGCGCCGGCACCACCTCGGCGTCCAGGTAGCCGGCCAGGCCGGCGATCGTCGGGTAGTCGAAGACCACCGTGGACGGCAGCCGGTGGCCCAGGGCCTCGCCGAGCCGGTTGCGCAGCTCCACCGCCGTCAGCGAGTCGATGCCCAGGTCGAGCAGGCCCCGCTGGACGTCCAGGGCCTTGGCGTTGGCGTGCCCGAGCACCTCGGCCACGTACCCCTGCACCAAGTCCTGTAGGGCTTCGGCCCGTTCGGGCGCCGCGAGCCCCGCCAGCCGGTCGGTCACCGACACCGGCGCCGCCGGGCCCTCCACCACGGCCCGGCGGGCCGGCGTGCGCACCAGGCCGCGCAGGACGGGCGACGGGTCGCGCAGCGCCGACACGTCCAGCCGGACCGGGACGAGCACCGCCCGCTCCGAGCGCAGGCCCGCGTCGAAGAGCTCCAGGCCCAGCGCGGCGGAGATCGGCAGGATGCCGATCCGCGCCATCCGGGCCAGGTCGGCCTGACCGAGCGACTCGGTCATGCCCGCGCCGTCCTGCTCCCACAGCCCCCACGCGTAGCTGACCGCGGGCAGCGACAGTGCCCGCCGGTGGGCGGCGAGGGCGTCCAGGAAGGCGTTGGCAGCCGCGTAGTTGGCCTGCCCCGCGCCGCCGACCGTGCCGGAGACGGAGGAGAACAGCGCGAACACCGAGGCGTCCGGGCTGAGTTCGTGCAGGTTCCAGGCGGCGTCCACCTTCGCGGCCAGCACCCGGTGCAGCCGCTCCGGGGTGAGCGAGGCGATCGTGGCGTCGTCCAGGACACCCGCCGAGTGCACCACACCCGTCACCGGGTGCTGCGCCAGCAGCGCCGCCAGGGCCTCGCGGTCGGCGAGGTCGCAGGCCGCGACCGTCACCTCCCGGGCGCCCAGGGCGACCAGTTCCGCGCGGAGTTCGGTCGCGCCCGGGGCGGCCGGGCCGCGCCGGCTGACCAGCAGCAGCCGCTGGACCCCGTGCCCGGTCACCAGGTGGCGGGCGATCAGCGCACCGAGCACACCGGTCGCCCCGGTCACCAGCACGGTCGCGTCCGGGGCGAACACCGGCTCGCCCGGTCCGTCCGCGGCCCGGCCGGCGGCCCGCACCAGGCGCGGCACCGACAGCGCCCCGTCGGTGACGGCCAGTTGGGGCTCGCCGCTCGTCAGCGCCACGGGCAGCAGCGCCGTCGAGGCAGGTGCGCCGTCGAGGTCCACCAGGCCGAAGCGGTCCGGGTTCTCGGTCTGCGCGCTGCGCACCAGGCCCCACACCGCGGCGTGCGCCAGGTCCCGCGGCCGCTCGCCGGTGCCGCCCTCGGTGACGAACACCAGGCGGGCGGCGGCGAACCGGTCCTCGGCCAGCCAGGTCCGGGCCAGGTCGAGCGCCCAGTCGAGCACCTCGCGCACCCGGCGGGGCACGTCCCCGTCGGCGGCGTCGGCGGCCGGCACGTGGGCCAGCACCACCTCGGCGTCGGCGGGGACGCCGGTCAGCGCCGCCGCGTCGGCGGCCGTCGCGGTGACGGGCGTCGCGGTGGTGTCGCCGGGCAGCGCCAGGGCGGGCCACTGCAGCTCGTACAGGCTCTCCTGCCCCCGCGCCACCAGATGCTCCGGCCGGGCCGCCCGGACCCGCAGTTCGCCGATCTCGGCCACCGGGGCGCCCTGCGCGTCCGCGACCGAGATCGCGATGGTGTCCGGGCCGGTGGGCGTCAGCCGGACCCGCGCCGAGCGGGCGCCGACCGCGTGCAGCCGCACGTCCGACCAGGCCAGCGGGAGGCGGACCTCCCCGTCCGCGGTGGCCGGGGTGAAGGCCATCGGGTGCAGCGCCGCGTCGAGCAGCGCCGGGTGCAGGCCGAAGCCCTCCGACGCGACCTCCTCGGGCAGCGCGACCTCGGCGTAGACCTCCTCGCCGTGCCGCCAGGCCGCCCGGAGGCCCTGGAAGGCCGGTCCGTAGTCCAGGCCGGCGGCGCCGAGCCGGTCGTAGAGCCCGGCGAGGTCCACCTCGACCGCGCCGGCGGGCGGGAACGCCCCGGGCGCCGCGGCGGGCCGCGAGCCGTCGGAGGTGGCGAGGGTGCCCTTGGCGAGCACGGTCTGGCCGCCGTCGCCCCGGGTGTGGACGGTCACCGGACGGCGCCCCGCGCCGTCCGCCGCGCCGATCGTCACCTGGACCTGGACGGAGCCCCGGTCGGGGACGGTCAGCGCGGTCTGGAGCTGGAGCTCCTCCAGGACGTCGCAGCCGACCTCCTCGCCGGCGCTCAGCACCAGTTCGGTGAACGCGGTGCCGGGCAGGACGGCCGTGCCGACCACCGCGTGGTCCGCCAGCCAGCCGTGGGCGCGCTGCGAGAGCCGCCCGGTGACCACCGCGCCGCCGTCCTCCGGCAGCAGTACCGCGGCACCCAGCAGCGGGTGGCCCGCCGCGTCCAGGCCCAGGTCGGCGGCGTCGCCGACGGTCTCGGGCAGGTCCAGCCAGTGGCGGGTGCGTTGGAAGGGGTAGGTGGGGAGGTTGATGGTTTGGCCGTGGGTGGGCCAGGTGGTGGTGTGGCCGGTGGTGTGGGCGGTGGCGGTGGCGGTGTGGAGGGTGTGGGTTTCGGGGCGGTTGGGTCGGAGGGTGGGGGT
>NZ_JBHUSG010000024.1:0-130985 GCF_042673745.1 Kitasatospora sp. NPDC057015
GCGCCGCCCGCCGGGGCGGCCGGACCGGGCGCGCCGCCCGCCGCCGCCGGGGCACCCGCGTTCACCCGCGTGCCGCGGGCCGGCGTCGGCTGGCCCTTGGCGTAGGTGGTCGGCTGCGAGAACCCGCTGCCGCCGCCGGCCGGCGCCGGCGCGGCCGGCGGGGCCGCCGGCGGTGGCGGCGTGCCGTAGCCACCGGCCGCACCCGGCTGACCGCCCGAACCGACCGGGGGCATCAGCGAGGTGGACGCAGCCGGGTGCTCGGCCGGAGTCTGCGGAACACCGCCGTACGGCATGCCGCCCTGTGCTGCGCCCGGACGGCCGCCTGCGGCGCCTCCCGCAGCACCCGTGGCTCCACTCACCCTGGTCCTCCCGCACTCACCGCCGGGCCGGCGGTTCCCGGCCCGGTTCGTCACTCGTCATCCAGCGCCCGGCGGGATTGCCCGGTACTGGTCGGCGTCCGCACCGCCGCGCGCTGGGCGCGGCGGTGCGAACGCCGTGGCAGGGGGTCAGGCCTGGGCTTCCTCGCCGGTGGCCGTCTCCGTGCCCTCCACAGCCTCGGTGGCGTCCGTCTCGGCCGTACCGGCCTCGTCCTCCGCCGCCTCCTCGTCCTCCGCCTCCGCGTTGCGGGCCATGCCCACCACCGCGTCGCGCTTTCCGAGGTTGATCAGTTGGACGCCCATCGTGTCACGTCCGGTTTCACGTACTCCCGAAACCCTTGTGCGGATTACACCACCCGAGAGGGTGATCGCCATGATCTCGTCCGTGGAGTCGACCACCAGCGCGCCCACCAGGGAGCCGCGGCCCTCGACGATCTTGGCAGCCTTGGTGCCGTAGCCGCCGCGCCCCTGGACACGGTACTCGTCCACGCCCGTCCGCTTGGCATAGCCACCGTCCGTCGCGGTGAACACGTAGGTGCCCTCCCGGACGACGTTCATCGACAGCAGCTCGTCGTCCTCGCGGAAGGACATGCCCTTCACGCCGGAGGTGGCCCGGCTCATCGGGCGCAGCGCCTCGTCGGTGGCGGTGAAGCGGATGGACTGGGCCTTGCGCGACACCAGCAGCAGGTCGTCGTCGGCGGAGACCAGCTCCGCCCCGATCAGCTCGTCGTCCCGGCCGCTCTCGTCCGTCCGCAGGTTGATCGCGATCAGACCGCCGGAGCGCGGGGAGTCGTAGTCCTTCAGGGGGGTCTTCTTGACCAGGCCCGCCCGGGTGGCCAGCACCAGGTACGGCTTGTCCTCGTAGGTGCGCACCGCCATCACCTGGGTGATGTGCTCGTCCGGCTGGAAGGCCAGCAGGTTGGCGACGTGCTGGCCGCGGGCGTCGCGCCCGGCGTCCGGCAGCTCGTAGCCCTTGGCGCGGTAGACCCGGCCCTTGTTGGTGAAGAAGAGGATCCAGTTGTGCGTGGTGGTGACGAAGAAGTGGTCGACGAGGTCGTCCTGCTTCAGCTGCGCGCCGCGCACGCCCTTGCCGCCGCGCTTCTGCGAGCGGTAGAGGTCGCTGCGGGTGCGCTTGACGTAGCCGCCACGGGTGATCGTGACGACGATGTCCTCCTCGGCGATCAGGTCCTCGACGGACATGTCGCCGTCGAAGGGGATCAGTGTGGAGCGCCGCTCGTCGCCGTACTTCTCGACGATCGCGGTCAGCTCCTCGGAGATGATCTCGCGCTGGCGCGGCGGCGAGGCGAGGATCGCGTTGTACTCGTCGATCTTGCGCTGGAGCTCGTCGTGCTCCTCCATGATCCGGCGGCGCTCCAGGGCGGCCAGCCGGCGCAGCTGCATCTCCAGGATCGCGTTGGCCTGGAGCTCGTCGATCGACAGCAGGCCCATCAGGCCGGTGCGGGCGGCGTCGGCGCTGTCCGAGGCCCGGATCAGCGCGATGACCTCGTCGATCAGGTCGAGCGCCTTGAGCAGCGCGCGCAGGATGTGCGCCCGCTCCTCGGCCTTGCGCAGCCGGAAGGTGGTGCGCCGGACGATGACCTCGACCTGGTGGCTCACCCAGTGCCGGATGAAGGCGTCGAGCGAGAGCGTGCGCGGCACGCCGTCGACCAGGGCCAGCATGTTGGCGCCGAAGTTGGTCTGCAGGTCGGTGTGCTTGTACAGGTTGTTCAGCACGACCTTGGCGACGGCGTCGCGCTTGAGCACGACCACCAGGCGCTGGCCGGTGCGCGAGGACGACTCGTCGCGGACGTCGGCGATGCCGGCGACCTTGCCGTCCTTCACCAGGTCGGCGATCTTCAGCGCGAGGTTGTCCGGGTTGACCTGGTACGGCAGCTCGGTGATCACCAGGCACTGGCGGCCCTGGATCTCCTCGACCTCCACCACCGCGCGCATGGTGATCGAGCCGCGGCCGGTGCGGTACGCGTCCTCGATGCCGCGGCGGCCGACGATCAGCGCACCGGTCGGGAAGTCCGGGGCCTTGATCCGCTCGATCAGGGCCTCCAGCAGCTCCTCGTTGGAGGCCTCCGGGTGCTCCAGCGCCCAGAGCGCGCCGGAGGCGACCTCGCGCAGGTTGTGCGGCGGGATGTTGGTGGCCATGCCGACCGCGATGCCGGTGGCGCCGTTGATCAGCAGGTTGGGGATGCGGGCCGGCAGGACGGTGGGCTCCTGCGAGCGGCCGTCGTAGTTGGCGGCGAAGTCGACGGTCTCCTCGTCGATGTCGCGCATCATCTCCATGGCCAGCGGCATCATCTTGCACTCGGTGTAGCGCATGGCCGCCGCCGGGTCGTTGCCCGGGGAGCCGAAGTTGCCGTTGCCGTCCACCAGCGGCATCCGCAGCGACCACGGCTGGGCCAGCCGGACCACCGTGTCGTAGATCGAGGTGTCGCCGTGCGGGTGGTAGTTGCCCATGACGTCGCCGACGACGCGGGCGCACTTGTAGTAGCCCTTCTCGGGGCGGTACCCGCCGTCGTACATCGCGTAGAGGACGCGGCGGTGCACCGGCTTGAGGCCGTCGCGGACCTCGGGCAGCGCCCGGCTGACGATCACGCTCATCGCGTAGTCGAGGTAGGAGCGCTGCATCTCGGTCTCGAGCTCGATCGGCTCGACCCGGGACACGAAGACGTCGGTGGCGGTGGTGCTGTCCGGCTGCTCGCCGTCGGGACGGTTGTCGTCGACCACTGGTGGTCAGTTTCCTTTCACGCGTGACTGGTACGTGGGGGCGGGCGCGGGGCCCGTCACACGTCCAGGAAGCGGACGTCCTTGGCGTTGCGCTGGATGAAGGAGCGGCGGGCCTCGACGTCCTCGCCCATCAGGACGGAGAACAGGTCGTCGGCGCGGGCCGCGTCCTCCAGGGTGATCCGCTGCAGCAGCCGGTGCGCCTGGTCCATGGTCGTGATCCGCAGCTCCTCGGCGTTCATCTCGCCGAGACCCTTGAAGCGCTGGATCGCGTCGTCCTTGGGCAGCCGGCGGCCGGCCGCGGTGCCGGCGGCGATCACCGAGTCCTTCTCGCGGTCCGAGTAGACGTAGTCGAAGTCGTCCCGACCCCACTTGATCTTGTACAGCGGGGGCATCGCCAGGTAGACGTAGCCGGCCTCGACCAGCGGCCGCATGAAGCGGAACAGCAGGGTCAGCAGCAGGGTGCGGATGTGCTGCCCGTCGACGTCGGCGTCCGCCATCAGGACGATCTTGTGATAGCGGAGCTTGGACTCGTCGTAGTCCTCCTGGATGCCGCAGCCGAAGGCCGAGATCAGCGCCTGGACCTCGGTGTTCTGCAGCACCTTGTCAATCCGGGCCTTCTCGACGTTAAGGATCTTGCCGCGGATCGGGAGGATCGCCTGGGTGCGCGGGTCGCGGCCCTGCTTGGCGGAGCCGCCGGCGGAGTCACCCTCGACGATGAAGATCTCGCACTCGGCCGGGTCCTTGGACTGGCAGTCGCTCAGCTTGCCCGGCAGCGAGGCGCTCTCCAGCAGCCCCTTGCGACGGGTCAGGTCGCGCGCCTTGCGCGCGGCCACGCGGGCGGTGGCGGCCTGGATCGACTTGCGGATGATGTCGCCGGCCTCGACCGGGTGACGGTCCAGCCAGTCGTTCAGCTGCTCGTGCACCACCTTCTGGACGAAGGTCTTCGCCTCGGTGTTGCCCAGCTTGTCCTTGGTCTGGCCCTCGAACTGCGGCTCGCCGAGCTTGACCGAGATGATCGCGGTCAGACCCTCGCGGATGTCCTCGCCGGAGAGGTTGTCGTCCTTCTCCCGGAGCAGCTTCTTGTCCCGCGCGTAGCGGTTGACCAGGCCGGTCAGCGCCGCACGGAAGCCCTCCTCGTGCGTGCCGCCGCCGTGCGTGTGGATGGTGTTCGCGAAGCTGTAGACGCCCTCGGTGTACGAGGTGTTCCACTGCATCGCGACCTCCACCGAGATCGCCTTGTCCTTGTCCTCCGACTCGAAGTCGATCACGGAGGGGTGGATCACCTCGCCCTTGCGGGAGTTGAGGTGCGTCACGAAGTCGGCGATGCCGCCGTCGTACTTGTACGTGACGGAGAGCGGCTTGCCCTCCTCGTCCAGGTGCTCCGCGCGCTCGTCCGTCAGCGAGATGGCCAGGCCCTTGTTCAGGAAGGCCATCTCCTGGAAGCGCCGCGACAGCGTCTCGAAGGAGTAGACGGTGGTCTCGAAGATGTCCGGGTCGGCCCAGAAGGTGACGCTGGTGCCGGTCCGGTCGGTCGGCTCGTGCTTGGCCAGCGGGGCGGTCGGCTCGCCCAGCTTGTACTCCTGCGTCCAGCGGTGGCCGTCGGTGTGGATCTCCACCGCGAGGCGGGTGGAGAGCGCGTTGACGACCGAGACGCCCACGCCGTGCAGACCGCCGGAGACCGCGTAGCCGCCGCCGCCGAACTTGCCGCCCGCGTGCAGGACCGTCAGCACGACCTCGACGGCCGGCTTCCCCTGGCTCGCGACCATGCCCACCGGGATGCCGCGGCCGTTGTCGACCACCCGCACCGCGCCGTCGGCCAGGATCGTGACGTCGATGGTGTCCGCGTGCCCGGCCATGGCCTCGTCGACGGAGTTGTCCACGACCTCCTGGACCAGGTGGTGCAGGCCGCGCTCGCCGGTCGAGCCGATGTACATGCCGGGGCGCTTGCGGACGGCGTCGAGACCCTCCAACACCTGGATGGCGTCGGCGTCGTAGGCCTTTCCGGTCGTCGGGTCGATGGATTCTTGGTTCTGGCTGGGGTTGCCGGAATCGGCCACGAAGCGCCCTCTCTGGCACAGCACGGGCCGCATCCCCTCCCACTGGACGGGAGGGCGTGCGACCACGGCGGTTCGACTCGGTTGCTACAAGCAACAGTGTTTGGCTTTCAGTCTACCGGTACGACTGACAGAGATGGGCGTTTGGCAGCCCCTGAGGGCAGATATGCCGCCCGAAATCCCCTCTGGACATGTCCCGATACTCGCCCCGGGGGCCCAGAGCGCTCAAAAGGGCCGTCAGCGGTTCCGGAGGGCGCCGATCCGCGAGCCGATCCGGCCGCCCCCGGCGGGAGCGGCCGAGGCCGCCTCACCCCCAGGTGTCGCCGGGGCCCTTGCTGCCGGGTGCGCGCAGCCGTCCGTAGCCCCTGACCGGCGCCGCCGGCCCCAGGACCTTGATCACCTTCACCGTGCCGTGGCCCAGCTCGTGGTTCAGCCTGGCCACCAGCTGGCGCGCCAGCAGGCGCAGCTGGGTCGCCCACGCGGTCGAGTCGCACTGCACGGTCAGGACGGCAGTCGCCTCCTCGTAGTGCTTGGGCTCGCAGTGCGCCGAGATGTTCGGCCCGACGATCTGCGGCCAGCGCCCCATCACCCCGCCCACCGCCGCCGGCGCCTCCCAGCCCCGCTCGGTGATCAGCCGGTTCAGCGCCGCCCCCAGCGGCACCGGGTCGCGGCCGTCGGCCCGGGCCCCGCTGCGCAGGCCGTGCCGCTTGGCCTCGCGCTTCTCCCGGACCTGCTCGCCGCGCTTGCGGGCCTGCTCCTTCGCGGCCCGCAGCGCCACGCGCGCCAGGTCCACGCCCGAGGGCTCGGGGGACAGCTGCGCCGGATCACTCACGACGATCTCCTTCCCCAGGCTGTGGACAGGCCGTCCAGCTTACGAGGTACGGGGGACATCCGGGCCATGACGCGGAACACAGGCCGCCGCCCGTTCGGGACCCGGTCAGGGGTCGGGCCCGGTCAGGGGTCGAGGCGCCGCACCGCACCGTCGGCCACCGCGTACCGCGCGCCGGCCAGCGCCTTGGGCACGTCGTCGGCGACCGCCGCCGTCACCAGCACCTGTTCACCGCCCGCGACCAGTTCCGCCAGCCGGTCCCGCCGCCGGGCGTCCAGCTCCGCGAAGACGTCGTCCAGGATCAGCACCGGCTCACCGCCGTCCGCCCGCAGCAGCTCGTACGAGGCCAGGCGCAGCGCCAGCGCGAACGACCAGGACTCGCCGTGGCTCGCGTACCCCTTGGCCGGCAGCGGGCCCAGCCGCAGCAGCAGCTCGTCGCGGTGCGGCCCGACCAGGGTCAGGCCGCGCTCGATCTCCTGCTTGCGGGCCGCCACCATCGCCGCCAGCAGCTGTTCCTCGGCCTGCTCGCGGCTGGCCGGCAGCTCGCCCTCGAAGGAGCTGCGGTACTCCAGCACGGTCTCCCCGCCACCGGGGGCCAGCTGGTCGTACGCCTGCCGTACCAGCGGCTGCAGCGCGGCCACCAGCTGCAGCCGGAAGGCGGTCAACTCGGCGCCGGCGCGGGCCAGGTGACCGTCCCAGACCTCCAGGGTGGAGAGGTCGGCGGCCTTGCCGCCGCCGGCCCGCCGGGCCATCGCCGCGGTCTTCAGCAGGGCGTTGCGCTGCTTCAGCACCCGTTCGTAGTCCTGGCGGACGCCGGCCAGCCGGGGGGCGCGGGCGGTCAGCAGCTCGTCCAGGAAGCGCCGCCGCTCCCCCGGGTCGCCCTTGACCAGCGAGAGGTCCTCCGGGGCGAACAGCACGGTGCGCAGCAGGCCGAGCACGTCCCGCGGGCGGACGTTGTCCGAGCGGTTGATCCGGGCCCGGTTGGCCTTGCCCGGGGTGATCTCCAGTTCGACCAGGGTGCTGCGGGTGCCCGCGGTGATCGAGGTCCGGACCACGGCCCGCTCGGCGCCGAGCCGGATCAGCGGGGCGTCGGTGGCCACCCGGTGGCTGCCGAGGGTGGCCACGTAGCCGATGGCCTCGACCAGGTTGGTCTTGCCCTGGCCGTTGGGGCCGACGAACGCCGTCACCCCGGGGTCGAGGGGGACCTCCGCGCGGGGGTAGGAGCGGAAGTCGGCGAGCGACAGGTGCGCTACGTGCATGGCTGTGGACTGCGCTCGCCTTCTGGTCCCGCTGGTGGTCCCGCTGACAAAGGGGCCGGGTGCGGACCGCGCGGCGGGCGCCGCGCGGTCCACACCCTGTGGACTACTTGTTCTCGACCGCGTGGCCGCCGAACTGGTTGCGCAGCGCGGCGATCATCTTCATCTGCGGGGAGTCGTCCTGGCGGGACGCGAAGCGGGCGAACAGCGAGGCCGTGATGGCCGGCAGCGGCACCGCGTGGTCGATGGCGGCCTCGACCGTCCAGCGGCCCTCGCCCGAGTCGGCGGCCCAGCCCTTGAGCTTGGCCAGGTGCTCGTCGTCGTCCAGCGCGCGGACGGCCAGGTCGAGCAGCCAGGAGCGGATGACCGTGCCCTCCTGCCAGCTGCGGAAGACCTCGCGCACGTCGGTGACCTCGGGGGCCGCCTCCAGCAGCTCCCAGCCCTCGGCGAAGGCCTGCATCATGGCGTACTCGATGCCGTTGTGGACCATCTTGGCGAAGTGGCCGGCGCCCACCGCGCCCGCGTGCACCGCGCCGAACTCGCCCTCGGGCTTGAGGGCGTCGAAGACCGGCTGGGCCTTGGCCACGTGCTCGGCGTCGCCGCCGTACATCAGGGCGTAGCCGTTCTCCAGGCCCCAGACGCCGCCGGAGACGCCGCAGTCGACGAAGCCGATGCCCTTGGCGGACAGCGCCTCGGCGTGCTTGACGTCGTCGGTCCAGCGGGAGTTGCCGCCGTCGACGACCACGTCACCGGGGGAGAGCAGCTCGGCGAGCTCGTCGACGGTGGCCTGGGTGGCGGCGCCGGCCGGGACCATCACCCACACCACGCGCGGGCCCTGGAGCTTGTTGACGAGCTCCTGCAGGCTGTCGACGTCGGAGACGTCCGGGTTGCGGTCGTAGCCGATGACGGTGTGGCCGGCGCGGCGGATCCGCTCGCGCATGTTGCCGCCCATCTTGCCGAGACCGATGAGGCCGAGCTCCATGACCAAGTCCTTACCTGTGGTGACGTGCCTGACGGCGGCGCCGTTGCCGCATTGCCTGAGCCTACGCCGGAAGGGGTCGCACCCTCGGCGGGCGAGCCGCCGACACAACGGGCGCGGCCTCCGCCGGTCGTCCTGACCGGCGGAGGCCGTCCACAGGTCGTGCACAGCCTGTGGGTACAGCTGAGGGTTTAGCCCCGGCCGGAGCCGGGAGCCGGATCAGCCGGAGAGGCGGACCGGCATGATCAGGTACTGGTAGGCCTCGTCCGCCTCGGCGTCGACCGCGGGCTTGCCGCTGAGCAGCGCCGGCTTCGTCGAGGTGGTGAAGCTGAGCTGGGCGTACGCGGAGTCGATGGCCTTGAGGCCCTCCTCCAGGTAGCCGGGGTTGAAGGCGATCGAGATGTCGTCGCCCTCCAGGTCGGCGTCGATCCGCTCGGTGGCCTGGGCGTCGTCGCCGGAGCCGGCCTCCAGCGTGAGCACGCCCTGCTCGAAGTTGAGCCGGACGGGCGTGTTGCGCTCGGCGACCAGGGAGACGCGCTTGAGCGCCTCCAGGAAGGGCTGGGTCTGGATCGCGGCGACCGCGTTGAACTCGGTCGGGAAGAGGCTGCGGAACTTCGGGAACTCGCCCTCCAGCAGGCGGGTGGTCGTCCGGCGACCGGCGCCCTCGAAGCCGATCAGGCCCTCGCCCGCGCCGCCCGAGGCCAGCGCGATGGAGACGGTGTCGCCGCTGCCCAGGGACTTGGCGATGTCCTGCAGGGTCTTGGCCGGGACCAGCGCGACCGCGGAGATGTCCGCCTGCTCCGGCTTCCACATCAGCTCGCGGACCGCGAAGCGGTAGCGGTCGGTGGCCGCCAGGGTGATCCGGTCGCCCTCGATCTCGACCCGCACACCGGTGAGCACCGGGAGGGTGTCGTCACGGCCGGCGGCCACCGCGGCCTGGCTGACCGCCGAGGCGAACACGTCGCCCGGGACGGTGCCGGTGGCGGTGGGCATCTGCGGCAGCGCCGGGTACTCGTCCACCGGCAGGGTCGGCAGGGTGAAGCGCGAACTGCCGCAGACCACGCTGACCCGCTGGCCGTCGGTGGAGATCTCCACAGGCCTGTTGGGGAGGTTGCGCGAGATGTCGTTGAGCAGCCGGCCGGAGACCAGGACGGTGCCGGCCTCCTCGACGTCCGCCTCCAGCTCGACCCGGGCCGAGACCTCGTAGTCGAACCCGGACAGCGCCAGGCTGCCCTCCTGCGCCGTCAGCAGCAGGCCGGCCAGCACCGGCACCGGCGGCCGCGCCGGGAGGCTGCGAGCAGCCCAGGCCACCGCCTCCGCGAGGACGTCACGCTCCACCCGGAACTTCACCGGTAACCGCCTCCTGGATCGAGCTCTCGCTCGCAGTCTCTGATCGTCTTGGTCTGTCTTGATCGTCCGGTGGCACCTGCCCGCCGAGCTCTGCCACTCCGCGTCCGGTTGCCGAAGGACAGTCTGACGTACTCCACCGACAGACGGGGCAGACGGGCGGAAGCAACCCGAACAGGTGTCGGAGCTCGACTGTCCACAGATTTCGGCCCACCCCCTGTTAACCGAGTCTCAGGGGTCTATAGGTGTAGTGGTAGTAGTAGGGCCTGTGGATACCGTGGATAACCTTGTTTTCGCAGGTCAGGCCACGTTTTTTGTCCACAGAGCCTGTGGACGCCGCCGGTGGATAACCAGGGCCCGCTGTGGACAGCGGAGCGTTACCCACAGGGCACGCTGAGTATCCACAGGTTATCCCCAGGTCTGTCCCCAGATCATGGCCGGGTTATCCACGGGCCCCGGTCAACATTACGTGACGCCTTTCACACCTGGGCATGAACGCCGGGTCAATGTTGTCGAACTGTGGATGCGGCTGTGGAGAACCTGGGGATAACCGGCCTCCGCCTGGGGACAAGCGGTGGACAACCCGGACGGCCCAGTGACGGGCCGGCAGATTTCCACAGGCTGTGGATAACGGTTGTGCACAAGTCCACAGGCACCTGACCTGCGCTGAAGAGAGTAGCGTCGCCACCCCTGTGGAGGAATTCTGGATAACTTCCGGCTCCCCAGCCTGTGGACGGGGAGAAAGCACCCGTCCCTGTGGACAACGGCCCTGGGGGTCCGACCCGTTCGAATACCTGGTCAGATGTTCGGCAGGGCCCCCGGCCTGTCGTTCCGTCCGTTGCGGTGATCCTGCCCCGGTTCCGCGGGGCCTACACACCCCGGATCCGATGGAAGAGCCCCGCGCGACACCGTGGCCGGGAGTGCCCGGACCGCCGGCCGAAGGCGTCCGGGCGGGCCGGCGGGGCGCTGCGACGGCGAACGGCACGACGGCCGGGACTGCGGGCCGTGGGACGCGGCGTGTGCCGCCCCCGGACATGCCGAAGGGGCGCCGGGACACCCTGCCCCGACACCCCTGGAGATGCCCCAACCGCCCTCGCGCGGCTAGCTCTTGATGCGGTTCGTCAGCTCGGTGACCTGGTTGTAGATGGAGCGCCGCTCGGCCATCAGCGAGCGGATCTTGCGGTCCGCGTGCATCACCGTGGTGTGGTCGCGCCCGCCGAACTGGGCGCCGATCTTCGGCAGCGAGAGGTCGGTCAGCTCGCGACAGAGGTACATCGCGATCTGACGCGCCGTCACCAGGACGCGGCTGCGCGAGGATCCGCAGAGGTCGTCGACGCCCAGGCCGAAGTACGCGGCGGTCTGCTGCATGATGACCTGCGCGGTGATCTCCGGACCGGCGTCCTCGTCGCCGCCGGGGATCAGGTCCTTGAGGACGATCCCCGCCAACTCCAGGTCCACCGGCGCCCGGTTGAGGTTGGCGAAGGCGGTGACCCGGATCAGCGCGCCCTCCAACTCCCGGATGTTGCGGGTGATCCGCGAGGCGATGAACTCCAACACGTCCGCAGGGGCGTTCAGTTGCTCCTGGATCGCCTTCTTGCGCAGGATCGCGATCCGGGTCTCCAGCTCGGGCGGGGTGACGTCGGTGATCAGCCCCCACTCGAAGCGGTTGCGGAGCCGGTCCTCCAGCGTGATCAGCTGCTTGGGCGGCCGGTCGGAGGAGAGCACGATCTGCTTGTTGGCGTTGTGCAGGGTGTTGAAGGTGTGGAAGAACTCCTCCTGGGTGGACTCCTTGCTCGCCAGGAACTGGACGTCGTCCACCAGCAGGATGTCCATGTCCCGGTAACGCTTGCGGAACGCGTCCGCCTTGCCGTCCCGGATCGAGTTGATGAACTCGTTGGTGAACTCCTCGGAGCTCACGTACCGCACCCGGGTACCGGGGAAGAGGCTGCGCGAGTAGTGCCCGATGGCGTGCAGCAGGTGGGTCTTGCCGAGCCCGGACTCGCCGTAGATGAACAGCGGGTTGTAGGCCTTGGCCGGAGCCTCGGCGACCGCCACCGCCGCCGCGTGGGCGAAGCGGTTGCTCGCGCCGATGACGAAGGTGTCGAAGAGGTACTTGGGATTCAGCCGGGCGGCCGGCTCGTCCTTGCGGGAGCCGCCGGCCGGGGGAGCACCGGGCGGTGCGGGCACACCGGGGCTCGGTGTGCGGTCCGGCAGTCCCGGGCGGGCGGACCGCTCCGCGGCCTCCGCCGGCGGGCGCGGGGCGACCGAGGGCCGGGACCTGACGTCGGGCGGCAGCGCGCCGCCGGGGGCGTCCTGGGGCGGCCGGGCGCCGGCGCGGCGGACCGGCCGACCCTCGCCCGGCGCGGGGCTGTACGCCCCGCCGAAGAGGTCCCCCTGGCCGTCGCCCTGGGCACCCGGGTGCTCCTGCGGCGTGCGGTAGCCCTGGCGCGGCGGCTGGTCCTGGTCCTGGTAGCCCCCCTGGGGGTCCCAGGACGGCTCGGGCGCGTCCGTCGGCGGCCACGGCTGCTGCGGCTGCGGAGGGCCGTAGGGGGCCGGGCGCTGCTCGTAGCCGGCCGTGTCGTAGCGGCCGCGCTCGTAGCCCTGGTCGTAGGAGCGGTCGTACGGACGCCCGTACTCCTCGCCGGCCGGCGGGTAGGGCTCGGGCCGGGGGGAGCGGTAGTCCGCGTCCTCGCGGTACGGCGGCTGGGCGGGCTGCTGGTCGGCCCACTCGCCCGGCCGCCCCTGGGCGTCGGCCGGGCTCTGCTGCGGCTGGCCGTGGGGCTGCGGCTGCGGTTCGGCGGGCGCCTGCGGGGCGGGGGCCGCGGCCGGCGGCACCGCGTTGGCGTCCACCATCACGGCGATCCGCACCGGGCGGCCGAACTCACGGGTCAGCGCGTCGCTCAGCTGCGGCAGCAGCCGGCCCTCCAGCACCTGCTTGGCGAACTCGTTGGGCGCCGCGAGCAGGGCGGTGTCGTGCATCATCCACATCGGCTGGGTCCGGCGCACCCACTGCTTGTCCTTGTCACCGACGTCCGGGTCGTTGACCAGCCGCTCGACGACCCTCGCCCAGACCGGGACGAGATCGCTGTTGACTTCAGCCACTGGTGCACGCTTTCTCGGTTCCCCGCGGCTCCAGCAGGGGTTGATGGATCTAGAGACTGTGGATCGGAGAAGGATCGAAGAACAAACCAGACAAGTCCTGCAACGGTAGTCAGCGGGCAGACCTGATTCAAGTCGTTGTCCACAGGCTGTGGGCGACGGGGGCCCTTGGGGCACGGGCGTGTCATCACCCGGTTTGACCCTCGGACCCGCTGCCGCGTACCGTAACCAGGTCGAGTTGTCGATGGCCGCTGCCGCATGTCCGCGGGTCCACCCGCTTCACATAAGGCGCGCAGCACGGGCGCCGTGGATTTGTCCAGAACCCCAGCAGACCTGGGAGGACGGACCGGATTTCCTATTCCAAGGGGAGATCACGCGGACGCACGGTGACGGCCAAGCGACCCCCCGTCATCCTACGATTCACCTCAGGAGCCCCCGAGTGAGCAAGCGCACCTTCCAGCCGAACAACCGTCGTCGCGCGAAGACCCACGGCTTCCGGCTGCGGATGCGTACCCGCGCCGGCCGCGCCATCCTGGCGACCCGCCGCGCCAAGGGCCGTACCAACATCTCCGCCTGATCCGCGCCAGAGTCTGTTGTGCTGCCCTCCGAGAACCGGCTGCGGCGGCGCCAGGACTTCGCGACCGCAGTGAAACGCGGTCGCCGGGCCGGCCGGCCCCTCCTGGTCGTCCATCTCAGCAGAGACGGTGACCCCGGGGGGCAGGCCGACCGGACCAGCGACTTCCGCCCGCACGTCGCCGAGGGGACTCCTTCGGCGCGTGCGGGTTTCGTCGTGAGCAAGGCCGTGGGTTCCGCGGTCGTGCGCAACCTGGTGAAGCGTCGCCTGCGTCACCTGGTCCGTGATCGTCTGTCCAGGCTGCCCGCCGGTAGCCTGATAGTGGTGCGCGCGCTGCCCCAGGCGGGGTCCGCCTCGTACCACGATCTTGAGCACGACCTGGACGCGGCCCTCAAGCGGCTGCTCCGGGCGGAGCCGACCGCCACCGTGCCGACGGGAGCAGGGCGATGAAGTACCTGCTGATGGGTCTGATCCGGGTCTACCAGTGGACCATCAGCCCGCTGCTCGGTCCGGTCTGCCGCTACTACCCCTCGTGCTCCCACTACGGCTTCGAAGCCGTCCGGGTGCACGGGGCGATCAAGGGCGGCGGCCTCACCGTCTGGCGAATCCTTCGCTGCAATCCGTGGACGCCCGGCGGGGTGGACCACGTGCCGGCACGCAAGCACCCGGTGTGGCACCGCCGGCTGCGTGACCTGTTGACGTCCCGTGGCAGGGCCGACGCCGGACCACCGGTGAACGCGCCCTCCGCCGGTCCGGAGCCCGAGGGCCCGGCGACCATTGGCCCGGCGGCCGACCCCAATGTCCAAGGAGCCTGACCGGTGACCTTCTCCTTCCTCAACCCGCTGTACACAATGGTGTCCTGGATCATCGTCCAGTTCCATTCGCTGTACAGCCACGTCTTCGACCCGGACGGTGGCTGGGCCTGGGGTCTCGCCATCGCCTCGATGGTGATCGTCATCCGGATCTGCCTGATCCCGCTCTTCGTGAAGCAGATCAAGGCCACCCGGGCCATGCAGGCGATCCAGCCGAAGATGAAGGCCATCCAGGAGCGCTACAAGAACGACAAGCAGCGCCAGTCCGAAGAGATGATGAAGCTGTATAAGGAGGCGGGCACCAACCCGTTCTCCAGCTGCCTTCCCATCCTCGTGCAGGCGCCGTTCTTCACCGCGCTCTACGGCGTGCTGGCCTCGGTGGCCAAGAACAAGCCGATCGGCGTCATCAACGGCGCCCTGCTGGTCAGCGCCGGCAAGGCGCACATCTTCGGCGCCCCGCTTTCCGCCACCTTCCTGAGCAGCAACGAGGTCAGCGTCAAGATCGTCACCGCGGTGATGATCATCCTGATGTCGGCCTCGCAGTTCATCACCCAGCGCCAGCTGATGACCAAGAACATGGACCTCACGGTCAAGACGCCGTTCATGCAGCAGCAGAAGATGCTGATGTACGTCTTCCCGATCATGTTCGCCGTGATGGGCATCAACTTCCCCGTCGGTGTCCTCGTCTACTGGCTGACCACCAACGTGTGGTCGATGGGCCAGCAGCTGATCGTCATCCGCAACAACCCGACGCCGGGCAGCAAGGCCTGGGACGAGCGCCAGGACCGGCTCAAGAAGGCCGGCCGGCTGAACCCGGACGGCACCGTCATCAAGGGCAGGTTCTTCGGTCTGCTGCCGGCGCCCGCCAACAAGCAGGCCTCCGCCGAGGCGGTCGTCGAGGAGTCGGTGCAGGTCCGTCGCCAGCAGCCGCGCAAGCTGACCAAGGCCCAGCGCCAGCACGGGACCGCGGGCCAGCCGCAGTCGGCCTCGCTGACCAAGGAGGACGCGCCGCCGGCCGCCGCCGAGCCCGAGGACGCCGTGCCCGCGGAGTCCGGGACGGCCGTCAAGAGCCCCGCCAAGCAGGCCGCCGCCAAGCCGGGCGCGCGCCAGCAGCCGAAGCGCGGCGGGCAGCAGGGCGGACAGCGGCCGAAGAAGAAGTCCTGACCGGACCTCTCGCCGAACTTCTCTCCCGGCCCGCCAAACCGGGCCCCACTTCCGAAGGAGTCCATCAGTGACGGAAGGCACCACCACCTCCGCTGTCGAAGCCGAGGCCGAGGGCAGCGCCGACGACAGCCTCATCGCGCGCCTGGAGCAGGAGGGCGAGATCGCGGCCGACTACCTGGAGGGTCTGCTCGACATCGCCGACCTCGACGGTGACATCGACATGGACGTCGAGGGTGACCGTGCCCTGGTGTCCATCGTCGGTGAGGGCAACGACCGCGCGCTGCAGCGCCTGGTCGGCCAGGACGGCGAGGTGCTGGAGGCACTGCAGGAGCTGACCCGGTTGGCCGTCCACCGGGAGACCGGCGAGCGCAGCCGTCTCATGCTGGACATCGCCGGTTTCCGGGCCCGGAAGCGGTCCGAGCTGGCGGCCCTGGGCGCCCAGGCGGCCGAGCAGGTCAAGAGCACGGGCGAGCTGGTCAAGCTGCGGCCGATGACGCCGTTCGAGCGCAAGGTCGTGCATGACGCGGTCGCCGCGGCCGGACTGCGCAGCGAGTCCGAGGGCGAGGAGCCGCAGCGGTTCGTGGTCGTGCTGCCGGGCTGAAGCCGGTGACATCGCTGGCCGCCGGCCACGATGAGTGTCGACCCCGTCCGCCGTGTGCGGGCGGGGTCGACGTCCCTTTGCGGAGCGCACCGTTTGGCGAGAGATGTTTCACGTGAAACGGTGCTGGAGTGCGGTCGGTGGGTTCGGTGGATTCGGTGAGCGGAGAGGCTGAGATGGACACGGAGAGTGGGGCTCCCGGTGGCGAGGCGGCCGCCGGGAGCGAGGTGGGCCCGGGCGAGGCTCCGGCGTCGGCACGGGAGATCTTCGGAGACCGCTTCGAGTCCGCGGTCCGCTACACCGAGCTGCTGGCCACGGCCGGGGTCCAGCGCGGCCTGATCGGCCCGCGCGAGGTGCCCAGGCTCTGGGACCGCCACGTGCTGAACTGCGCCGTGCTGGCCGAGCTGCTGCCGGCCGGCTCCTCGCTCTGCGACGTCGGCTCGGGGGCCGGGCTGCCCGGGATCCCGGTCGCGCTCGCCCGGCCGGACGTCTCGGTCACCCTGCTGGAGCCGCTGCTGCGCCGGACGACCTTCCTGGAGGAGGTGGTCCGCGAGCTCGGCCTGGAGAACGTCACGGTGCTCCGGGGGCGGGCCGAGGAGATGGTCGGAAAGCTCGCGGTGGACGTCGTGACGGCCCGCGCCGTGGCGCCGCTGGACCGGCTGGCCGGCTGGGGGATGCCGCTGCTGCGTCCGCACGGCCAGATGCTCGCGCTCAAGGGCGACAGCGCCGAGCAGGAGCTCGCCGAGACCCGGGCCGGACTGACCAGGCTCGGGGCGGTCGAGTGGTCGGTGATCTCGGTGGGCGAGGGCACCCTGGAGACCTCGACCCGGGTCATCCAGGTCAAGGCGGGGGAGAGCCCCGGCGGGGTGAAGGCCGCCAACCGGCGGGCCAAGGCCGCCCGGGCCGGCCGGAGCGTCGCCGGCAAGGGTGCGGAGCGCGGGCGCGGCGCGGGGCGCCGGCGGCGCTGATCCGCGGACGGACGGACGGGCGGGTGGCCTTCGGGCCGCCCGCCCGTTGTCGTTTCCGCTTTCGCCGGCCCTGTTGTGCCCGGCCGGTGAGCGCGGGCCGCCAGGTCCGACCGGCTGTGCCGGGGTGGCGGGGGTGCGCGCGGGTCCGTTTCCGGGGCCCGGAGGTCGGGAGCGGCGGCCGGTCGGCTGTCGTGCCGGTCGCCCCGGGGGGATCACCGCCGTTCGGTGTCCGGCGGGTGGCCATCCGGGTGACGCGGCCCCACCGGAGTGTCGCAGCGTCAGATTTCCGACATAGCGGGCATGGTGTTTCACGTGAAACGTCGCTCCCTGCTTTCTGGAAGTTTCGACCTGCGGCTTCCCCGCGGGCTCGGTCGTAGCCGGGCGGCGACTGTTGCCGCTCCGGTTTCACGTGAAACACTGACCCCCATGCAGGACTCGGAGACCATCGACCAGATCGATGACACGCCCATCGCCCGGGCCGCCCAGGCCGCGGTCCAGGCCATCGGGCGCGCCGGCGAGGGGCTACCCAGGCCGGCCGCCACCCGCGTGATCGTGGTGGCCAACCAGAAGGGCGGGGTGGGGAAGACCACCAGCACCGTCAACCTGGCCGCTTCCCTCGCCATGCACGGACTGCGCGTCCTGGTGGTGGACCTCGACCCGCAGGGCAACGCCTCGACGGCCCTCGGGATCGACCATCACGCCGAGGTGCCGTCGATCTACGACGTCCTGGTCGAGGGCAAGCCCCTCGCCGACGTCGTCCAGCCCGTGGTCGACGTCGAGGGGCTGTTCTGTGTGCCCGCGACCATCGACCTGGCCGGCGCCGAGATCGAGCTGGTCTCGCTGGTGGCCCGCGAGGGTCGGCTGCAGCGTGCCATCGCCGCCTACGAGCAGCCGCTCGACTACATCCTGATCGACTGCCCGCCCTCGCTCGGCCTGCTGACGGTCAACGCCCTGGTGGCCGGCCAGGAGGTGCTGATCCCGATCCAGTGCGAGTACTACGCGCTGGAGGGCCTCGGCCAGCTGCTGCGCAACGTCGAGCTGGTCCGCGCCCACCTCAACCCCGCGCTGCACGTCTCCACCATCCTGCTCACCATGTACGACGCCCGGACGCGGCTCGCGGCCCAGGTGGCGGAGGAGGTCAGGACGCACTTCCAGCAGGAGGTGCTGCAGACCGCCATCCCGCGCTCGGTCCGGATCTCGGAGGCGCCGAGCTACGGGCAGACGGTGCTCACGTACGATCCGGGTTCCACCGGTGCACTGTCGTACCTGGAGGCCGCCCGTGAGCTGGCGCTCCGGGCCTCGACCACCGGGTCCGGCACGGTCGGGCAGCAGCGTGGCGCGGCCCATGCCGCCCACCAGATGGTTCAGCACAGCACGACGGAGGACAATCGGTGAGTGCTCGCAGGGGCTTGGGACGAGGGCTCGGGGCACTGATCCCGGCCACGACGCCGGTGGCGGCCGGCGCGGTGGCGTCGCCCCGGGCGGCGGAGCCCGCGCCGGGGGAGGTGCTCACCGAGAGCGCCCCGGTACGCGGCGCGGCGCCGCTGCTGCCGACCGGCCGGGGCACGGTGGCGGCCAGGGCCGCCGCCGAGAGCGCCCGCGAGACGACGGTCGGGCAGCCGGCCGCATCGCCGGCCGAACCGGGCACGGAGGCGGAGCTGACCCCGGTGGCCGGCGCCCGCTTCGCCGAGCTGCCGCTGGACTCGATCACCCCGAACCCCCGGCAGCCCCGCGAGGTCTTCGACGAGGACAAGCTGGCCGAGCTGGTCGCCTCCATCAAGGAGGTGGGCCTGCTGCAGCCGGTGGTGGTGCGCCAGGTCGGTGTCGAGCGGTACGAGCTCATCATGGGCGAGCGGCGCTGGCGGGCCTCCCGCGAGGCCGGCCTGGAGCAGATCCCGGCGATCGTCCGGGCCACCGAGGACGACAAGCTGCTGCTGGACGCCCTGCTGGAGAACCTGCACCGGGCGGAGCTCAACCCGCTGGAGGAGGGCGCCGCGTACGACCAGCTGCTGCGGGACTTCTCCTGCACGCACGACGAGCTGGCGGACCGGATCGGGCGCTCGCGTTCGCACGTCTCCAACACCCTGCGGCTGCTGAAGCTGTCCCCGGCCGTCCAGCGCCGGGTCGCCGCCGGGGTGCTCACGGCCGGCCACGCCCGGGCCCTGCTCGCCGTCGCGGACGGCGAGCGGCAGGACCAGCTGGCGAAGCGGATCATCGCGGAGGGCCTCTCGGTGCGGACCACCGAGGAGATCGTCGCGCTGATGGGTTCGGAGGAGAAGCCGCAGCGCCCGAACGGCGCCAAGGCGGGCAAGCTGCTGTCGCCGGCGTTCAACGACCTGGCCGGCCGGCTCTCCGACCGGTTCGAGACCCGGGTCAAGGTCGAGGTCTCGCAGCGCGGGGGGCGGCTCGGCAAGGGCAAGGTCGTCCTGGAGTTCGCCTCGGTCGAGGACCTCAACCGCATCCTGGACAGTCTGGCGCCGGGGGAGGACGGGCTGCGGCTGTCGCAGACCTGATCGGCGAGCTCGACCGATGGGTGCATGCCTCACGGGAACCGTGGTCACCGAACCGCGTTTCACGTGAAACATGCACCCATCGGCATGTGGGGCCTGAGCTTCTGGGGGATGCTCGAAGTGAGGACGAGGAGGTGCGGGGCATGGGACGCCGGATCGCCCCGCTGACGCTGGACAATCTCGGTGATCTGCCGACGACCTGCCGCTCGTGCGTGTTCTGGGAGCTGGACCCGGTCACCGCGCGCGAGGCGGTGGAGGCGGGGAAGCCGGAGCTGGAGAAGGAGGGGTGGATCTCCGCCGTACTGCTGGAGTGGGGCTCCTGCGGTCGGATCGTCTACGTGGACGACGTCCCGGCCGGGTTCGTGACCTACGCACCGCCGGCGTACGTACCGCGCTCGCTGGCCTTCCCGACCAGTCCGGTGGCGCCGGACGCGGTACTGCTGATGATCAGTCGGGTGCTACCCGGCTACCAGCGGCAGGGCCTCGGCCGGGTGCTGGTGCAGACCGTGGTGAAGGACCTGATGGCGCGAGGGGTCCGGGCCGTCGAGGCCTTCGGCGCCGTCGGTCCGGACCGCCCGAGCTGCGTGCTGCCGGCGGAGCACCTGCTCGCGGTGGGGTTCAAGACGGTGCGCCCGCACCACCGCTATCCACGGCTGCGCCTGGAGGCCCGTACCGCGCTCTCCTGGAAGGGCGACATGGAGGTGGCGCTGGAACGCCTGCTGGGCGGCGGACGCAAGGAGCCGGCGCTGCGGCCGTTCTGAGGGCCCCGTGGGCACTCCCGGCCGGAGGAACGACTGAGGCGGAGAACGGCTGAGGCGGGCCTCCCGGTGGGGAGGCCCGCCTCAGCCGGATGACCGGGGGAGCCTAGATGAACTCGGCCAGCTCGCGCAGCAGCGCGGCCTTCGGGCGGGCACCGGTGATGGACTTCACCGGCTGGCCGTCCTTGTAGACGATCATGGTCGGGATCGAGATCACGTTGTACGCCGCGGCCGTCTGCTGGTTGGCGTCGACGTCGAGCTTGGCGATGGTCAGCTTGTCGCCGTGCTCGCCGGCGATCTCCTCCAGGATGGGGGCGATCTGACGGCACGGGCCGCACCAGGTGGCCCAGAAGTCCACCAGGACGGGCTTGTCGCTCTTGAGGACGTCGGCCTCGAAGGACGCGTCGGTCACGATGTTGGTGGCGCCGGCCACGGTAGCTCCTAAGGGTCACGGACGAAGTGTTGCCGCCAGGACAACAACGGCGGGTGCCGTTATGTTTCTGCCCCGGGCGGAGGGACGGGCGGGGTGGGCCTGAAGTGAGGCCCGTTCCACGTGAGATGTGTTTCACGTGAAACGGCGCAGTGGTGCCGCGCACCCCGCCCGGTGGATCGGGTGGTCGGGGGTGGTCAGACCGCGACGGTGGCGGCCTGGGCCTCCAGGTCGGCCAGCGAGGCCAGGTAGCGCTCGGCGTCCAGGGCCGCGGCGCAACCGGTGCCGGCGGCGGTGATCGCCTGGCGGTAGGTGTGGTCGACGACGTCACCGGCGCCGAAGACGCCGGGGATGTTGGTGCGGGTCGAGGGGGCCTCGACCTTGAGGTAGCCCTCGGCGTCGAGGTCGAGCTGTCCGGTGAACAGCTCGGTCCGCGGGTCGTGGCCGATCGCGATGAACAGGCCGGTGACGGCCAGCTCGCGCTTCTCGCCGGTGGTGGTGTCCCGCAGGGTGAGGCCGGTCAGCTTCGGGTCGCCGTGGATCTCCTCGACGGCGCTGTCCCAGGCGAAGCTGATCTTCGGGTCCGCGAAGGCCCGCTCCTGCATCGCCTTGGAGGCGCGCAGGCTGTCCCGGCGGTGGACGACGGTGACGCTGCGGGCGAAGCGGGAGAGGAAGGTCGCCTCCTCCAGCGCGGTGTCGCCGCCGCCGACCACGGCGATGTCCTGGTCGCGGAAGAAGAACCCGTCACAGGTGGCGCACCAGGAGACCCCGCGGCCGGAGAGCGCGTCCTCGCGCGGCAGGCCGAGCTTGCGGTGCTGCGAGCCGGTGGTGACGATCACCGCGCGGGCGCGGTGGACGTTGCCCTCGGAGTCGGTGACGGTCTTGACGTCGCCGGTGAGGTCGACCGAGACGATGTCGTCGGGGACGAGCTCGGCGCCGAAGCGCTCGGCCTGCGCCCGCATGTTGTCCATCAGCTCGGGGCCCATGATGCCGTCCCGGAACCCGGGGAAGTTCTCCACCTCGGTGGTGTTCATCAGGGCGCCACCCGCGGTGACGGCGCCCTCGAAGACCAGCGGCTTGAGCGAGGCTCGGGCGGTGTACAGCGCGGAGGTGTACCCGGCCGGGCCGGAACCGATGATGATCACATTACGGACGTCGCTCACTGCATCTCCTGGTTCGCATCGCGACCCGCGCTTGTGCGGGGAGGGCGGTCCTGCTCCGCCGCCCGGGACAACGACTGACCAGTGTCCCGCATTCCCAGCGGAATCCCTACCAGCTGCCCGCAGTGTGGGCCGCGAGTACGCCGCCCGGACGAGGAGGCGGGTGGACGGTCGCCCGGGGCTGCGGCGACGCTCCGAGGGGGCGGGTGCCGGTCGGGCGGTCGGCGGGCCGACGGGCGGCTCAGCGGGCGGCGACGGTGCGGTGCAGCAGGACGGACTCCCGGCCGTCGGCGCAGCCCGTACCGACCAGGTAGACGTCGAGCTGGTCGGGGTGGCCGGGCACGGCGTACACGAGGAGGTCCGCGGGGACTCCGGCGAAGGTGCCGTGGTCGGTGGCGAGCAGCGGCGCGGTGGAGGCGGGCGCGCACGGGCCGGCCGTCCGGGTGGTGAGCTCCTCGCCCTCGGCGGGGCGGGCGACGGCGGACGTGCCGACGAGTTCACGCGCCTGTGCGGCGAGGGTGTCCTCGCGGTACTCGTTGCGGGCGCTCCCGATCGCGGGCTGCTCCTTGGGCGCCTGCGTGCCGGGGCGGACGGGGGCGACCGCGGAGGGCGAGGAGGGCGCGGAGGCCGCTGCCGCGCCGGCGGCGGTGTCGGTGGCCTGGTCGGGCGCCGGGGTGCGCAGCAGCAGCGCCCCGAGGGTGACCGCGGCGAGGGCGAAGGCGGTGGCCAGCAGAGCGCGGCGGCGCCCGCGCCGCCGGGGGCGGCCCGGTCCGGTCGGCGGGGTGGCCGAGACGGGGCGGGAGGGCGGCTCCGGACGGGAGGACGGGTCGGGGCCGGCGGCCGGTCGGGGGCTGCCCGGTGCGCCGGCGCCGGACGCGGGCACGGGCTGGCTGCGGGGCACGGACGTGGTCCGGGCCCGGGCGGCGGCCTCCGCCGCCAGGGCGGCGTCGATCCGCCCGGCGACGTCCTCGGGCATCGGCGGGGCGGGTTCGGTGCCGAGCAGCTCGCTCACTTCGGCGAGGGCGGCCAGCGTCTCGCGGCAGTCGGGGCAGCCGTCGAGGTGCTCGCGCAGGGTCGCCGCCGCCTCGGGGCCCTCGACGAGGTCCTCGGCGAAGTCGGCGAGGTCGTCGATCGAGGGGTGCGGCCCGGCCGGGTGCGGGGCGGAGGTGGGGTGCGTCATCGCGCGGTCGCATCTCCTTCCAGGATCGGCTCGCCGTCGGTGCTCGTCCCTGTGACGGCTCGGGGGCCGGACGGGTTCCCGGCGGGTGCGGATCCGCCGGCTGTTTCACGTGAAACAACGCCGCCGTGCGCAGCCGCGGAGCCGTCTGCAGCGGCGGAGCCGTCGGCGGCCGGGCCGCCCTCGCGCAGGTGCCGTACCAGCGGGAGCAGCCGGGCGCGGCCGCGGGCGCAGCGGCTCTTCACCGTGCCGACCGGCACGCCGAGCAGGTCGGCGGCCTCCGCGACGGGGTAGCCCTGCATGTCGACGAGGACGAGGGCGGCCCGCTGTTCGGCCGGCAGGGCGTCCAGCGCGGCCGTCAGCTCGCGCCGGACCTCGTCCCGGACCACCTGGTGGTCGGCCGCCTCGGAGCTGCCCAGCAGGGCGTCCAGGCGCTTCGGGTCCTCGTCCAGCGGGCCGGTGCGGCGGGTCGCGCTGCGGCGGGCCCGGTCGAGGCAGGCGTTGACCACGATCCGGTGCAGCCAGGTGGTGACGGCCGAGCGGCCCTGGAAGGTGTGGGCGGAGCGGAACGCCGAGACGAGGGCGTCCTGGAGGGCGTCGGCGGCCTCCTCGCGGTCTCCGAGGGTGCGCAGCGCGACGGCCCAGAGCCGGTCCCGGTGGCGCCGTACCAGCACTCCGAAGGCGTCCGGGTCGCCGGCGACGTGCCGGCTCAGCAGCGCCGCGTCGCTGTCCTCGGCGTCCACCGTCCGCACCCCCTCCGTCCTTCGTCGTGACCCGTCGTGCCGGTAGCCGCTGCCGGGCCCGTCGGTCCGTCCGCCGGGCGGCAGGACGCGAGCAGGCCCCCGGTCAGCCGGTCGACCGTCAGCCGGTGACCTTGATCTCGGACACCTGGCCGTGCCAGACGCCCCCATCCTTGGGGAGGTCGGTCATCCAGATCAAGAGGTAGCGGGTCGTCAGCGGGGCCTCGGGCTTGAGGTCGGCCTGGGCGCCGGTGCTCTGGGCGACGACGCGGTAGTCACCGGGCCGGCCGGGGGCGGTCGCGGACTGGTTGGTCGGGACGCGCAGCTCGACCTTGGTGCTGCCGACGAACTGGACGTTGACCGACCCGACCTGCTGGGGCGAGCCGAGGTCCACCAGGAGGCCGGTGCCCTCCTTGATCATCTGCAGCGGGTTCTTGTAGTCGAGCGTCGTCCAGGTCGTGTCGGGGTTGCCGTCGTGGGTGAGCGGCAGCCTCGGGACGCTCTCGGGGGAGTCGCCGAGCGGGTTGAACGACTTCACGTCGGCGATCTCGACGGGGGTGCCGGCGGGCGGGCCGGGGACCGGCGTGCCGACTTGCGGGTGCGCCGTCTCGGGCAGGGTGACCGCGGCGTCGGGGTGTCCGGGGGTGCGGCCGGAGTCGCGGAGCTGACCGACCAGCTGCCAGGAGGAGAACCCGACGGCGGCCAGGGCGACCGTCCAGGCGGTGGCCTTGAGCACCCGGCGCAGCCGGCGCCGGCGCGGTCGCTGCGGGTACGGCAGCGGGCCGTGGAACGTCGGGCCGTGCCCGGTCGGCGGCGCGGCGGCCGGCGGGGAGGACTGCGCGGGCGGGTTGCGCCGGGGCGGGGTGAAGGCGGGCAGCTCGGTCTCGGGCTGGCGGATGCGGGGCATCAGCGCGATCGCCCTGGCCAGCTCCTCGGGCGTGGAGATGGAGTTCGGGTGGTGCGGCGGCTCGCACAGGGTGCGGGCGGCGAGCTCCGCGAGGCCCTTGTGAACGCCGGCCCGGACCTGGTCCGGGGGCACCTGGCCGAGGCCCTTCGGCAGCCCCTGGAGGTCGTAGCGGTCCTCCGGGAAGGGCCAGCGGTGGGTCAGGGCCGCGTACAGCAGGACGCCGATGGCGCGGGTGTCGGTGAGCTCGGAGTCGGCGCTGTCGTCGACCGGCAGCCCGCGCAGGGCGGCGTCGACGGCGATGCCGTTGATCCGGTACTGCCCGCCCTCGGTCCGCAGCACGCAGCGTGGGGTGAGCCGCAGGTGCGCCTGGCCGCGCCGGTGGGCGGTGGCGATGGCATCGGTGACCTGGCGGACCATCTGGTAGGCGTCGTACGGCTCCAGCGGGCCGTCGGCGAGCAGCTTGGCGAGGTCGGAGGCGTCCGGGAGCCACTCCCGTACGACGTAGACCAGCTCGCCCTCCTGGACGGCGTCGAGGACCTGGACGAAGCGCGGGTCGCCGAGCAGGGCGGCGGACTTCGCGGCGGCCAGCACGGCCCGGGAGCGCTGGTGTCCGGCCGCCATCAGGTGGACGCCGACCGCGCGGCGCAGCTTCTCGTCGACCGCGCGCCAGCTGCTGAAGGTCTCGGTCTGGGAGATGCACTCCTCCAGCCGGTAGCGGCCGCCGATGACGTCGCCGCTGTGCCGCAGCGGGGCGGGCAGGGTGACCGGGAGGGCGCCCGTCCCGCCGGCCTCCGGGTCGCCGGGAGCCGCCTTGGGAGCAGCCTCGGGGGCATCGGAGCCGTCGGCCTCGGGTTCGGCCCTGCCCGCCGTCCTGCCGGCGGCCTTGGCGCCGGCCTTCGTCCCGGACGTGCCCGCGGCCCTGTCGCGGGCCGCTGCGGCCGCCGCGAGGGCGGCGCCTGCGGCCAGTTCGACGGCGATCTCGTCGGCCGAGAGCGGGGCGGTGGTCTCGGAGACCTCCTCCTCGCCCTGCGGGCCGGCCGGGGCGTCGCCCGCGAGGTCGTCGATCGCCATGGCCAGCGCAGCCTCGTCCGCCGCCCCGTCCGCGTCCGACGTGTCGACGACCGCCTTGGTGCCATCAGCCACCGTGGTCATGCCTCCCCTTGTGTCGCCCCGGTCGTGTCGCCCCGGACCCGAGAAAGTCGCTGGATCGCCCCGGCCCGGAGGCCGGAAGCGGTCCGGGTCAATTGTGCCCACTGTTCCCCCCCGCGTACGACCGCTGAGAGGGGCAAGCGGTTGCGCGGGGTGGAGAGATCTGGTGCAGATCGGCCGCTGGGCCGGGTCCGGCGCTCCGGGGTGTCACCCGATCGCCGAATCCGGCCCAGCGGCCGCCGCCACCCGAGGTGGCGCATTCCCCGCGTCCGTGCGGTTGACGGTGCGGTCAGCGGCCCAGGCGGCCGCGGACCATCCCGAGCATGGAGTTGAGCTCCTCGATCTTGAGCCGCTTCGCGACCACCGCGAACACCGCCAGCTGCAGCGCGCCGGCCACCAGGACGGTCAGTACGCTGCCCAGCCAGCCGCCCATCACCGAGCCGATCAGCAGGCTGACCCCGATGCCGACGGCGGCGGCCGGGACGCAGGCCGCGGCGAGCCGGCTGTAGGTGCGGCCGATCCGCTTGGTGTCCAGCCCGCCGATCTTGCGCTTGAGCTTGGGGATGGCCACCGCCACACCGACCGCGTAGGCGGCGCCGTAGCCGAAGGCCATGCCGGTCACCACCCACTGCGAGGGCAGCACCAGGTAGCAGACCACCGAGAAGCCGGCCTGGCAGCCGGCCACCCAGACGGTGTTGGAGAAGGGGGTGCGGGTGTCCTCGTAGGCGTAGAAGCCGCGCAGCATGACGTACTGCATCGAGTACGGGATCAGGCCGAGGGCGAACGCCGAGAGCATCAGGCCGATGTTGGTGGCGCTCTCCAGGGCCTGCTCCTGGCCGCCGACGGCGTAGATCGAGCGGGCGATGGCGGGGCCGAGCGAGAGGAACAGGAAGGCCCCGGGGATGATCGCCACCGCGGTGGTTCGCAGGCCGTAGGAGAGGTCGTCGCGGACGGTGCCGGCGTCCTCGTCGGCCGCGGCGCGG
This sequence comes from Kitasatospora sp. NPDC057015, assembly GCF_042673745.1. Lineage (NCBI taxonomy): Bacteria > Bacillati > Actinomycetota > Actinomycetes > Kitasatosporales > Streptomycetaceae > Kitasatospora > Kitasatospora sp. NPDC057015. Next base: position 26,611 of record NZ_JBHUSG010000024.1, read on the forward strand.
GAGAGCCTGGGCAGCACCGCGCTCATGATCGAGACGGCGATCACCGCGTGCGGCAGCTGCCAGATCAGCAGGGCGTTGGAGAACGCCGACAGGCCCGCGCCGTTGTCGCCCGCGTCGATGCCGGCCGCGACGGCGATCTGGGTGATCACCAGGTAGCCCGCCTGGTTGGCGAGGACGAAGAAGAAGGTCCACTTCGCCAGTCGGGCGGCCTTGCCGAGGCCGTGCCCGCGCCAGTCGAAGCGCGGCCGGTAGCCGAAGCCGGCGGCCCGCAGGTAGGGGATCATCGCCAGCGCCTGGACGGCCAGGCCGAGCAGGGTGCCCAGGCCCAGCAGCCGGACGCCCTCGGGGGAGATGGTCGCCGGGTTGACCCCGGTGTCGCTGAAGCCCCCGTAGACCCAGATGTAGGCGCCGAAGGTGAAGATCACCACGATGTTGTTGAGGACCGGGGTCCACATCATCGCGCCGAACCGCCCGCGCGCGTTGAGGATCTGCCCCATCACCACGTGGATGCCCATGAAGAAGATCGTCGGCAGGCAGTAGCGCGCCAGCGCCACCGTGGTGTCGGCACTGGCCTGGTCGGTGGTCAGCGCGTGCGCGATCAGCTGGACCAGGATCGGGGCGCCGAGCACGGCCACGAAGGAGACCCCGGCCAGGCCGACGATCACCAGGGTGAGCAGCCGGTTGGCGTAGGCGGCGCCGCCGTCGTCGTCGTGCTTCATGCTGCGGACCAGCTGCGGTACGAAGACGGCGTTCAGCGCGCCGCCGCCGATCAGGATGTAGAGCAGCGTCGGGAGGGTGTTGGCGGCGTTGTACGAGTCGCCCATCCGGACCGCGCCGATGGCGGCGACGATGACCATGGTGCGGACGAAGCCGGTGCCCCGCGAGACCAGGGTGCCGGCCGCCATGATGGCGCTGGAGTTCAGCAGTCCGGCGACCTTGCCGCCGCCTCCACCGCCGCCGGTCGGTCGGGGCGCCTGCTGCTGCTCCCGCTCCTCCTCGACGATCTCGTCCAGCGGCTCCACGGCGGGCGGCAGCTGGACCGCCGCCACCTGCATGGTGGCCTCCTGCTCGGAGAGCGGCGGGTCGAACTCGATCGGCGGGACGAACTGGCCGCCCTGGCCGGGGTGCTGGCCGGGGTGCTGCGGGGGGCCGGCCGCGAACGGCGGCGCCGGGTAGCCGTGCCCGGCGACCGGGCCGCTGGGGGCCGCGACCGGTCCGGCGTCCACCGGGCCGGCGCCGGGCCGGTACGGGCCCGTCTGGTACGGCCCGGGCTGGGCGGGCTGCTGGCCGGGGTGCTGGGCCGGCTGCTGGACGGGCTGCTGCAGCGGCTGCTGGGCGGCCTGCGGAGCCGGCTGGGGTTCGGGCTGCCGGGGGCCGCCGCCGAACAGGGCGTCCACCCCGACGTACTCGGTGGTCTCGGAGTTCCACGGCGACTCGGCCCGGGCGGGCTCCTGCCACTGCCCCCACCGGGCGCCCGGCCCGGCGCCCGGACTCCCGGCAGCCGGCGGGGCTTCGGGGACGACGGCGGCCGGGGCGTGCCCGCCGTGCTGCGGCGCGTCGGGGTTCGCGGGGCCGCCCGCGGCCTCGGCCCGGGGGGCGTCCGCACGCCAGGTGGCCGGCGTGTCCCAGCCCGGCTGCACCGGCGGGACGGGCGGCGCCGGCGCCGGAACGGGCGTCGGGTAGCCGCCGGCCTGCGGCGGGAGCTGCGGCGGCACGTCGTAGGCCGGCGGCGGGCCGTCCTCCCGGCCGTCCTGGACGCCGTACGGGTCCTGCTCGGACTGGTACCCGGCGTAGGCGTCGGCCGCGTACGGGTCCTGAGCGTAGGTGTCGGCCACGTACCAGTCGCCGCCAGGCGTCTCGGCCGGCTGGGGGCCGCCGGCCTGGCTCTGTGCTCGCTCCTCGCGGGGCCCGCTCATGCCACCTCTTCGCTGTTCGGGGGAGGGCGCCCTGGGGTCGGGCGGTATCAAGGACCAACCTTCTCATCACCGGTGGCTCGATCCCGGCCATCGGCGCCGGTGCCGCGCAGTGTCTGCACCGGCGCCCGGTCGGCGTCCCGGCCGTGGTCGGGGTCGGCGGGGCCGGGGCCGGGAACCCGGTCGGTGGCGTCGTCGCCGCCCGCGTCCTCGGGCCGTTCGGCCGCCGCGTCGCCCGGACCCTCGTCCGGCCCGTCGCCCGCCGCCCGGTCCAGGGCCTGCTTCTTGCGCTGCCGGTAGATCCGCAGGGCGGCCAGCAGGATCAGCAGCAGCCCGGCACCGATCACGTACAGGACGCCGTCGGTCACCGAGGTCACCATGACGTTGAAGGTCACCGGGTCGCCGTACGGCTGCGGGTTGGGCCCGGTGGTCCAGAGCTGGGCGGTCATGGTGGCCTGGCCGTTGTTGTGCGCCTCGGCCGGGAACTGCATCGTGACGCTGCGCGAGGCGCCCAGCACGATGTCCGCCGGGTCCCCCACCTTGAGGCGGTTGGGCTGGCTGGAGGTCAGGACCAGTTTGAGGTTGGTGACCGTCTGGGTGAGGTCGTTGCGCACGCTGACCTGGAGGACGCCGGTGTCGCCGGCGAAGGTGATGACGCCCTTCTTGGGCACCCGCACCGCCTCGGACAGCTCCGTCAGGTAGTGCCGCACGCCCTCCCGGTAGGTGTCGCCGGCCGGGGCCTGGGTGCGCCACTCGGTGGACACCGAGCGGATCATCGCGGCGCTGAACGGCCCGCGCACCCGCTGCGGCAGGGTGAGCACGCGCATCAGCAGGTCCAGCCTGCTCTGGATGCCCATCGTCTCGGTCAGCGCGCTGGCCGACAGCTCCGAGGCCCGGGCCTCCGAGGGGTACTCGGTCGCCGGCGGCACCGCGCCGTTGGCCTTGGGGTCGGCGGCGGCCTGGACGACGGTGTCCAGCGTCACCGGGGTGGTCCACTGGCCGCCGTTGGCGCCCTGCAGGGCGGTCGCGAGGGCCTTGGCGGTGTTCACGGTGAGGCCGCGCGGGGGCATCACCAGCAGCCCGCGCTGGTTGTGCGGCTCCTGGCGGGTGATCACGAAGGTCTCGGCCAGGTAGCGCTGCACGGCCTCGCTCTGCGACTGCGGGGTGTTCAGGTCGCTCTGGAACAGCGCGGAGACGGTGTGGTCCGCCACCACGGCGGTCTGCCCGTTGCCGATCGGCCGGGTCGCGCCGGGGGTGTACTTGAGGGCGTCCGCCTCGGGCAGGCTGGCGCCGTTCACCAGCAGCAGGTTGTCCCCGCCGCGCTGCGCCGTGGCGGCGATCTGCTGGTCGAGGTACCCCTGGTAGGGCCAGGCCACGTCGCCCCGGACGTCCACCGAGAGCCGGCCCTCCGCCGTCACTTGGCCCGCGGTACCGGCCTTCAGCAGGGCGGTGTCGATGCCGCCGAGGTCCGCGCCGTTGTGCGCGATGGAGGCGATGTCCGGGTCGGCGTACGGCAGCGAGACCACCTCGTTGCCGGGCTTGGCCACCGCGGTGCGCAGCTTGTCCAGCCAGGCGGTGGCGGCGGCGGTGCCGGTGCCCTGGGTGGTGTTCTCGTCCTTCGCGGACTGGCCCGCGGTGTTGGGCTTCTGCACCTTGTACGGCTTGGTCATCGCGTACGCGGTGTCCAGCAGGTCCGGGTCGACCACCCAGGTGAGGCCGGGCAGGCCGGCGCCGATGTCGACCAGCTCGTACAGCCGACCGCCCGGGGCGAAGTCGGCGGCCAGGCTGTCGTCCCGCAGGACGGCGATGCTCTGGTCGTTGTCGGAGAGGGTCTGGGCGACCAGCTCGGGGGTGTGGGTGATCGGCCAGAGCGTCGCGACCTGGGTGGGCTGGGCGTCGGTGGGCGTCGGGTTGTAGGCGAGGAAGGTCCTGGCGATGCCCAGCGGACGGTTGCGCTGGTTGTCGCCGGTGGAGCCCCAGACGTCCACCGCGAGCTCGTAGGCGCCCTCCCGGTCCAGGCCGAGGTCGGCCGCCGCGACCTGCAGGGTGAAGGGCTGGCTCTGGCCGGGGCCGAGCTCGTTCAGCGCCGCCTGCGGGCTGTCCAGGTCCACCCCGTCCACGCCGGCCGGGTCGTTGCGCCCGGCCACCGCGGCCAGGTCGCTGCGGGTGTTGAGCGGCTTGTGGTTGAGCGGGGCGCGGACCGCGGCGTGCGGCGACTTCAGCGGCGACCGTCCGCCGTTGGTGACCTGGCCGGTGATCGTCACGGCGCCGCCGGGGCTGACCACGGCGGGGGTGACCCCGTCGATCGTCACGACCACCGGGTACTCGCCGGACACCGTCGGGGCCAGCGCCGGGCGGGCGCCGTCGGCCGGTGCGGCCAGCGCCTGCGGCGCGGCGCCGAGGAGCACGGCGCAGGCGGCCGTGAGGGCGGCCAGGCGCCTGGCCACCCGGCCCGCACCGGCCCGCCCGTCACGACCGGTACGTCCGTGGTGTCGGTGCGTCTCCAGGCCCGAGTGCCGTGCCGGCTCGCTCACGCGCTTCGCCCTCGCCGTTCTCGATCGCTGATCTTCGGATGACCAGATGAATGGCCGAGCGATCCGGTTCTCCGCCGTCCGCACAGCCTTGGTGGCACCGCGGCGCGGCCGTCACGCTGACGCGGCCGAGACTCGCTCCCACCGGCATGGTAACGACGATCCCCGGCCCCCAGTGTTGGGGGTCGCCGGGTGAGCACCGCGGACGGGGGCTCCGCCGGAACAACCCGCGGGCGCCGGACCTGCCAGGACCCGTACGCTTGTGAGCCGTGTCCACTGCCAATGACCCCAGCACCCATTCTTCCAGCACCGCCACCGCCGCCGTCCCGGGCCTGAGCGAGGCGCAGACCCTGGGACTCCAGGAACTGCTGAGGGTCTCACCAGTCGCCGACGAGGTCGCCCGGCGCTTCCAGGCCGCAGGCCACCGGCTGGCGCTGGTCGGCGGCTCGGTCCGCGACGCGCTGCTCGGCCGGCTCGGCAACGACCTCGACTTCACCACCGACGCCCGCCCGCAGCAGGTGCTCAAGCTGGTCAAGGGCTGGGCGGACGCCGTCTGGGACGTCGGCATCGCCTTCGGCACCGTCGGCGCCCGCAAGGACACGCCCGAGGGCTCCTTCCTGATCGAGATCACCACCTACCGCTCCGAGGCCTACGACCGCACCTCGCGCAAGCCCGAGGTGACCTACGGCGCGAGCATCGAGGAGGACCTGGTCCGCCGCGACTTCACGGTCAACGCGATGGCCGTCGACCTGCCCGGGCGCGGCTTCGTGGACCCGCACCACGGCCTGGACGACCTGGAGCGGCGGGTGCTGCGCACGCCCGCGACGCCGGAGGAGTCCTTCTCGGACGACCCGCTGCGGATGATGCGCGCCGCCCGCTTCGCCGCCCAGCTCGACTTCACGCCGGCGCCCGAGGTCGTCGCGGCGATGACCGCGATGGCCGAGCGGATCACCATCGTCTCCGCCGAGCGGGTCCAGGCCGAGCTGAACAAGCTGCTGCTCGCCGACCACCCGGTCAAGGGCCTGCGGCTGCTGGTCGACACCGGCCTCGCCGACCACGTGCTGCCCGAGCTGCCGGCCCTGCGCCTGGAGAGCGACGAGCACCACCGCCACAAGGACGTCTACGAGCACTCGCTCACCGTGCTGGAGCAGGCCGTCGCACTGGAGCAGGAGGGTCCCGACCTGGTGCTGCGCCTCGCCGCGCTGCTGCACGACATCGGCAAGCCCCGCACCCGGCGCTTCGAGCCCGACGGCCGGGTCTCCTTCCACCACCACGAGATGGTGGGCGCCAAGATGACCCGCAAGCGGATGCGCGATCTCAAGTACTCCAAGGAGCTCATCGAGGACGTCTCCAAGCTGGTCGAGCTCCACCTGCGCTTCCACGGCTACGGCGGCGGCGAGTGGACCGACTCCGCGGTGCGCCGCTACGTCACCGACGCCGGTCCGCTGCTGGAGCGCCTGCACAAGCTGACCCGCTCGGACTGCACCACCCGCAACCGCAAGAAGGCCGCCGCGCTCTCCCGCACCTACGACGGGCTGGAGGAGCGGATCTCCGAGCTCAAGGAGCGCGAGGAGCTGGACGCCGTGCGCCCGGCGCTGGACGGCAACGAGATCATGGAGCTGCTCGGGCTGGCGCCCGGCCCGCAGGTCGGCAAGGCGTACCGGCACATGCTGGAACTGCGCCTGGAGCACGGTCCGATGGAGCACGAGGAGGCCGTCGCGGCGCTGCGCGCCTGGTGGGCCGAGCAGGGCTGACGGCCCGGGCCGGTCGGTACGGCCCGGCGTGGCCCGGTGCGAACCGGGCGGGACGGAAACGGCGGAGGGGAGCCCGGTCACCGGGCTCCCCTCCGCCGCGTCACACGGCCGGCGCCGCCGTCAGTTGACGTCCGCCAGGCAGAGCACGAACTTGGTGATGCCGTTGTCCTGGTAGTACGAGCTGTTCGCGTCCGGGTACTTGGCGCAGGCCGTGTCCCCGTCCGTGGTGCCGAGCACCTTCGCGATCACCTTGTACTTCGCCCGGGAGTCCGTGCAGGGCAGCATGGTGATGTCCGGGTTGGAGTCGTGCGTCGCGTTGGTGCTGGTCTCGTGGTCGTTGCGCAGGCAGTCGCCGGCCTTCGCGCGGTCCACGTCGCTGGGCACCGGCTGGCCGGCCGCCGTCGAGGCCGCGGCCGAGGGCTTGGCGGAGGGCTTGGCGCTGGTGCCCGGCGTGGCCGGGGCGCTGGCCGCGGGCGAGGCGCCGGGGGTGGCGCCGTTCAGCGGGCCGAGGCAGAGCACGTAGGTCTTGCGACTGCTGCGGCGGCCGCTCTTGCCCCACACCGAGGCGGTCGACTCCGGGTTCGCCTCGCACTTGGAGGTGTCCGTGGTGCCGGTGTACTTGGCGATGACCTTGTACTGGGCCTTGGCGTCGGTGCACTTGACGATGTCGACGTCGGTGACGCCGCTGGTCTTCACGCAGTCGCCGACCGAGGCGCTGCTGACGCTCGGGCCCACCACGAAGTAGCCGACGATCAGCACGATGACGCCGACCACGGCAGCGATGATCTTGAAGGCGAGCTTGCCGCCGCCCCGACGTGGCGGCTGCGGGACGACCTGGCCCCAGCCGGGCTGGCCGCCCGGGGGTATCTGCCCGCCACCGGGCGGGGGGAAGCCGGGCTGGCCGTACGGCGGGGGCGGCGGGCCGGGCTGCGGCGGCACCGGGCCACCGGGGTAGCCGTAACCGGGGGCCGGCGGGGGCGGCGGGCCGAAGCCGGGAGCCGCGGGCGGCGGGCCGTACCCGGGGGCCGGCGGCTGCCCGTACGGCTGCGGGGCCTGAGGAGGGTAGCCGTACTGGGGCTGGCCGTAAGGATTTTGTGGTGTGCTCATATGAGTCCCCCGTGACTGAGTGCTGCTGCCGGCGCGGCATGTGCTGACGTACCTTAGCGAGTTGCCGGTGCGTCAGTGACGCCCAGGGGTCACCGGGCGTCACCGGCCGCGGGGTCGACCGCGTCGGGTGCGGCGCGCCGGGCGGCCCGGGCGTAGAGGACCGCGGCGCACCCGTACACCAGCGCGACGCCCACCACCACCGCCGCCGAACGGCCCGAGAGCGGCAGGACCAGCGCCGTCACCGTCGCCGCGGCGACGAAGGCCACGTTGAACAGCACGTCGTAGATGGCGAACACCCGCCCGCGGAAGTCGTCCTCGACCGACTCCTGGACCACGGTGTCCGCGCAGATCTTGGTGCCCTGGGTGACCACCCCGAGCAGCAGCGCCGCGATCAGGCCGGGGACCAGCGAGAAGGCCAGCCCGAGCGCGGGCACGAACACCACGGGCGCGGCCAGACAGAGCGTCATCCAGCCGGCGAGTCCGAGCCGGCGGGTGCACCAGGGGCTGATCACGGCCGCGAGGAAGAACCCGAGCGCGGAGAGGCCCACGGCCTTCCCGAGCGTGGCCAGGCCGGCGGCGCTGTCCGCGGAGTCGTTGAAGGTGTAGCGGGACAGCATCACCACGACCACGATCAGCACGCCGTAGCAGAACCGGGCGGCCGTGACGGCGGCCATCGCGTGGAGGGCGGGTCGGCAGTCGCGGACCAGGTGGGTCACCCCGGCGCCGAGATCCCGCGCGGCCTCGCCGAGCGCCTGCCGCAGCGCGGGGCGGTCCGGGTGGCGGGTCGGGCCGAGCAGGTCCGGGGCCATCCGCCGGGCGGCCAGGGCGGCCGAGAGGTAGAGCAGGGCGGCGACGGTGACCAGTGCGGCGTCCGCCCGCGCGCCCGGTGGCAGCACCTGGTGCAGCAGGAACCCGAGCGTGCCGCCGATGGCGGCGGCGACCGTGCCGAGGGTGGGGGAGAGGGCGTTCGCGGTGACCAGCTGGTCCTGCCCCACCACCCGGGGGAGCGCCGCCGAGAGGCCGGCCAGGATGAACCGGTTGAGTGCGGTGACCAGCAGCGCGGCGGCGAAGAAGAGCCAGTCCGGTGCGTGGACCAGCAGCAGCCCGCCGGTGACCAGCCCGAGGCCGAAGCGGGCCAGGTTGCCGAGGTAGAGCACCTGCCGGCGCCGCCAGCGGTCCAGCAGCACGCCGGCGAAGGGGCCGATCACCGAGAACGGGAGCAGCATCACGGCCAGTACCGAGGCGATGTCGGCCGGCGAGGACTGCTTCTCGGGGGAGAACACCACGTAGGCGGCCAGGGAGACCTGGAAGACACCGTCGGAGAGCTGCGACAGCACCCGGGCGGTCAGCAGCCGGCGGAAGTCCCGTTGCCGCAGCAGCCCGGCGAGGGTGGCACGGTTGGGTGCCCTGGTGCTGCCGTTCGCTGTGATGGCCACCCGCCAAGGGTGCCACGGCCGCGGGCGTTGTTTCACGTGAAACAACGCCCGGAGACACGGCCGTGGGGGCCCCGGCAGTGCCGGGACCCCCACGGGAGCCCACAGGTCGTCAGTTCGACCCGGGTGGTGCGGACGCCCAGCGCCCGAACCGAGCTGCGCTCAGCGCCCAGCCCGACCAATCGCGAACCGAGCTACGCTCAGCGCCCAGCCCGACCAATCGCGAACCGAGCTACGCTCAGCGCTCGACCTCACCGCGGATGAACTTCTCCACGTTGTCGCGGGCCTCGTCGTCGAAGTACTGCACCGGCGGGGACTTCATGAAGTACGAGGACGCCGACAGGATTGGGCCGCCGATGCCGCGGTCCTTGGCGATCTTCGCGGCGCGGACGGCGTCGATGATGACACCGGCCGAGTTCGGGGAGTCCCAGACCTCGAGCTTGTACTCGAGGTTCAGCGGGACGTCGCCGAAGGCGCGACCCTCAAGGCGGACGTAGGCCCACTTGCGGTCGTCGAGCCACGCGACGTAGTCGGACGGGCCGATGTGGACGTTCTTGGCGCCCAGCTCGCGGTCACGGACCTGCGAGGTGACGGCCTGCGTCTTGGAGATCTTCTTGGACTCCAGGCGCTCACGCTCGAGCATGTTCTTGAAGTCCATGTTGCCGCCGACGTTCAGCTGCATGGTGCGCTCCAGCAGGACACCGCGGTCCTCGAAGAGCTTCGCCATCACGCGGTGCGTGATGGTGGCGCCGACCTGCGACTTGATGTCGTCACCGACGATCGGCACGCCGGCCTCGGTGAACTTGTCCGCCCACTCCTTGGTGCCGGCGATGAACACCGGGAGGGCGTTGACGAAGCCGACCTTGGCGTCGATGGCGCACTGGGCGTAGAACTTGGCGGCCTTCTCCGAGCCCACCGGCAGGTAGCAGACCAGGACGTCGACCTGGCGGTCCTTGAGGACCTGGACGACGTCGACCGGCTCCTCGTCGGACTGCTCGATGGTCTCCAGGTAGTACTTGCCCAGGCCGTCGAGGGTGTGACCACGCTGCACGGTGACGCCGGTCGGCGGCACGTCGCAGATCTTGATGGTGTTGTTCTCGCTGGCGCCGATGGCGTCGGCCAGGTCGAAACCGACCTTCTTGGCGTCGACGTCGAACGCGGCGACGAACTCGACGTCACGGACGTGGTACTCGCCGAACTGCACGTGCATCAGCCCGGGGACCTTGCCGGCCGGGTCGGCGTCCTTGTAGTACTCGACACCCTGCACCAGCGACGCGGCGCAGTTGCCGACGCCCACGATGGCTACGCGAACCGAACCCATTCCGGTTGCTCCCTCTGATCTCATGAGGCCCGCCGGAACCGGCGGCTCTCGTCCTGCTGCTTCTGCAATGACTGAATGACTGTCTGACGGGCGCACGAGGCGCCCACTCCTACCGCGCCGCGCGGGGCGGCGAGGTGTCAGCGCTCCTGAGCGGAGCGCCCCGGGCGGTCGTACGGTGGCTCGGTCCGGTCGGTTGTCCCGACCTCCTGGCCACGGCCGTCCGAAGTCTTGTCGGTGCTCGCCGGGGCGGGTGAGGGCCCGCCCCGAACCGTCCGGTTGGCACGCTCGGTCTCGATCAGCTCGTTGAGCCAGCGGACCTCTCGCTCCACCGACTCCAGCCCGTGTCTCTGCAGTTCGAGCGTGTAGTCGTCGAACCGCTCGCGGGTGCGGGCGATGGAACTGCGCATCCGCTCCAGCCGTTCCTCCAGCCGGCTGCGGCGTCCTTCCAGGACGCGCATCCGCACGGCCCGGTCGGTCTGGCCGAAGAAGGCGAAGTGGACGCCGAAGTGCTCGTCCTCCCAGGCGTCGGGGCCCGAGTCGGCCAGCAGCTCCTCGAAGCGCTCCTTGCCCTCGGGGGAGAGCCGGTAGACGATCTTCGATCGCTTGCCGTTGAGCGCGGTGGCCGGGACGTACTCGGCATCCGGGTTGTCCTCGACGAGGAAGCCCTGGGCCACCAGGCTCTTCAGGCAGGGGTAGAGCGTGCCGTAGGAGAAGGCGCGGAACGATCCGAGCAGGACGTTGAGCCGCTTGCGCAGCTCGTACCCGTGCATCGGGGCGTCGTGGAGCAGGCCGAGCACGGCGAACTCCAGTACTCCCGACCGCCTGCTCATGCCGGCCGCCTCCTTCCCCACTGGTCTGTCGTATGTCGCGCCGATGTATCGACTCGATATATCGAGAACAGTAAACCGGGGTCCCCGAACGGGCAAGGGGGGCGCGCGTGGTTGTGATCACAGGAAGGCGGTCAAGGGCCGCAAGGCAACGGGCCTGTAATGATCTGCCGTCGTTATGGGGCGATTGGTGACTGATGCCCGAATAGCAACGGTTCGTAGGTGCGTACGCTGTCGCGTGTGCACGAGGACCACCTCCGGGGTTAGGGCGGTTACGGGCATCGGACGTGAACCCTGCCTTCAGGCTCGACGGCCTGACGAGGAGTTGCTGGAAGATGAGCGAACGACGGCGACGGTCGGACCACCCGGGCGGCGGTGACCAGCGCCCCGGCGGCGGCCGCCCCAACGCCCACGGCAGTCCGCCCGCGGGCGCGCCCGCGGGCGGTGCGGTGCCCGGCGGTGACGAACTCCGTTCGGACGGCCTCGGCCGCCGGCGCCCGGGCGGCGCGAGGGACACCGCGCAGCAGCCCCGGATGACCCGCGCCGAGCTGCGCAAGGCCGGCCAGAAGGGCGGCAAGCGCGGCGCCGCCGAACCGCCGGCCGGCCGGGGCGGAGCCCAGGGCCCGGGCAAGCCCGGCAAGAAACGGTTCATCGACTACCCGCGCTTCGGCAAGACCGGCGTGCGCCGCTGGGTGCCGTCCTGGCGGTTGTGGCTCTCGGGCTTCCTGCTGTTCTTCGGAGGCGGCGTGGCCGCGGTCGGTGTCGCCTACGCGAACACGACCGTCCCGGACATCCACGACCTGGTCAAGGAACAGAACAACATCTACTACTGGGCCGACGGCTCGGAGATGACCCGCAAGGGCGAGACCAACCGGCAGATCGTCGAGCTCAGCGACATAAGCGTCAACGTCCAGAACGCCGTCATCGCGGCCGAGAACGAGACGTTCAGGACCGACCCGGGCATCGACCCCAAGGGCATATTGCGCGCCCTGTACAACATGGCCAAGGGCGGCCAGACCCAGGGCGCCTCGACCATCACCCAGCAGTACGTCAAGAACGCCTACCTGAGCCAGGAGCAGACCCTGGACCGGAAGGTGAAGGAGTTCTTCATCACGCTGAAGATCAATCAGCAGATGGAGAAGAACGACATCCTGAAGGGCTACCTGAACACCAGCTGGTTCGGCCGCAGTTCGACCGGCATCCAGGCGGCGGCCCAGTCGTACTACGGGGTGAACGCCAAGGACGTCGACATCTGCCAGAGCGCGATGCTGGCGAACCTGCTCAAGGGCGCCGCCGTCCAGGACCCCTCGCTCAGCCCGGCCAACCACGCCCGCGCCGAGAGCCGGTGGAAGGCCATCCTCGACCTGATGGTCAAGACCAAGGCGATCACCGCCGAGGACCGCGCGAAGTGCACCGTCTTCCCCGACCCGATCCCGCGCAAGCCGGCCGCCAACATGAACGGCGAGGTCAGCTACCTCGTCGACACGGCCAACAAGTTCATCATGGCCAAGGACAAGACGATCACCCAGCAGCAGATCGACAAGGGTGGTTTCAAGGTCTACACGACCTTCGAGAAGGACAAGGTCGACGCCCTCAAGAAGGCCGTCGACGACGTCCAGGCCGAGACGCTGAACGTCACCAAGCGGCCGGAGCTCGACAAGTTCGTCCAGGTCGGCGCGGCCTCGGTCCGGCCCGGTGACGGTGCCATCGTGGCCATCTACGGCGGCCCCGGCGTGGAGAACAACCACTACGACAACAACGCGGACGCCAAGGGCATCCCGGTCGGCTCGACCTTCAAGCCCTTCGTGCTGGCCACCGCCATGCAGAACGGCGTGCTCACCGAGACCGACAAGCAGGGCAAGCCGGCGCGGATCAACGCCGACAGCCGCTACCTCTCCGACGACATGAGCGAGATCCGCAAGCCGGACGGCTCCCTGGTGATCGGCGACGACGGCAAGCCGTACCGGCAGAAGAACGAGGACTCCGCCAAGCGCGGGTACATCTCGCTGCGGCAGGCCATGCAGTGGTCGTACAACGTCCCGTTCGTCCAGCTCAACCAGGATGTCGGCGGTCAGAACGTCGCCGACATGGCGGAGAAGCTCGGGCTGAAGAAGGAGACCTTCACCGACCCGAAGACCCCCACCTTCGCCCTCGGCACCTCCACCCCCAGCTCGATCCGGATGGCCTCGGCCTACGCCACCTTCGCCGCCAGCGGCAAGGAGGCCGACCCCTACTCGGTGACCAAGGTCGAGTACAGCGGCAAGGAGAAGCCCGGCTTCGCCAAGCCCGAGCTCAAGCAGGTGCTGGACGCGGCCGTGGCCGACAACATCACCGACGTGCTGGTCAACGTGGCCAAGAACGGTACGGGTAGCAAGAGCAACGCGCTCGGCCGCCCGGTCGCCGGCAAGACCGGCACCACCGACCAGAACAAGTCGGCCTGGTGGGTCGGCTACACGCCGCAGCTCTCCACCGCCGTCTCGATGTGGCGCGAGGACCCGAGCAACCCGGGGCTGAAGACCCTCAACGGCACCGGTGGCAAGGACTCCAACCACGGTGGTGACACCCCCACCGACATCTTCACCCGCTACATGAAGGCCGCGCTGGCCAACGAGAAGAAGGTCAACTTCCCGACCCCCGAGCCGGTCGGCAGCCAGATCGACTCCTCGGGCGCGCCCAGCACCGCCTCCCCGACCGCCTCGCCGACGGCCACCGAGACGGCGCCCCCGGCGACCGAGGCACCGGTCGTGCCGGCGCCGCAGCCCACCGCGGTCGTGCCCACCTGCGTGCCCGGGGTGGACTGCCCGGACAGCTCGCCCAGCCCGACCGCGACCAGGACCCGACCGACGCCGGGCCAGAGCTGCATCCCGCTGCTCACCTGCACCTCGCCGAGTCCGAGCGCGTCCACGGCGGACCCGACCAAGCCCGGGAAGCCGACCGCCAGCGGCGCCCCGGTGCCGTGACGGACGGGCCCGGCGGCCGGTGACCCACGGGGGTCGCCGGCCGCCGGGCCCGAACACGCCAGACCCCACGGTGGCGGCCCTCCCAGGAGGGCCGCCACCGTCGTGTTCCGGGGGGCGGCGGACCCCACCCCGCCGGCCGGCGGGCGCCTTTTCCCCGACCGGCGGGCGCCGTCGGCGGGGGCCTCCTCGTCCACCCGCCGATGGTGCGGCAGGATGTCCGGCATGACGTCGAGCGCGCGTGACGATTCCACCGGGCCGGACCGGCCCGACGAGGCCCCCGGAGCAGGCGCCCACGCCCCGGTCGCGGTGGCCGAGGGGCCCGCGGGCCGGCCCGCCCCGCAGCCGGACACGGTCGTCGTGCCGGCCGACGAGGACCCGGTCGCGGCGGCCGGCAGCGAGGTGATCGGCGGCCCGCCCGGCCGGCGGGCCCTGCTCGGCGTCTCCTGGTGGATCCCGGCGCGCTTCCTGGCGCTCGCGGTCATCCTGACCTCGGTCCTCGGAATGATGCAGAAGCTGCCCTGCTACGACGGCGGCTGGTTCCAGGCCGGCTCGCCTCAGTACGTCCACGCCTGCTACAGCGACATCCCGCACCTGTTCACCGGCCGGGGCTTCGCCGACGGACTGCACCCGTACGTCGACAAGATCCCGCAGGGTTCGCCGGACATGCAGTACCTCGAATACCCGGTGCTCACCGGCCTGTTCATGCAGGTCGCGGCCTGGCTCACGCCGGGCGGCGGCACCGGCCAGCAGCAGGAGCAGTGGTTCTGGGCGATCAACGCGGGCCTGCTGATGGCCTGCGCCGTGATCGCGGTGGTGGCCGTCTCGCGCACCCACCGCCGCCGCCCCTGGGACGCCCTGCTGTTCGCACTGGCGCCCTGCCTGGCGCTCAACTCCACCGTGAACTGGGACCTGTTGGCGGTCGCCCTGGCCGCCGTCGCGATGGCCTGCTGGTCCAGCTCCAAGACGGTCTGGGCCGGCGTGTTCATCGGCCTGGCCACCGCCGCCAAGCTCTACCCGGTGCTGCTGCTCGGACCGCTGCTGGTGCTCTGCTGGCGGGCCGGCCGGTGGCGGGCCTTCGGGCAGGCGCTGGGCGGCGCGGTGGTGGCCTGGCTGCTCGTCAACGTGCCGGTCATGCTGGCGAACTTCGACGGCTGGGCGACGTTCTACACCTTCAGCAAGCACCGCAAGGAGGACTTCGGCTCCTTCTGGGTGATCCTGATGCAGAACCGCGGCGTGGGGCTGGAGAACCTCGACACCTACATCGCCCTGCTGCTCGTGCTGTGCTCCCTGGCGATCGGCTGGCTGGCGCTGTCGGCCCCCCGCCGCCCGCGCTTCGCGCAGCTGGGCTTCCTGATCGTCGCCGCGTTCATCCTGACCAACAAGGTGTACTCGCCGCAGTACGTGCTCTGGCTGATCCCGCTCGCGGTGCTGGCCCGGCCGCGCTGGCGGGACTTCCTGATCTGGCAGGCCTGCGAGGTGCTCTACACCCTGGGCATCTGGTCCCACCTGGGGTTCGTCACGGGTGGCAAGCAGCACGGCCTCGGCGACTCCTGGTACCACTTCGCGGTCGTCCTGCACCTGCTCGGCACGCTCTACCTGTGCGCCGTGATCGTCCGCGACATCCTGCTGCCGGACCGCGACCCGGTCCGCTGGGACGGCAGCGACGACCCCTCCGGCGGGGTGCTGGACGGCGCCCCGGACCACTTCGTGGTCGGTACGGCCCGCCGGCTCCGGGAGGAGGCGACCTACGCGGCCTACGCCCCGGCCGGCGCCGAGGGCTGGCTGAGCGCCGCGGACTCCCTCCCCGCCGGAGAGGACGTCCCGGGCCTGCCCCGGCCGTCGGCCGAGCACTGACCGGGGGCCTACCGCCCTCGACGCCAACGGGCCGGCGGCCGCACCCTCGGGTGCGGCCGCCGGCCCGTTCGCGTGCCGTGCTGCGCGGTGGTCAGCGGTCGACCACCCGGTCGAAGTGGGTGGTGGTGTGCCGCACCTGGAGCCCGAGTTCGTCCCCGATGGCCGGCGGCCGGGTCTCGGAGCCCAGGAACAGCAGCGACACCTGCATGTGCGGCGGCTCGGCGAACCACAGCTGCTTGCCGTCCCAGTTGTACGGCGAGCGGGTCTTGTTGACCGTCGCCAGGCCGGCCCGGGCGATGCCCTTGGCCCGGGACGAGACGCCCTGGACGTACTTCGGTGCCTCCAGCCCGATGCCGTGCGCGGTGCCGCCGGTGACCACCACCAGGTGACCGTCCGAGGGCGCCGGGTGCTGGCGGTAGCCGTACCGGTCGCCCTTGACCACCGGGGTCACGTCGAGGACCGTGCCGCGGACCTCCAGGGCGCCGCCGTCGCCGAGCCAGAGCCGGGTGCCGATCCGGGCCCGGAACACCGTCGCGGGGTAGCGCTCGGCGAGCCGGGCCATGCCCGCCGCGCCGAGGTGGCTGACGAACACGGTGCGGGTCGGCAGGCCGGCCGCGCCGGCGGCGTCCACCCAGTGCGCGACCTCGTCCACCGGGTCGGAGCCGTCCGGCCGGTCCATCGGCAGGTGCAGGGCCAGGCCCTCGAAGGAGACGCTGTCCACCATCTCGGCGACCGCGGCCAGCTCACCCGCGGCGATGCCGTGCCGCCGCATGCTGGTCATGCACTCCACGACCACCCGCGCGCCCGGCACCGCCCGCAGCGCCGCGGTGCTCGCCACCGTGCGGATGACCCGGGCGTGCGGCAGCGGCAGCACCTCCTCGCCGATCCGGTACGGCGTCAGCACCAGCAGCTCGCCGCCGTACCAGGTGGCCGCCTCGGCCGCCTCGTAGGCGGTGCCGACGGCCAGGATGCCGGTGCCCAGCCGGGTCGCCTCCTCGGCGAGCCGCTGGTTGCCCAGGCCGTAGCCGTTGCCCTTGGCCACGGGCACCAGGCCGGGGAACTCGGCCAGCACGGACTGCTGGTGAGCACGCCAGCGGGCGGTGTCGAGGTAGAGCGACAGCGTCATCGGGTCATCTCCCGGAGGGAATGCGGACGAGGAAGGGGGACAGGGGCCGAGCGGGGCTCAGCGCCGCGACATGTAGATGTCGAGGGCCTTGTGCAGCAGCTTGTTGAGCGGGAAGTCCCACTCGCCGAGGTACTCGGCGGCCTGGCCGCCGGTGCCCACCTTGAACTGGATGAGCCCGAACAGGTGGTCGTTCTCGTCCAGGGTGTCACTGATGCCGCGCAGGTCGTACACGCCGCCGCCGAGGGCGTAGGAGTCGCGCATCATCCGCCACTGGACGGCGTTCGACGGCTTGACCTCGCGCTTGTGGTTCGCCGAGGCGCCGTAGGAGTACCAGACGTGCTCGCCGACCACGAGCATGGTGGTCGCGGCCAGCGGCTCGCCCTCGTGGTAGGCGATGTAGAGCCGCATCCGGTTCGGGTCCTCGGCCGTCAGGGCCTTCCACATCCGCTGGAAGTAGGCGAGCGGACGCGGCGTGAAGCGGTCGCGCTCGGCCGTCACCAGGTAGAGCTGGTGGAAGACCGCCAGGTCGTCGTAGCCGCCCTGGACGACCTCGACGCCGCTCTTCTCGGCCTTCTTGATGTTGCGGCGCCAGAGCTGGTTGAAGCCCTTCTGGATGTCGTCCAGCGAGCGGTTGGCCAGCGGCACCTGGAACACGTAGCGCGGCTGCACGTCACCGAAGCCGGCGCCGCCGTCCTCGCCCTGCAGCCAGCCGGCCTTGCGCAGCCGGTCGGCGACCTCGAAGGCGCGGGCCTCGTACCAGTCGGCCTCGACGTCGCGCAGTCGCTTGGCCTGCTTGGCGGCGATCGCCTCCTTGATGGTCGGCGCGTCCCAGCGCCGGATCACCACCGGCGGGCCCATCTTGACCGAGAAGGCGCCCTGCGCCTTGAGGTGCGCCAGCATCGGCTCCAGCCAGCGGTCCAGGTCGCGGTCGAACCAGTCGATCACCGGGCCCTCGGGCAGGTACGCCAGGTAACGCTTGATCTTCGGGAGCTGGCGGTAGAGCACCAGGCCGGCTCCGACGATCTCTCCCGACTGGTCGATCCAGCCGATCGACTCCGAGCGCCACTCGGCCTTCACGTCGCCCCAGGACGGCACCTGCATGTGGCTGGCCGAGGCGCGGGTCCTGATGAAGGCGAGGTGCTCTTCGCGGGTGATCGTCCTCAGGCGCAGACTCATGCTGGGTGCTCCTTGTTGGTCGGGCTTTGCTGCCCAGGGGGTCTGGCAGTGACCCTATCGTCCGGATCCCGGACCGGAGCGGGCGCGGGCAGTGCGACGCCCCCGTCCGGTCACCTCTCCTCGGATAGGTACGAGACGGGGGCGCCTGCGGTTCCGCACGGGGCGGCTCCGGCGGGCGCGTCAACGCGCGGGGCTCACCAGATTCCGCCGTGGGCGATGCCCAGGTAGAAGCCCCAGGCGGACATGCCCGTCGCGATGACCAGCACGAACCGTTCGGCCGTGGTGACCGAGATGAACTGGCCCCACATCCCCGTGATCACGCCGAAGAGGCCGGCCAACGAGCTCAGCAGATGGAGGTTGTAGAAGAACGAGGTCGTGAAGGCCAGCACCCCGAGCAGGGCGGTGACGCCCACCAGGGTGTTCTCGCGGGGGTGCCGGTGGCCGTCGGTGTTGAGGGTCAGTGCGGGGAACCGGTTCGTGGACAGTGCCATGGATCCCACCTCCTGGGGAGGAGACGAACGAGCGGCGGTCGCGTCCGTCGCGGCCGTTCCGTCCAGATTGCGGCGGTTGGGGCATGGATCACAACCCCTATGCGTTTTGTTCGGCCGACCGGGTGCGGGTAGGCTGTGCGGTCTGCACTGGTGTAGTTGTGCCCCCTCGTGCCCTCTTGCGGGAACGGCGGGCCCATTGTCGGACCCGGCCACTACGGTGAGCCGAGTCGTCACTGCTCCGGTGCCGACGCTGCACAACCCTCCTGCCACGGAGAGACCGTGGCCGTTGAGTCCAAAGGAGGTGGGTTACTTATGCGTCACTACGAGCTGATGGTCATCCTCGACCCGTCGGTCGAGGAGCGCGCTGTCTCCCCCCTGATCGAGAACTTCCTCAACGTCGTCCGCACCGGTGGCGGCAACGTGGAGAAGGTCGACACCTGGGGTCGTCGCCGTCTGGCCTACGAGATCAACAAGCAGTCCGAGGGCATCTACTCGGTCATCGACCTCAAGGCCACGCCTGAGGTCGTCAAGGAGCTCGACCGCCAGCTCAGCCTGAGCGAGTCGGTTCTCCGGACCAAGGTCCTGCGCCCGGACACCCACTGAGCCACCTCTGACGCCCCCGGGCGCCAGGTGACTCGCGTCGCCTGTTTCACGTGAAACAACGCGACGAGCATTGAACGCGGACTCCATCGAGAGGTCACCACCACCATGGCAGGCGAGACCGTCATCACCCTCGTCGGCAATCTCGTCGACGATCCTGAGCTGCGCTTCACCCCGTCGGGTGCGGCGGTCGCGAAGTTCCGCATCGCGTCCACCCCCCGCACCTTCGACCGCCAGACGAACGAGTGGAAGGACGGCGAGAGCCTCTTCCTCACGTGCAACGTCTGGCGTCAGCCGGCGGAGAACGTGGCCGAGTCGCTGCAGCGCGGCATGCGCGTCATCGTGCAGGGCCGACTGCGCCAGCGGTCTTACGAGACCAAGGAAGGCGAGAAGCGGACGGTCTTCGAGGTCGAGGTCGACGAGGTGGGCCCGAGCCTGCGCTCGGCGACCGCCAAGGTCACCCGGGCCAACCGGTCCGGTGCCCCCGGCGGCTCCGGCGGTCCTGGTGGTGGTGGCGGCTTCGGCGGCGGCGGCCAGCAGGGCGGCGGGTACGGCGGTGGCGGACAGCAGGGCGGCGGTGGCTGGGGTGGAAACTCCGGCGGCGGCCAGTCCGGTCCGTCCGACGACCCGTGGGCGTCCAGCGCTCCCTCTGGTGGCAACCAGGGTGGCGGCAGCTGGGGTGCCCCGTCCGGTGGCGGCTTCTCGGAAGAGCCCCCGTTCTAAAGCTGACAGATTTCGTGCGGCCCGGATCCCCGCGCTGACCCGCGGGTCCGGACCGTGAAACCCAAATGGAGCACACGATGGCGAAGCCGCCTGCTCGCAAGCCTAAGAAGAAGGTTTGCGTCTTCTGCAAGGACAAGGTCAACTACGTTGACTACAAGGACACGAACTTGCTCCGCAAGTTCATCTCCGACCGCGGGAAGATCCGCGCCCGCCGGGTCACCGGCAACTGCACCCAGCACCAGCGCGACGTCGCCACGGCCGTGAAGAACAGCCGTGAGATGGCGCTGCTGCCCTACACCAGCACCGCGCGCTAAGAGAGGGTGACCGAATAATGAAGATCATCCTCACTCACGAGGTGCCGGGTCTCGGTGGCGCCGGCGAGGTCGTCGAGGTCAAGGACGGCTACGCCCGCAACTACCTGGTCCCGCGTGGCTACGCCATCCGCTGGACCAAGGGCGGCCAGAAGGACGTCGACGCCATCCGTCGCGCCCGCAAGGTGCACGCCATCCAGACGCTCGAGGCCGCCAACGAGGTCAAGGGCAAGCTGGAGGGCCTCCAGGTCAAGCTGGCCGTTCGCTCCGGCGACGCCGGCCGCCTGTTCGGCTCGGTGACCCAGGCCGACGTCGTGGAGGCCGTCAAGGCCGCCGGCGGCCCGGTCGTGGACAAGCGCGCCGTCGCGATCGCCTCGCCGATCAAGACCGTGGGCACCCACAAGGTCTCGGTCAAGCTGCACGCCGACGTCCAGGCCAACCTCGACGTCGCCGTCGTCTCCGCCTGAGTCCCGTAGCAGTGGCCTGAGGGCCGGGTTCCGCAAGGAGCCCGGCCCTCGGTCGTTCCTGCCCGGCCCCCTCGGGGCGACCCGGTCGGGGCCGGTCCGCCGGCGCGGTGTCGGTGTCGGGTGGCGGCGGTGCGGATCGGGTCAGGCCCGGACGGCGCCGGTCACCAGCCACCTGCCGGTCCGCACCCGGCCGCACAGGAACGCGCCGCGGACCAGCATGAACACGTTCATCGCCCACCAGAGGCCGGTCACGCCGAGCCCCAGGGCGGGCACCGCGAGGGCCGCCGGGACGAAGGCGATCAGGGTGCCGAGCATCGCCCAGGCCAGGTAGCCGCTGTCGCCGGCGCCCATCAGCACGCCGTCCAGCACGAACACCACCCCGGCGACCGGCTGGCTCAGCGCCACCAGCAGCAGGACGCCGTACAGCTGCTGCTGGACGGACGGGTCCGGGGTGAACAGCGGGACGTACAGCGGCCTGGCGAGGACCAGCAGCAGGCCGAGCAGGACGCCGCAGCCCACGCCCCACTGGACCATCCGCCGGGTCGCGGCCCGGGTGCCGGGGACGTCCCCGGCACCGAGGTAGCGCCCCACGATGGCCTGGCCGGCGATCGCGATGGCGTCCAGGGCGAAGGCCAGGAAGTTCCAGAGGCTCATGGCGATCTGGTGGGCGGCGATCCCCTCGTCGCCGAGCCGGGCCGCCACCGCGGTGGCGATCATCAGGACGGCGCGGAGGCTGAGCGTGCGGACCATCAGCGGGCCGCCGGCCCGTGCGCAGGCGCGGATCCCGGACGGGTCCGGCCGCAGGCCCGCGCCCTCCCGGCGGGCGCCGCGGACGACCACGACCAGGTACACGGCGGCCATCCCGGTCTGGGCCAGCACGGTGCCCCAGGCCGAGCCGGCCACGCCGAGGCCGGCGCCGTAGACCAGGGCGACGTTCAGGCCGAGGTTCGCGGTGAAGCCGCCGACGGCCACCACCAGCGGGGTCCGGGTGTCCTGCAGGCCGCGCAGCACCCCGGTGGCGGCCATCACCATCAGCATCGCGGGCAGGCCGAGCGAGCTGATCCGCAGGTACGTCACGGCGTGCGGCGCGGCGGTGGGGGAGGCGCCCAGGACGGACACCGCCCAGGGGGCGAGCAGCAGCGCCAGGGCGGTCACCCCGAGCGAGAGCAGCAGGGCGAGCCAGATGCCGTCCAGGCCCTGCTGGACGGCGGCCCGGCGGTCGCCCGCGCCGATCCTGCGGGCAACCGCGGCGGTCGTCGCGTAGGCGAGGAACACGAACACGCCGGCGATGGTGCTGAGGGCTGCGGAGGCGACACCGACGCCCGCCAGCTGCGGCGTGCCCAGGTGGCCGACGATCGCGGAGTCGGCCATCAGGAACAGCGGCTCGGCGACCAGGGCGCCGAAGGCCGGCACGGCGAGGGCGAGGATCTCGCGGTCGTGCCGGCGCGGGGCGTCCCGGGGCCGGTCGTCCCGGCGCGGCGGGTCCGGGCGCCCGTCGTCTCGGCGGCGGTCCAGCCGGCTGCGGTCTGCGGGGCGCGTCATGGCGATCAGGGTACTCATCCACAGGTAAGAGCTGCAACGTGATATCGGCCATTACCGAGGGTCTGGGCGCAGGGTATCCACAGGGCCGGGGGACGTGCGGGCCCCCGGGTGTGTGAACTATTTCTCATGCACAGCCGGTGGAAGAGGTAATCGCAGGTCAGCAGGTTGACGGTGGATAGATGGTGTGGTTATCCACAGTGCTGTCCACAGGGGTGTCCACAGGTTTGGCGCAGTTCTCCACAGGGTGGGGCCGGTCATCCACACGGCCTGTGGATAACCATCTTGGCTGAAGGGCGTCCGGCCCCTTAGCGTGGGTCGCTCGCCCGACACTCCAGCCACTGCCCGCCGTCCGATTTGTCGGCACGGTGGCGTAGAAAGAGGAGCGCACCACCGCTCCACCGAGTCACCGGCAAGGCCTGCTCCAACTCGCACCAATCGCTGATCGGGGAACACGCGTGACCGGCCCCCAGTACGACGACCACGACGCTCCGCCGCCCCCGGAGGACGACTGGCAGCCGTCCGACGACGCCTTCCCGGCGGGCCCGTCCTTCGCCGACGGCCCGTTCCCGGACGGGCCGGGCGACCGGCTGCCGGTCTCGCGCAGCCGCGCGGGCGGCGGCGGGCAGGGCGGTCAGGGCGGCGGAGGCGGCGGCAAGGGGCGCGAGGGCGGCTTCCAGCGCGGTGGCGGCAAGCAGCGGCGGGACGAGGACACCGAGCGCTCCGGCCCCGTCGACGGGTTCGAGCGGGTGCCCCCGCAGGACCTCGCGGCCGAGCAGTCCGTCCTCGGCGGCATGCTGCTCTCCAAGGACGCCATCGCCGACGTGGTCGAGGTGCTCAAGCCGCTCGACTACTACCGCCCGGCCCACGAGCTGATCCACAGCGCCATCCTCGACCTCTACGCGCGCGGCGAGCCGGCCGACCCGATCACCGTCGCCAGCGAGCTGACCAAGCGCGGGGAGCTCGCGCGGGTCGGCGGCCCGGGCTACCTGCACACCCTGGTCAACTCCGTCCCGACCGCGGCCAACGCCGAGTACTACGCCGAGATCGTCCACGAGCGGGCCGTCCTGCGCCGCCTGGTGGAGGCCGGCACCAGGATCGCCGGCATGGGGTACGCGGCCGAGGGCGACGTGGACGAGATCGTCAACGCCGCGCAGGCCGAGATCTACGCCGTCACCGAGCAGCGCACCAGCGAGGACTACGCCCCGCTCGCCGACATCATGGAGGGGGCCCTCGACGAGATCGAGGCGATCGGCTCCCGCCAGGGCCAGATGTCCGGCGTCCCCACCGGCTTCGCCGACCTCGACGCGCTCACCAACGGCCTCCACCCGGGCCAGATGATCGTCATCGCGGCCCGCCCCGCGATGGGCAAGAGCACCCTGGCCCTGGACTTCTCCCGGGCCTGCTCGATCACCAACGGCCTGCCGAGCGTGATCTTCTCGCTCGAAATGGGCCGCAACGAGATCGCCATGCGCCTGCTCTCCGCCGAGGCGCGGGTCGCCCTGCACCACATGCGCTCCGGCAACATGACGGACGACGACTGGACCCGCGTCGCCCGCCGGATGCCCGACGTCACCAACGCGCCGCTCTACATCGACGACTCGCCGAACCTGTCGATGATGGAGATCCGCGCCAAGTGCCGCCGGCTGAAGCAGCGCCAGGACCTGAAGCTGGTCGTCATCGACTACCTCCAGCTGATGCAGTCCGGCGGCTCCCGCCGGGCCGAGAGCCGCCAGCAGGAGGTCTCCGACATGTCGCGAAACCTCAAGCTGCTGGCCAAGGAGCTCGAAGTCCCGGTCATCGCGCTCTCCCAGCTGAACCGTGGGCCCGAGCAGCGTACGGACAAGAAGCCGATGGTCTCCGACCTGCGTGAGTCGGGCTCGATCGAGCAGGACGCCGACATGGTCATCCTGCTCCACCGCGAGGACGCGTACGAGAAGGAGTCCCCCCGCGCCGGCGAGGCCGACCTGATCGTCGCCAAGCACCGTAACGGCCCGACCGCCACCATCACCGTGGCCTTCCAGGGCCACTACTCGCGCTTCGTGGACATGACGCGGGAGTAGCGGCGGCGTTGTAGGTTCTCAAATCCCGTGTCATTTTCTCAGTCGCAATGTCATCTGACTGGCCGATCAGACAGGGGATTGAGAATGGTCCGCACCGTGCCCAGCAGTTCCGGGGAGTGAGACCTTTGCCAGGTGCGAGCGGGTTCGGCCCCGTCAGCGACATAGTCAGCGACGGGGAGCAGGTACTTCGGTCCGCGCTGCGCGGCGATCCCGCTGCCCGGGCCGAAGTGGCGCGACTCCGAGCCGCGCTGACAGAGCTGGCTGAGGAAGGAAACGCGAAGGCCCGGAGCCTGCTGGGAGGGATCGCACTGGAGCATGACCGGGAGCCGGCCGCCGCCTTCCATCACTTCTCGCTCGCTGCCGACCAGGAAGACCCGGCGGGTCGGCGCGGGCTCGGGCACCTCTACGCCAAGGGCGTTGGGGTGGAGCAGGACCTGGAGGCTGCGGAGCGTCTGTTCCGGCTGGCGGCTGAAGGCGGAGACGCCTACGCGAAGCACAACCTGGCCGTGATCCACCTGGACGGCGACTCGACGAAGGAACGGATGAGTCCCCAGGAGGTCATGTCGCTTCTGAAGGAGGCGGCCGGCCAGGGCATTCATCAGGCGAGTGCTGCGCTCGGGGACTGGTACGCGGGCTTGGACCGCGAGTCCGATGCGTTCAGTTGGTACATGAAGGCCGCGATCGCCGGTCACGGCCCAGCCATGTTCGCCGTCGCGGTGCGCTTCCGGGACGGACTCGGCGCGGCACGCAACGAGGTACAGGCCGTGCGCTGGTTCCTGAAGATGCTCACGGTCGGCAACGGCGACGGAATCCACGAAGCGATCCGGACGGCACGCTCCATGAGCGACGCGGACATTCGCAGAGCAGGGCGCATGGCCGGAGACCAGTCCGCCGCTGAGACGTTGATCCGAACGGTCCGACCCAACAGCGCCGACTGAATCACCGGGCGACGAGGAACTGACACGGATCTGAGACTGAGCTCGCCTGACACGGCGTGAGACAGCCCGAAGACGTACAGGCCAGGAGCTTGGCGGATGACATCGCGGCTGAGAACCTACAGCGAATGCGGCGTTCCGGATTCCGCGTCATGTCCTCAGCCGCAGTCCCACGCCGACGTCATGGCGCGGGTGGGCGGCTTGCCTCGAACGTGCCCTGTCGCACCGGAGCTGACGAATCCTCACCGGATCCCGTCCGTGTCGGCGGATCCCCACTGCTTCGCGTGCTCACCCGGCCACAGGCGTGCGGCCGTGCCGACCAGGCCGGCCAGGGCGAGGGAGCGGCTGTGCGCGGGCCAGGCGATGTGGGTCACGACGGACGGTGCGTCGGTCAGGGGAACGGCCGCGTGCTCGGCCCACAGCCAGGAGCGGGCGGAGTCGGGGGCGACCGCCACGGTGCGTCCGAGGGCGATCAGCTGGGCCAGTTGCGTCTGGTTGTGGATCTCGGGGCCAGGGCCGGGTGCGTAGGTGCCGCGGGTGGGCCAGCGGGCGAGCGGCAGACCGGGGACGTCCCTGACCTCGGCCAGGGACAGGGTCGCGCGGGCGGCGAGGGGGTGCCCGGCAGGCAGGACGGCGACCTGCCCCTCGGCCACCAGTGCCTCGCTGTCGAACCCGGCGAGGGAGTTCCACGGCGTGTGCATGAGTGCGACATCGGCGCGTCCGTCGCGCAGCAGCTCCTCCTGCTCGCGAATGCCGCACGGCACCACCTCGATCTCGGCACTGGCGGGCTCGGCCGCGTAGGCGTCGAGAAGCCTCCGCAGCAGTTCGTGGGACGCGGCGGCCTTCACCGCGAGGACCAGCCGACCGCGGGGGCCGCCAGGACTGTCGGCACCCCCGGCGCGCCGGGTGCGGCGGACGGCGGCAGCGGCCGCGTCCAGAGCCGCCCGGCCCTCCTGCAACAGCACCTCCCCGGCACCGGTCAGGCGGACTCCACGGCGGTTGCGCTCCAACAGGCAGACCCCCAGGCGCCGTTCGAGCTGCTGGATCGCCCGCGACAGCGGCGGCTGGGCCATGCCGAGGCGTTCGGCGGCGTGCCCGAAGTGCAACTCCTCGGCCACAGCCACGAAGTACCTCAACTCGCGGGTCTCCAGGGTGTTCACGGCCGCAGCATACGCGGTGATACCCGCCGGGTATGACAGGGCACCGTACCGGTGTTGGCCGCACCACCCGCCCACGGGCCAACATCATCTGCATGAGCGAAACGAAGATCGCGCTGGTGACCGGCGCGAACAAGGGAATCGGCTACGAGATCGCGGCCGGACTGGGCGGCCTCGGCTACCGCGTCGGTGTGGGAGCCCGCGACGCGACCCGGCGCGCAACCGCCGTCGGCAAACTGCGCGCCGCCGGCGTGGACGCGTTCGAGGTGCCACTGGACGTGACCGACGACCGCAGCGTCGCCGCCGCCGCGGAACTGGTCGAACGACTGGCCGGACGCCTGGACGCCCTGGTCAACAACGCCGGCATCCCGGGCGAGATGGGCCCGGGATGGCTGCAGGAGCCGACCACGCTCGACCTGGAGGTGGTCCGCACCGTCGTGGACACCAACGTCCTGGGCGTCGTCCGGGTGACCAATGCGATGCTGCCACTGCTG
This sequence comes from Kitasatospora sp. NPDC057015, assembly GCF_042673745.1. Taxonomy (NCBI): domain Bacteria; kingdom Bacillati; phylum Actinomycetota; class Actinomycetes; order Kitasatosporales; family Streptomycetaceae; genus Kitasatospora; species Kitasatospora sp. NPDC057015. The sequence goes on from NZ_JBHUSG010000024.1 coordinate 53,393, forward strand.
CGGCGCTCCGCCTCCCCGCGCATCGTCAACGTCTCCAGCAGCGTCGGCTCCCTGACCCGACAGGCGGACCCGGACATCGAGATCGGCCCCGTCATGGCGGCCTACGCACCGTCGAAGTCCTTCCTCAACGCCCTCACCCTGCAGTACGCCCGACAGTTCGCCGGCACCGACATCCTCATCAACGCCGCCTGCCCGGGCCTGGTGGCGACCGACTTCACCGGCTTCCACGGACCCCGCACCCCCGCAGAGGGCGCAGCCACCCCGATCCGGCTCGCCACCCTCCCCGACGGCGGCCCGACCGGTTCGTTCTTCGAGGACGACGGCGTCGTCCCCTGGTGACCACGAACCCGGTTTCCCGGTCGGGCGGTTCGGGCGGTGGTCCGGGCCACCGGGGGGTGTCACCCGCGGGGCACACGGCCCGTGCCCCCGGACGGGCGCTCAGCGCCTCGTCTCGTACCTGGTCAGGATCACGCCGCTGGGAAACGTCCGCGTCTCCACCAGGTTCAGGTTCACCCAGCTGTCCAGCGCGGTGAAGAACGGTGTGCCGCCGCCCACCAGGACCGGCGCGGTGGCCAGCACGTACTCGTCGATCAGCCCGGCCCGCATGGCCGCCGCGGCGAGCGTCGCGCCGCCGATGTCCATCGGGCCGCCGTCCTCGGCCTTGAGCCGGGTGATCTCGGCGACCGCGTCGCCGGTGACCAGGCGGGTGTTCCAGTCGACCTCGTCGATCGTCGAGGAGAACACCACCTTCGACATGTCCCGCCAGCGGCGCGCGAACTCGCTCTCCGCCGGGGTGGCGTCGGGCTGCTGGTCGCCGGTCGGCCAGTGGGAGCTCATCGTCTGCCACAGCTTGCGCCCGTACAGCGACAGGTCGGTGGCCTGCAACTGGTCGGACCAGAACTGGAACAGCTCGTCGCTCGGCACGCTCCAACCGATGTCGTCGCCGGGCGCGGCGATGTAGCCGTCCAGGGACAGGTTCATGCCGTAGATCAGTTTCCGCATGCGACCAGCCTTGCGCGAGTCGGTCTCACGCGTACGGACCGGCGCGCCGGGGGAAACCCGTCGGTGCGCGCTCCGAGCTCGCCATGTCGTCTGCGGCGAGGCCCCACTTCGCCGTGGGGCCTCGGGTCGCAAGCGGCATCCGGCCTCCGGGACGGGGGGTGGCGGCGGCTGGGCTCAGAGCGTGACGGTGGCCCGGAAGAGGGTGGCGCCCGGGCCGGCGAGGGCGGTGTGGGCGCCGGTCGCCGGGAGGAAGGCGGACTCGCCGCGGGCGAGGTCCAGGGTCTGGCCGTCGGCGGCGGTCAGCCGGGCGGTGCCTGCGGTGCAGAGCAGGATCTGCGGGGCGCGGCCGTCGATCCGGCGGGGCTCGTCGCCCAGCCGGAAGCGGGAGAGCCGGAACTCGTCGATCGGTACGGGGTAGAGCTCCTCGCCGGGCGTGCCCGGCACCGGGACGGGCCGCAGCACGTCCGGGTCGGAGGGGGTGAAGCCGACCACCTTCAGCAGTTCGGGGACGTCGATGTGCTTGGGCGTGAGGCCGGCCCGCAGCACGTTGTCCGAGTTGGCCATCAACTCCACCGCGGTGCCGTACAGGTAGCCGTGCGGGACTCCGGCGCCGAGGTAGAGGGCCTCGCCCGGCTGGAGCCGGACGTGGTTGAGCAGCATCCCGGCGAGCAGGCCGATGTCGCCGGGGAAGGTCCGGGCGATCAGCGCGTACGGCGCGTACGGGCCCTGCGGATCACCGGCGGCGGCCTTGTCCACGGCGTCGGCGGTCGCACGGACGATCGGGGCCGCGGTGTCCCCGTCCATGGACAGCACGGTCGCGAGGGCCTCGCGCAGGGCGTCGGAGGCGGGCTCGCGGCGCAGCAGGTCGATCAGCGGGGTGAGCGCGGGCACGTCGAGGGCGGCCATCAGGCGGGCCGCGTCGGCGGGCCGGCGGAACCCGCAGAGGCCGTCGAACTCGTCGAGCGCGCAGATGAGTTCGGGCTTGTGGTTGGCGTCGCGGTAGTTCCGGTGCGGAGCGTCCGCGGGGATGCCGAGAGCCTCTTCGGCGGCGAAGCCGGTGCGGGCCTGCTCCAGGGTGGGGTGCGCCTGGATGGACAGCGGGATGCCCGCGGCGAGGACCTTGAACAGGAAGGGCAGCCCGGTGCCGAACCGTGCGACCGTGGCGGCGCCGAGTTCGCCCTGCGGATCGGCGGCGATCAGTTCGTCCAGCGCGCGCGGGCCGTCGCCGCGGTCGGCGCGGGAGGGTGCGCCGGGGTGGGCGCCCATCCAGAGCTCGGCCTGCGGACCGCCGGTGGGCTGCTGCCCGAGCAGTTCGGGGATCGCGGTGACCGAACCCCAGGCGTACGGGCGGACGGTGTTGACGAGCCGGTCCATGTGCGCGGTCCTACTCCTTCGGCACTGGCGGGGGCGCCGGATCGCCGGGCGGGGGCCCTGCGGGCGCGGTCAATCCTGGCCGAGGCCGGGAGACGACCCTAGCCGACTGATCGTACGGCTTGGCAATCCGTTCGAGCGGTCGGCCGTCCGGCTGCGGACCGTCGTCGCCAACCGCGTGAAAAACGGCCGTCCGGGTGCGGTATAGGATGCCGGTTCCCAAGACTTTCTGTCTCCGCGGGCCGTCCGACAGGTCCCGCATCCCTGTGATGCGGGTACGGGCGGCGCTTCCCGCCCCCATCGTTCGAGAGGCTTGCACGTGACCGAGACCCAGCAGAGTTTTGCCGATCTCGGCAGGGTGCTGGTGATCATCCCGACGTACAACGAGGCTGAGAACGTCGAGCTGATCGTCGGCCGGGTGCGGGCCGCCGTGCCCGAGGTCCACGTGCTGGTGGCGGACGACAACAGCCCGGACGGCACCGGTGACATCGCCGACAAGCTGGCCGCCGAGGACCCGCAGGTGCAGGTGCTGCACCGCAAGGGCAAGGAGGGGCTCGGCGCCGCGTACCTGGCGGGGTTCCGCTGGGGCATCGAGCACGGCTACGACGTGCTGGTCGAGATGGACGCCGACGGCTCCCACCGCCCCGAGGAGCTGGACCGGCTGCTGACCGCGCTGCGCGGCGCCGACCTGGTGCTGGGTTCGCGCTGGGTGCCGGGCGGCCGGGTCGTGAACTGGCCCAAGTCGCGACTGCTGCTCTCCCGCGGCGGCTCGACCTACTCGCGCCTGATGCTGGGCGTGCCGATCCGCGACGTGACCGGCGGCTACCGGGCGTTCCGCAAGGAGACGCTGCTGGGGCTGGGCATGGACGAGGTCGCCTCGGCCGGGTACTGCTTCCAGGTGGACCTCGCCTGGCGCACGGTGAAGGCCGGTTTCAAGGTCGCCGAGGTGCCGATCACCTTCGTCGAGCGGGAGCTCGGCGCGTCGAAGATGAGCCGGAGCATCGTCCTGGAGGCCCTGTGGCGGGTCACCTCCTGGGGCGTCGCCGACCGCTTCGAGCGGATCACCGGCAGGAAGAGCGCCGGCAGCAGCGCCAAGTAGCCTCGCCGCCGCACCCCGAGAACAGCGCAGCACCCGGACCTCCTGGTCCGGGTGCTGTTGCGTTCTCGGGCGTCGTGCGGTGCGCTCCCGTCAGCACTCCGGCGTGCAGGAGCGCTCCAGGGCCTCCGGGGGCAGGTGCACCTCGGCCCAGTGGGCCAGCTCGCCCAGGGCGGGGCCGAGTGCGGCGCCGGCCTCGGTGAGGCGGTAGCTGACGCGCAGTGGCGGGCCCTCGTCGACCTGGCGCAGGACGAGCCCGGCGTCGGCGAGCTCGGTGAGGCGGTCGGAGAGCATCCGCTCGCTGATGCCGGGCACGGCGCGGCGTACTTCGGAGAAGTAGCTGGGCCCGTGCTTGTCCAGCACCGCGACGACCAGCCCGCTCCAGCGCTTGCCGAGCAGCGCGAAGGCCCGGGTGATGGCGAGGCCCACGCCTGCGCAGGGCTCGGCCGTGCTCGTCGGTACCTCCTGCGTGGCCATGACTACAGGGTACCGGCCGTCCGCTAGTGACTATAGAAAAGTAAGCTGCTACGTTATTAGCAGCTCCCCACTAAAGCTCAGCTCCTAATCAATTCGAGGTCACCATGCCCACGCTCCTGCACATCGACTCCTCCGCCCTCCTCGACGGCTCCGTCTCCCGCGAGGTCTCCGCCGCCTTCCGCGACGCCTGGCTGGAGCAGCACCCCGGCGGCACCGTGATCCACCGCGACCTCGCCGCGGAGCCCCTCCCGCACCTGGACGGCGCCGCGATCACCGCCCCCTTCGTCCCGGCCGAGCACCGCAGCCCCGAGCAGGAGGCGGCGCTCGCGCTGCGCGAGGCGCTCGCGGAGGAGCTGGAGCAGGCCGACGCGATCGTGATCGGCACCCCGATGTACAACTTCACGATCCCCTCCAGCCTGAAGGCCTGGCTGGACCAGGTGATCATCGTCGGGCGCACCGGCGGCGAGAGCCCCTCGGCGGCCGGCACGCCCGTCACCGTGGTCTCCGCCCGCGGCGGCTCGTACGGCCCGGGCAGCCCGCGCGAGAGCTTCGAGTTCGTCACCAACTACCTGGAGAAGGTGCTCACCGGGATGCTCGGCCTGGAGGTCGACTTCATCGTCCCCGAGTTCACCCTGGCCCCGGTCAACCCGGCGCTGGCCGAGTTCATCGAGCACGCCCGGATCTCCAAGGAGCAGGCCCTGCAGGCCGCCGAGGCCAAGGCCAAGGCGCTCGCCGCCTGAACGCCCGGCGCACCCCGTCCGGCGGCGGCGTACGGCGGCCCGGCCCACCACTCGGCCGGGCGCGCCTAACCGGCGAACCGGGGCGCCAGCTCCCATGCTGGTCGGACACGGCGGGCCGGGGCGAGAACCGGCCCGCCCGCCGATCGCGACCAGGGAGCAGACAGTGACGCCGTCCCCGTCCGAGGAGAGCGCCGGACCGGGCCCGGCGGCCCACCACCCCGGCGCCCGGGACGTCCGCCCGCTGGAGATCGCGGTCTTCACCGGCCCCGAGTCGGCCTTCTTCGCCACCTCCACGCTCATCCTCGGCGAGCGCACCGCGATCCTGGTGGACGCCCAGCTGACCCGCAGCGCCGGCCGCGAACTCGCCGAGTGGGTGGCCGGCAAGGGCCGGCGACTGCTGGCCATCGTCATCACCCACCAGCACCCCGACCACTACTTCGGTGCCGAGGAGGTGCTGCGGCTCTTCCCCGAGGCGCAGCTGCTGGCCGCCCCGCCCGTGGTGGAGGGCATCATGCGCACCGCCGCCGCCAAGGTCGCCCAGTGGAAGCCGGTCTACGGGGACGACATCCCCGACCATCCGCTGGTGCCCGCGCAGCTGCTCCCGCAGCCCCTGATGGTCGACCGCCAGCTGATCCCCGTGCTGCTGCTCGGCCAGGGCGACTGCGCCGGCTCCACCGTGGTGCACGTGCCGAGCATCCGCACCGTGGTCGCCGGGGACTTCGCCTACCAGGGCACCCACGTCTGGACCGCGGACACCACACCCGAGCAGCGCGCCGAATGGCGGCGCAACCTGGGCCGGATCGCCGAACTCGGCGTCGAACGCGTGATCGCCGGGCACCGGGCGGCCGACCTCGGTGACGACGCCGCCGAGGTGCTGGCCTTCACCGGCCAGTACCTGAAGGACTTCGACGAGCGGCTGCGCGAGCACCCCACGGATGCGGAGGCACTGGTCGCGGCGATGAACGAGCGGTACGCCGGGCTCACGCTGCCCGCGATCCTGGAGCACGGCGCCGCCGCCAACGTGGCCCGGGAACAGGCCGTGCGGCGGGAGAGCGAGGACGAGATCGTCGAGGGCGAGATCGTGGAGGACGACGACCTCGACGCCGGCCCCGGCCGGACCTGACCGGGGCCTCCCCGGCCTGCCCGACTCGGGCGGACCCGCTCGGCCCGCCCGCGGTCCGCGACGGGAACCGCGCCCGTCGGCGGATACTGACGGCATGACACCGTACGACGCCATCGTGGCCGCCGGCGGCGCGGCGCGGCGCCTCGGCGGGGCGGACAAGCCGGGCCTGACGGTGGGCGCGGACACCCTCCTCGACCGGGTGCTCGCCGCCTGCGCGGGCGCCGCCGCCACCGTGGTGGTGGGGCCCGTCCGCCCGACCGCCCGCACCGGACTGCGGTGGACCAGGGAGGAGCCGCCCGGCGGCGGACCCGTCGCCGCGGTCGCCGCCGGCCTGGCCCGGGTGGACTCGGCCACCGTGCTGCTGCTGGCCGCCGACCTGCCCTTCCTCGACGAACGGACCGTCCACCGCCTGGTCGAGGCGCTCGACGGCCCCGCGCTCGACGGCCCCGCGCTCGACCGCCCCGACCGGACCGGGCCGGACGAAGCCCCCGAGGCCGCCCTGCTGGTGGACGCGGCCGGCCGGGACCAGCCGCTCGCCGCCGCCTACCGCACCGCCGCGCTGCGCGCCGCCCTCGCCGCCCTGGGGGACCCGGCGGGCGTCCCGCTGCGCCGGCTCACCGGCGGACTGCGCACCGTACGACTCGCGGACACCGAGGACGTCACCCAGGACTGCGACACCTGGGAGGAACTGGCCCGGGCCCGCGAGCGGGCCGGCGCCGGGCGGCCGCCGGGCGGGCCCGGGCGGGCGTGATCGGGCCCGCTCACAGCCGCCGCCGGCCGCGGGTGAGCGAAACGACGCGCGCTGCTCACCGCCCCAACATCGCGCTCCGCGCCGGATCAGGCAGCATGGGTGCCATGGAGCGCACGCTGGACGACTGGATCGCCGAGGTCAGCAACGAGCTGGGCATCGAACTCGACGTCGACGTACCCGGACTGCTGGACCTCACCCGGGTGGTCGCGCACGGGGTGGCCCGCCCGGCGGCCCCGCTGACCGCCTTCCTGATCGGCTACGCGGCCGCCCAGCAGGGCGGCGGGGCGCAGGCCGTGGACGCCGCCACCCGGCGCACGGTGGCCCTCGCGGAGCGCTGGACCGCCGCCACCCCGCCGGACGGGACGTGAGCGTCCTGGCGGGCGCGGAACCGGGGACGCCCGGTCCGGGCGACCACCGTCCGGGCGACCACCGTGCGGGCGGCCCGCCTCCCGGCGCCGCCTCCCCGGGCCCCGGCACTGCGGCCGGCCGGATCACCGCGGGCGACGCCGTCCACGAGCTGACCTGGGAGCGGGCCCGCGAGGCGGCCCGCCGGGCCGGCCGGCGACCGGCGGAGCCGCTGCGGGTCGACCTCGCGGACGCGCTCGACCGGACCCTCGCCGAGCCGCTCACCGCGCTCACCGACCTGCCCGCCTTCGACACCTCCGCGATGGACGGCTGGGCCGTCGCGGGCCCGGGCCCCTGGCGCCCGGCCGGCCGACTGCTCGCCGGAGAACCGGCCGGCGCCGGGCCGCTCCCGGACGGCGCCGCGGTGGAGATCGCCACCGGGGCCCAGCTGCCGCCCGGGGCCACCGCCGTGCTGCGGCGCGAGCACGGCCGCCCGGACGGCGCCCTGCTGCACGACCGCACACCGGGTGGCCTCGCCCCCGGGCAGGACGTCCGCCCGCGCGGGCAGGAGTGCCACCGGGGCGATCGGCTGCTCCCGGCCGGGACCCGGGTCGGTCCGTCCGTCCTCGGCCTGGCCGCGGCCTGCGGGCACGACCGGCTCGCCGTGCACCGCCGCCCCACCGTCGACCTGCTCGTCCTCGGCGACGAACTCCAGGAGTCCGGGCTGCCGCGGCCGGGCATGGTCCGGGACGCGCTCGGGCCGCTGCTGCAGCCCTGGTTGTGCGCGGCCGGCGCCGAGGTGCTCGGCCGGCGGTCGGTACGCGACGACTTCGACCTGCTCCGCGACGCCGTCCGGCACTCGCCCGCCGACGTGCTGGTCACCACCGGCGGCACCGCCGCCGGGCCGGTCGACTTCCTGCACCGGGCGCTGGGCGCGGCCGGTGCCCGGCTGCTGGTGGACGGGGTGGCCGTCCGCCCCGGCCACCCGATGCTGCTCGCCGAACTCCCGGACGGCCGCCACCTGGTGGGGCTGCCCGGCAATCCGCTGGCCGCGGTCGCGGGGACGGTCACGCTGGCGCTGCCGCTGCTCCACGCGCTCGCCGGGCGGGCCGCCGCCGGCCCGTGCGTGGCGCCGGCCGCCGAGGCGCTGGCCGGCCATCCGCAGGACACCCGGCTGGTGCCCGTCCGGCGGACCGTGCGGGGGGTGGTGGGCCTGGCCTTCGACGGCCCCGCGATGCTGCGCGGGCTGGCGCTGGCCGAGGCCCTCGCCGTGGTGCCGCCGGGCGGCGTCCCGGCGGGCGCCCCGGTGGAGCTCCTGCCGGTGCCCTGAGCCCCCGTCGCCGTCGCGGTCCCGGTCCTGCCCCGGGCCCGGCCCCGGCGGCCCGCGCCGGTCAGTCGGTCAATCGGTCGGACGGTCAGCCGGACGCCGTCGGGGTGGCCTGGCGGATGGTGATGACCCGGTCGGTGAGGTGCAGGGTGGCGGCCTCCGGGTCGGTGTAGTTGAGCACCCGGCGCCCCCGGACCACCGCCACCACCAGGTCGGCGCACTCGCGCGGGCTGCGCCCGGCCTCGGCCCGGGTGACCGGGCGCTCCACCACGTCCAGGCCGGTGCCGTAGGTGAGCAGGTCCTCCATCACCGAGCCGGCGTGCGGGCTGAGCATCGACATGCCGAGCAGCCGCCCCGCCGAGCTGGAGCTGGTCACCACCACGTCGGCGCCGCTCTGGCGCAGCAGCGGCGCGTTCTCGTCCTCCCGCACGGCCGCCACGACGGTGGCGGCCTTGTTGAGCTGGCGGGCGGTCAGGGTGATCAGGACGGCGGTGTCGTCGCGTTCCGGTGCGACCACCACCTGCGCCGCGCGGGGGAGTTCGGCGCGCAGCAGGGTGTCCGTGCGGGTGGCGTCGCCGACCACGCCGACCAGGCCGTCCCGGGCCGCCTGGTCGATCACCTTCTGCTGGGGGTCGACCACGACGATCGAGTCCTTGCGGACGCCCTGGCCGAGCAGGGTGTCCACGGTGGTGCGCCCCTTGGTGCCGTAGCCGATGACGACGGTGTGCTCGCGCACGGTGGACCTCCAGCGTCCGATGCGCCATTGCTGGCGGGTGCGTTCGGTGAGCACCTCCAGGGTGGTGCCGACCAGGATGATCAGGAACACCACCCGCAGGGGGGTGATCACGAGGATGTTGATGAGCCTGGCACTGTCGCTGACCGGGGTGATGTCGCCGTACCCGGTGGTGGAGAGGGTGACCGTGGCGTAGTAGGCGGCGTCCAGGAAGTCGACCTGGCCGTCGGAGTTGTCGTTGTAGCCGCCGCGGTCCGCGTAGACGATCAGGGTGGTGGCGACCAGCACGCCGAGGGCCAGCAGCAGGCGCTTCATCACCTGCCGCAGCGGCGGGGTGGCCCGACGGCTGGGCAGGGCGATCTGACGGTCGGACTCGCTGCCGCCGTCCGCGAGGCTCCTGGCGCCGATGCCGGCCAATCGCAGCCGCGACGGCCGGGCGCGCGGCCGGGGTGGTGGTCTGTCGATGGTCATACGAAGAATCATGCGGCGGCCCGGCGCGGGTGACCGACACCGCCGCGCTGCCCCGGCCGGCCGGGGCGCCCGGATCCCGCCGGGCCGCGCGGGGCCCGGTCGTTCGCCGGTGCGCCCGCCCGGCGGGCGTAGCGTGGCGGGCATGCGAGCCATCACAATTCCCCAGCCCGGCGGCCCCGAAGCGCTGACCTGGGCCGAAGTCCCCGATCCCGTACCCGGCGACGGCGAGGTGCTGGTCGAGGTCGTGGCGACCGCCGTCAACCGGGCCGACCTGTTGCAGCGCCAGGGCTTCTACGACCCGCCGCCCGGCGCCTCCCGCTACCCCGGCCTGGAGTGCTCGGGGCGGATCGTCGCGCTCGGCGCCGGGGTCTCCGGCTGGGGCGTCGGCGACGAGGTGTGCGCGCTGCTGGCCGGCGGCGGCTACGCGGAGCGGGTGGCGGTGCCCGTCGGGCAGCTGCTGCCGGTGCCGAAGGGGGTCGATCTGGTGGAGGCCGCGGCCCTGCCGGAGGTGACCGCGACGGTCTGGTCGAACCTCTTCATGGTGGCGCACCTGCGCCCGACCGAGACGGTGCTGCTGCACGGCGGGGCGAGCGGGATCGGCACCATGGCGATCCAGCTGGCCAAGGCGGTGGGCGCCCGGGTGCTGGTGACGGCCGGCAGCGCGGAGAAGCTCGCACGCTGCGCCGAGCTGGGTGCCGACGTCGGGATCAACTACCGCGAGCAGGACTTCGCGCAGGCCGTCCAGGAGGCCACCGGCGGGGTCGGGGTCGACGTCGTCCTGGACATCATGGGCGCCAAGTACCTGGAGCGGAACGTCGATTCACTGGCCGTGAACGGGCGGCTGGTGATCATCGGCCTGCAGGGCGGGGTGAAGGCCGAGGTGAACCTGGCCGCGCTGCTCGCCAAGCGGGCCGCGGTGGTGGCCACCTCGCTCCGGGGTCGTCCGCTGGCGGAGAAGGCGGCGATCGTCGCGGGCGTGCGCGAGCACGTCTGGCCGCTGATCGAGGGCGGTGTGGTCCGGCCGGTGGTGCACCAGGTGCTGCCGCTGGCGGAGGCGGGGGCCGGCCACCAGCTGCTGGAGGCGGGCGCCCAGGTGGGCAAGGTGGTGCTGCGGGTGTGACGCGCGGGGCGGCGGGCGGGGAGGTCATGGGTGGTGCCCCGCCCGGGCCGCCCGCCGCGGCGCGGACCGGTTCGACATGCCCGGAATGCCGGATTGTGTGAGGCTGATTACCGAGCTGTCCCGCCGCCGCCCGCGCCGAGCGCGGCCGGCCGTCGGAAGGACCTCCGTCCGTGGCCACGACTCCGAACGTGTTCTCCGAGCTCCCTCCCGTCGCGCCGAACGGCGCCCGCAACGGCAGCGGCACCGCCGGTGCCGTTCGTACTCGCCACCCGGTCCGCGCGGGCGGCGGACGTCTCCGCCTGGCCGCCGCCTGCTGGGCCGCGGCCGGCGCCGGCATCGCCCTGCCCCTGCTGCTCTCCACCGGCGCCGTCGCGGCGACGGCGGGCGGGCCGGCGGCCGGCGCGATCGTCCGGCTCGCAGCGGCCCCCGCCGCGGGTGAGTCCGCCGACCCGACCCCGCCCGCCGCGCCCGCCGTCGGAAACTCGCCCGTCGGGCCGGCGGCCGAGGACCAGGGCGCCGAGAGCGACCAGGGCTCCGAGGCGCAGTACGCCGAGGACTCCGCCCCGGACCAGACCGCCGCGGAGGACGCCGATCCGGCCGAGCAGGACCAGGCCGAGCAGGACCAGCAGGACGAGACGGGTCAGCAGGGCCAGCCGGACGCGGAGAGCCGGCCGGAGCCGTCCCCGGGGGCGACCGGGCCGGGCACGCCCTCCACGCCCACGCCCACCTCCGGATCCACGCGCGCGGGGTCGCCCGGCGCCGGCCCCGACCGGTCGGACCAGGGCTGGGGCGGGGACCGGCCGGAGCCCGTACCCTCCCCGCTCGCGGAGCCGTCCGCACCCGCGGCCGCCCCGGAGGCTGCGCCCTTCGGGCCGCCCGACCAGCCGCCCACCGCGCCGGCCGAGTCGTCCGCCGAGCCGTCCGCCGATCCGTCCCGCCCCGATCCGTCCCGCCCCGGCCCGGACGCCCGGCACCCGGTGCCGGACCGCGGCGCCCAGCCGGCCCGGTCCCCGCTGCGGCGGCACCACCCGGATCCGGCGCCGCAGGGCCGCGACGCCCGCGCGGGCGGCCACCTGCGCGACGTGGCACCCGCCCCGGCGGCGGGCACCGGCGCGGCCGACGACGACGTGGCGCCCGCCCCGCCGGACGCGGGCGAGGCGGCGCAGGCCCCGCAGGAGCTGGCGGCCGGTGCCGCCACCGTCGCCGTCCCGGTGCCGCTCGCCACCCCCACCCGCTGGACCGACTCCTCGACCCTGCAGCTGCCGCTCGGGGCCGGTCTGGGGCTGATCGGGAGCGGCCTGGCCCTGGTCGGCCTGCGGATGCGCCGGGGCTGACCCCGGCCGGCGCCGGTGCGGCGGAGGCTCCGCGCGGCGGACGCCGTTTGACCGGATCTGACGGTGCGGCAGATCATCTGCGTGACGGTCGCACACGACCCGGGGCGGCCACCACGGGCCTGCGCCGTGGACGGCCGGGAGGAAGGCCCGGGCCGCCGGGCGCCGGCTGCCGGAACGCGCCGGTCACGGGCCCGGTGGGGGCCGGGGTCTTCCGCTACCCGAAGCCCGGTGAGAGAGAATGGGATTCATGACGAAGCCGATGAACGAGCGCTCGCAGCAGGAGTCGTACCAGGCGTCGGGCGGCCAGTCGGAGGACGGGCCCAAGGTGCTGATCGTCGGGCCGGACGGGATGCCCGTGGGCCAGGGGTTCGCCCGGCTCGGCGAGGAGGAGGGGTTCGAGCCCCGCGAACTCCCGGTGACGGAGATGGTGGAGCAGCCGGCGAAGGTCATGCGCATCGGCAGCATGATCAAGCAGCTGCTGGAGGAGGTCCGGGCGGCGCCTCTGGACGAGGCCAGCCGGGTCCGGCTGAAGGACATCCACGCCAGCTCCATCAAGGAGCTGGAACTCGGGCTGGCCCCCGAGCTGGTCGCCGAGCTGGAGCGGCTGTCGCTGCCGTTCACCGAGGACACCATCCCGACCGAGGCCGAACTGCGAATCGCGCAGGCCCAGCTGGTGGGCTGGCTGGAGGGGCTGTTCCACGGCATCCAGACCGCGCTGTTCGCCCAGCAGATGGCCGCCCGGGCGCAGTTGGAGCAGATGCGGCGGGCGCTTCCGCCGGGTCTGCACGGCGGTGAGCACGACCTGGAGGAGCCCGGCGAGGGCCGGGGCATGCGCTCCGGGCCGTACCTCTAGGCAGGTGGCCGCACCCGGGGGTGTCGCAGGCCGGTCACAGTGTCGGCCCTGCACCGAGCGGTGCCCCTCCGAGCCGATACCCTGGCCCCAGTCGCAGGCCCCCCGAGGCCGCGGCGGGGGCCGGGCCGGCCGGTGACGGCGCCCGGTCCGCACGGACGATACCGAACGTCACGGCCGGGGTTGGCACCGCGGCCGGGGGGAGCAGAGGACCATGAGCGAGGGCGGCACCGCGGGTCAGGGCTACTCCCTGGGCAACGGCAGGTACGAGCTTCAGCACCTGCTCGGTGAGGGCGGCATGGCCTCCGTGCACCTCGCGTACGACAACGTGCTGGACCGCCAGGTCGCGGTGAAGACCCTGCACACCGAACTCGGCCGCGAGCAGTCCTTCCGCGAGCGCTTCCGCCGCGAGGCGCAGGCCGTCGCCCGGCTCGAACACACCAACATCGTCACGGTCTACGACTCCGGCGAGGACGTCGCCGCCGACGGTGCCACCACCCCGTACATCGTGATGCAGCTGGTCGAGGGCCAGCCGCTGCGCGACGTGCTGAACGAGGCCATCGCGCAGCACGGCGCGATGCCCACCGAGCGCGCGCTGAAGATCACCGCCGGGGTGCTGGCCGCCCTGGAGGCCTCGCACGACGCCGGCCTGGTGCACCGGGACATCAAGCCCGGCAACGTGATGTTCGACCGCAAGGGCGTCGTCAAGGTGATGGACTTCGGCATCGCCCGCGCGCTGCAGTCCGGGGTCACCTCGATGACCCAGACCGGCATGGTCGTCGGCACCCCGCAGTACCTCTCGCCGGAGCAGGCCCTCGGCAAGAGCGTGGACGCCCGCTCCGACCTCTACTCCGTCGGCTGCATGCTGTTCGAGCTGCTCACCGGCCGACTGCCGTTCGACGGGGACTCCCCGTTCTCGATCGCGTACAAGCACGTGCAGGAGGAGCCGCCGGTCCCGTCCTCGCTGAACCGGGCGCTCACCCCGGCGGTGGACGCACTGGTGGCGCGGGCGCTGCGCAAGGACCCGGCCCACCGGTTCCCGACCGCGGAGGCGATGCGCGAGGAGGTGGAGCGCGTCATCGGCGGCGGCTCCGGCAGCCCGCTGCAGGCCAGCACCCCGCTGGTGATCAACGAGGGCCCGCGCTCGGCGCACGCCTCCACCTCGCTCACCAACATGCCGCAGGTGCCCGGCGACCTCAGGACGCCCACCCCGCAGGTGCAGCAGCCGTACCAGCCGGTGCACACCGCGCCGCAGTACGGCCCGCAGACGCCCCCGCCGCCCTACCGGACGCCGGCGCCGCAGGCCCCGCACACGCCGCAGCCCTTCCCGCAGCCGCAGGCCCCGCACACCCCGCAGCCGTTCCCGCAGCCGCAGTACCGGACCCCGCCGCCGCACGGGTTCCACCCGCAGGCCCCGCACACCCCGCAGCCGTTCCCGCAGCAGGCGCACACGCCCGCGCCGATGCCGATGCAGCAGCCGGTGTTCGCCCCGGCGCCGGCCACCAACAACAACGGGTGCTCGACCGCGCTGGTGGTGGTCGGCATCATCATCGGCGTGATCGTGCTGGTGATCATCATCATCGCCATCGTGGTGACCAAGGCCGACAACACGTCGTCCGACTACAGCGGCCACTCGCTGACCGGGACGGCGTCCGTGCTCCGGCTGGACCACCGGCCCGCGGCGGGCGAGGGCCTGCTCTGAGGTGAGGTCCCGCCCGGTCGGCCGTGCCACGGCAGGCTGCCCGAGGCGGTAGCGTTCTAGGGATTACGTAGCGACAGGGCGACCGCGATCCGAGCGAAGGCCCGGGGCGAGGAGCGATGGCACAGAAGCAGCAGCCCGGCGACGGCGAGGGGGACCACGGCGCCGGCCGGGACGAGGCCGGGCGCGGGACGCCCAGCCCGCCCGACGTCACCGCTCCGACCGCCGCCCTCCCGGCCACCGGCACCGGAGGGCACACCCCCGGCCGGGGCGGCGCGGCCCCGCTCGGCACCGTCGGGGACGGCCGCTACCGGCTGACCCACCGGCTCGGCCGCGGCGGCATGGCGGAGGTCCTCGCCGCCCAGGACGTCCGGCTCGGCCGGACCGTCGCCGTCAAGCTGCTCCGCCCCGAGCTGGCCCAGGACGACATCGCCCGGCTGCGCTTCAGCCGCGAGGCGCAGTCGGTCGCCGGCCTCAACCACCACTCGATCGTCGCCGTGTACGACACCGGCGAGGAGCACCAGGGCGACGAGTCCACGCCCTACATCGTGATGGAGCTGGTCGAGGGCCGCACCGTCCGCGAGCTGCTGGTGGACGAGGAGGCCCCGCCGGTCGACCAGGCGCTGATCATCATCGCCGGGGTCCTGGAGGCGCTCGCCTACAGCCACCGGCACGGCATCGTGCACCGCGACATCAAGCCCGCCAACGTGATCATCACGACCGGCGGCGCGGTCAAGGTGATGGACTTCGGCATCGCCCGGGCCCTCACCGGCGCCGCCAGCACCATGACCCAGACCGGCATGGTCATGGGCACCCCGCAGTACCTCTCGCCCGAGCAGGCCCTCGGCAAGGCGGTCGACCACCGCTCCGACCTGTACGCGGCCGGCTGCATGCTGTACGAACTGCTGACGCTGCGCCCGCCGTTCACCGGTGACACCCCGCTCTCGGTGGTCTACCAGCACGTCCAGGACGCGCCGGTGCCGCCATCGCAGGCCAACCGGCGGGTACCGGCCGGGCTCGACGCGCTGGTGCTGCGCTCGCTGGCCAAGAACCCCGACGACCGCTTCCAGGACGCCGACGAGTTCCGCGCGCACGTCCAGCACGCGCTGCGGCAGCTGCACGGCGCCGAGGCCGGCTACCCCGGTGCGGCGGCCGCGGCCGCCGCCGCCGGGCTCGCCGCCGCCGGCCAGGGCCACGGCGGAGCCTTCCCCGGCCCCGGGACGGGCGGCTCGGGCGGCTACGGCGGTTACGGCACGCCGGCGGCCGGCACCGCCGCCACCGAGCCGTTCGGCTCGGTGGGCCGGAGCGACCCGACCACCGCGCTGCCCTACCAGGCGGGCTCCCCCTACCAGACCCCCTCGGGGCCCTACCAGGGCCCGGGCGGGCCGAACGGCGGGGACGACGGCGGGGACGACGACGACCACCGCCGCGGTCCGTGGGGGTGGGTGGCCGGCGTGGTCGCCGTCCTGGTCGCGGCCGGGATCGGCATCGCCATCGCGGTGCAGGCCGGCAACAACGACAACGGCGACACGCCCCGCACCCCGGCGGTGACCACCACGTCGGCCCCGGAGGCGACGCAGAGCTCGCCGTCCGCGCTGCCCTCGCCGTCCGCCACCAGGCAGACCCAGGCGCCGACGGACAGCCAGACCTTCGTGCCCACCCCGACGCCGACCCGGCACAGCACGCCGTCGCCCTCGCCCTCGCCGACCGCGACGGCCACCAAGTCGCCGACGGCGACGGCCTCGCCGACGGCGACCACGTCCCCGAGCGCGACGACCGAGCCGTCCGGGACCGCCCCCGCGCCGACCGGGGGCCCGCCCAAGACGACCCTGCCGCCGGTCCTGCCCTGACGACCCGCCGGGTCAGTTGGTGAAGGCGTCCAGGACCTGTTCGTACTCCTGGCACCACCAGGCCAACTGACCCGCCGTCGCGGGGAACAGCGGATCGGCGCGGTGGTCGCCGCGCTGGTAGTGCCACTGCAGGATCCAGAAGTCGTTCAGCCGCTCCCACCAGACCCGGTGCACCGCCGCGGCCAGCTCCTCCGGGCGGACCGCGCCGGCGGCCCGGTAGGCCTGGGAGTACCGGCGGACCCGGACCAGGTCGAGCACTCCGGTCACCGGATCGTTGAAGAGCAGGGTGGCGCCGCGCACCGCCTCCTCGGCCTGCGGCTGCGGGCCGAGCTTGTCCCAGTCGAGGACGGTCGCCACCCGGCCCTCCCGGTACAGCAGGTTGAGGCCGTGGAAGTCCCCGTGGGTCCAGCCGGTGCGCGGGGCCGCGTCCGGCGCCGGGCGGCGGTGGGCGAAGTCGGCCAGCAGGTCGAGCCGCTCGGTCAGCCGCTGCTCGGCCAGCGCGTCGAAGGCCCCGTACGGGTGGTGTCCGCGCGCCCGCAGGCGCAGGGCGGCGGCCAGCCGGGCGCTCTCGCGCGGGTCGGCGCTGCGGTAGCCGGCCGGCTGCGGCGGGGCGGCGCAGACCTCGTCGAGCGCGCCGTGCAGCCGGGCGAGCAGCGCGCCGAGCGCCTCGCACTGCGGCAGGTCGAGCCCGGTCCCGTGCCGGTGCCGGCCCTCGACCCAGGGGAAGAGCGCGAAGAGGCGGTCGCCGAAGGCGGTCACCGTACGGCCGTCGGCGGCGGCCAGCGGCGGTGCGACGGGTAGTCCGCGCGCGTGCAGGCCGGCGCTCGCGCGGTGCTGGCCGGCGATGACCGGACGGCTCGCGGTGGCGGCGTCCACGTAGCACTTGAGGAAGTACGAGCCGGCCTCGGTGGTGATCCGGTAGCCCCGGTTGAGCAGTCCCTCCGCGACGGGCAGGGCCTCCAGCAGCCGGCCCACCGGGTAGGTCCGCAGGACGGCGGCCAGCGCGGAGTGCGGCACGGGCGGGCTGAGCGTCCCTATCGGCGGGGCCTGGAGGTCGGGCCGGGCCGGGGCGCAGGCCAGGGCCGCGGTGGGAGGTGTGCGGGGAGCGGGGGGCCGGATCGCCGCGGCCGTGGCTGAGAGTGCTTGTGGGCTCACGGCCAGAGCGTAGGGCCCCCCGGTGGGGGCCCTTGACAAGTCGCCTCCGATGTGAACGGAGGCATCGGCTCAGTGGCTCTGGTCGGCCTGGTGGCGGGCCACGAAGGCGGCGGCCTGGGTGCGCCGTTCCATGCCCATCTTGGCCAGCAGGCTGGAGACGTAGTTCTTCACGGTCTTCTCGGCGAGGTGCAGTTCGTTGCCGATCTGCCGGTTGGTCATGCCCTCGCCGATCAGGTCGAGGATCCGGCGCTCCTGCTTGGTGAGCTGGGAGAGGCGCTCGTCCTGCTTCTCGCCGCCCTCGCGCAGCCGCTCCAGCACGCGGCTGGTGGCGACCGGGTCGAGCAGCGACCTGCCCGCCGCGACGTCCCGGACCGCGGTGATCAGGTCGGTGCCGCGGATCGCCTTGAGCACGTAGCCGGAGGCCCCGGCCATGATGGAGTCGAAGAGCGCCTCGTCGTCGGAGAACGAGGTGAGCATCAGGCACTTGACGTCCGGCAGCTGCGAGCGGATCTCGCGGCAGACCTCGACGCCGTTGCCGTCCGGCAGCCGGACGTCGAGCACCGCCACGTCGGGGTGCACGGCCGGGATCCGGGCGAGGGCCTCGGCGGCGGTGCCGGCCTCGCCGACGACCTCGATGTCGCCCTCGACGGACAGCAGTTCGTGGACGCCCCGCCGGACCACCTCGTGGTCGTCGAGAAGAAATACTCTGATATGTCCGTTTGTCGTCACCTCCAAAGAGTCCCACACCGGATGCCCGGGGACCCGCCGTCCGCCACGGCGTGCGCCGCCCCCGGGCCCGCGCCCCGCCCGCCCCGGTCCGCGAACGCGCCCGCGCACCGCCGGTGCGCGGCCCGTCACCCGTCGTCCGAACGGAAAACCGATCCCCATTACCCCCTTACGCGGAGCCCGCTGCCCGGATAGCGTGCGCAGGTGTCCTGACGGCCACCACCGTGAGAGCTGCGCCACACCCGCCGCTCCCGGACGTGAACAACTAGGACGTCCTAGCGCAAGCGCGCCAAGGGCGGTCGCTGGGTAACGTTCTCGTGAGGTACGCCGTCGGAAGAGGATCACCACCTGCCCCGCAGCCGGTGCGCACACCCACGCGCGCCTCGCGAGGCGGTGACCGGACCGGTCACCGGCGACCCCGGGCGGCCGGACAGACCGAGGAGTGAACGTGACCGTCAAAAGCACGGCGAGGGCGCGCAAGAAGGCCGCCCCGGCCGTCCCTGACAACCTCCCCGCAGGTTCGGGAGCCCAGCCGGAGCTGATCCAGTTGCTCACCCCCGAGGGTGAGCGGGTCGAGCACCCGGACTATCCGCTCACCACCACCCCGGACGAGCTCCGCGACCTCTACCGCGACCTCGTCCTGGTACGGCGTTTCGACGCCGAGGCCACGTCGCTGCAGCGCCAGGGCGAGCTCGGCCTGTGGGCCTCGCTGCTCGGCCAGGAGGCCGCCCAGGTCGGTTCGGGCCGCGCCATGCGCCCCGGCGACTACGCCTTCCCCACCTACCGCGAGCACGGCGTCGCCTGGTGCCGGGACGTGGACCCGCTCAACCTGCTCGGCATGTTCCGCGGCGTGAACCACGGCGGCTGGGACCCGAACGAGAAGAACTTCCACCTCTACACCATCGTGATCGGCGCGCAGGCCCTGCACGCCACCGGATACGCGATGGGCATCACCAAGGACGGCACCGACGACGCGGTGATCGCGTACTTCGGTGACGGCGCCTCCAGCCAGGGCGACGTCAGCGAGGCCTTCACCTTCGCCTCGGTCTACAACGCGCCGGTCGTCTTCTTCTGCCAGAACAACCAGTGGGCGATCTCCGAGCCGACCACCACCCAGACGAAGATCCCGCTGTACCGCCGCGCCTCCGGCTTCGGCTTCCCCGGCGTCCGCGTCGACGGCAACGACGTGCTGGCCTGCCTCGCGGTCACCCGCTGGGCACTGGACCACGCCCGCAGCGGCAACGGCCCGGTGCTGGTCGAGGCCTTCACCTACCGGATGGGCGCCCACACCACCTCGGACGACCCCACCCGCTACCGGCTCGCCGAGGAGACCGAGGCCTGGCGCGCCAAGGACCCGATCTCCCGCCTCAAGGCCCACCTGGACCGCGAGGGCCTGGCCGACGAGGCGTTCTTCGCCGAGGTCGAGGCCAGGAGCGAGGAGCTGGGCCTGCGGGTCCGCGAGGGCGTCCGCTCCATGCCGGACCCGGACCCGACCCTGATCTTCGACCACGTGTACGCGGAGCCGCACACGCTGGTCGACGAGGAACGGGCCGAGTACACCGCGTACGCGGCCTCCTTCGAGGGCGGGGAGAACCTCTGATGGCCGGTCAGCTCAGCATCGCGAAGGCGCTCAACGAGGCCCTGCGCAAGTCGCTGGAGAGCGACCCCAAGACGCTGCTGATGGGTGAGGACATCGGCAAGCTCGGCGGCGTCTTCCGGATCACCGACGGACTGCAGAAGGACTTCGGCGACAGCCGGGTCATCGACACCCCGCTCGCCGAGTCGGGCATCGTCGGCACCGCGATCGGCCTCGCGCTGCGCGGCTACCGCCCGGTGGTGGAGATCCAGTTCGACGGCTTCGTCTACCCGGCCTTCGACCAGATCGTCTCCCAGCTCGCCAAGATGCACGCCCGCGCGCTCGGGCACGTCAAGCTCCCCGTCACCGTCCGCATCCCGTACGCGGGCGGCATCGGCGCGGTCGAGCACCACAGCGAGTCGCACGAGGCGTACTTCGCGCACACCGCCGGCCTGCGGGTGGTCAGCCCCTCCAACGCGCACGACGCGCACTGGATGCTGCGCCAGGCGATCGCCTCGGACGACCCGGTGATCTTCCTGGAGCCCAAGCGCCGCTACTGGGACAAGGGCGAGGTCGGCGACGCCGCCGACCTGCCGCTGTACGACGCCCGGATCGCGCGCTCCGGCACCGACGCCACGCTGATCGCCTACGGCCCGATGGTCAAGGTCTGCCTGGACGCCGCCGCCGCGGCCCAGGAGGACGGCCGCAGCCTGGAGGTCGTCGACCTGCGCTCGCTCTCCCCGGTGGACTTCGCGGCCCTGGAGGCCTCGGTCAAGCGCACCGGACGCGCCATCGTGGTGCACGAGGCACCGGTCTTCCTCGGCATGGGCGCCGAGCTCGCCGCCCGCCTCACCGAGCGCTGCTTCTACCACCTGGAGGCGCCGGTCCTGCGGGTCGGCGGCTACCACGCGCCCTACCCGCCCTCCCGGGTGGAAGAGGCCTTCCTGCCCGATCTGGACCGCGTGCTCGACGCCGTCGACCGCTCGTTCGCGTACTGAGCCAGGGAGCGATGATGACCACCGAAGTTCGCTCGCTGCGCGAGTTCAGGATGCCGGACGTCGGGGAGGGCCTCACCGAGGCCGAGATCCTGACCTGGTACGTCAAGCCCGGCGATCCCGTCACCGACGGCCAGATCGTCTGCGAGGTGGAGACCGCGAAGGCGGCGGTCGAGCTGCCGATCCCGTTCACCGGGACGGTCGAGCAGCTGTTCTTCCCCGCGGGCGCGACGGTCGACGTCGGCACCGCGATCATCACGGTCGCGGTGGCCGGCGGGGCACCCGCCCCCGCCGCCGCGCCCGTGCCCGCGCCGGTCGCGGAGGCCGCCCCGGCCGCCGCCGAGCCGGAGCGCCGCGAGGTGCTGGTCGGCTACGGCCCCCGCACCGGCGGCGCGCAGCGCCGGGCCCGCAAGTCCACCACCGTCGCGGTCTCCAACGGCACCCCGGTGGCGGCCCCGGCCCCGGCGGCGGCGCCCGTCGCGCCCACCGCGCCGGCGCCCGTCCTGCCGGCGCAGGCCGTCGGCGAGCGGCCGCTGGCCAAGCCGCCGGTGCGCAAGCTCGCCAAGGACCTCGGGGTCGACCTGCGGACGGTCACCCCGACCGGCCCGGACGGCGTGATCACCCGCGAGGACGTCCACGCGGCGGCGGCGCCGCCCGCCGTGGTCGCCCCCGCCCCGGAGGTCGCGGCGGCGGAGCCGCTCGCCCCGGCCGCGGTGGCGGTCACCGGCGGCGAGGTGCGGATCCCGGTCAAGGGCGTCCGCAAGGCGACCGCGCAGGCGATGGTGGCCTCGGCCTTCACCGCCCCGCACGTGACCGAGTTCGTCCAGGTCGACGTCACCCGCACGATGAAGTTCGTCCGGCGGCTCAAGGAGACCGGCGAGCTGGGCCAGGGAGTCCGGGTCAGCCCGCTGCTGCTGGTCGCCAAGGCGCTGCTCACCGCGATCAAGCGCCACCCGGAGATCAACGCCTCCTGGGACGAGGCCGCGCAGGAGATCGTGATCAAGGGCCAGGTGAACCTCGGCATCGCCGCGGCCACCCCGCGCGGACTGATCGTGCCCAACATCAAGGACGCCGGCGCCCGGACCCTCTCCGGTCTGGCCACGGCGCTCGGCGAGCTGGTGGACACCGCGCGCCAGGGCAGGACCTCCCCGGCCGACATGCAGGGCGGCACCGTCACCATCACCAACGTGGGCGTCTTCGGCGTCGACACCGGCACCCCGATCCTCAACCCCGGCGAGGCCGCCATCCTGGCCTTCGGCGCGGTCCGGGACATGCCGTGGGTGCACAAGGGCAAGGTGGTGCCGCGCCAGGTGACCACGCTGGCGCTCTCCTTCGACCACCGCCTGGTGGACGGGGAGCTGGGGTCCAAGGTGCTGGCGGACGTCGCCGCGCTGCTGGAGCGCCCCAAGCGCCTGATCACCTGGGGCTGACACCCGCCGGAACCGGCACAGGGCCGTACCCCCACCGCGGTGGGGGTACGGCCCTGTCGCGCGTGCCGACGGTGCGCCGGCGGGGGAGACCGACCCCTTCCGCCGACGGCGTCCGTCCCCGCCGGGTCGGCAGGCGGGGGCGGAGGTTTTTTCGGAGGCTCCGCGGGCCCCGCTCCGGGATACTGCCGGGATGGTCGAACAGCAGCTCATGGCCCAGCCGGTGGGGGACCCGCCGGACCACGACCGGCGCCGCTCGCTGCGCCGGGACGCCTCCCTCCCGGCCCTGCTCGCCGGGCTGGTCTGCATCGTCGTCTCGTTCTCGGGCCCGCTGGTGGTCGTCCTCGCCGCGGCGGCGGCCGGCAGGCTCGACCAGGCGCACACCGCCTCCTGGATCTGGGCCGTGGCCGTCGGCAGCGGCCTGACCTGCCTGCTGCTCAGCTGGTGGACCCGGCTGCCGGTGATCACAGCCTGGTCCACCCCGGGCGCGGCCCTGCTGGTGACCAGCCTCGGCGCCTACCCGTACCGGGAGGCGGTCGGCGCGTACCTGGTGAGCGGGGTGGTGGTCGTGCTGTTCGGGGTCACCGGGCTGTTCGGGCGGCTGATCCGGGCGATCCCGGCCGGGATCGTGAACGCGATGCTCGCCGGGATCCTGTTCTCCTTCGGCACCGGCATCTTCACCGCCCTGCACGGCGCGCCGGCCCTGGTACTGGGCACCTTCGCGGCCTTCCTGCTGGCCAAGCGGCTGGCGCCGCGCTACGCCGTACCGGTCGCGCTGGTGGCGGGCGGGGTGCTGGCGGCGGTCACCGTGGGCCTGCCGCTGCACCTGGGCGGGGCCGCCGGCCCGACCCGGCCGGTGTTCACCGTGCCGGCCCTCTCCTGGCCGTCCCTGGTCGGCCTCGCGCTGCCGCTGACCATCGTCGCGCTGGCCTCGCAGAACGCCCCCGGGCTCGGCGTGCTGCGGGCCTTCGGCTACCAGCCGGACGACCGGCTGCTGATCGGGGCCACCGGCGGCGTCTCGGTGCTGCTGGCGCCGTTCGGCTCGCCGGGGATCAACATCGCGGCCATCACCGCCGCGATCTGCGCCGGGCCGGAGAGCCACCCGGACCCGCGCCGCCGGTACGTGGCCGGGATGTCGGCCGGGGCGCTGTACCTGGTGGTCGGCACCTTCGGCGGGGTGCTGGTCGGCCTGTTCGCCGGCCTGCCCGAGGAACTGGTCGCCGTCGTCGCCGGGGTCGCCCTGCTGGCCTCGCTGCAGGGCAGCCTGGCGGCGGCGGTCGCCGACGAGCAGGGGCGGGACGCCGCCGTGGTGACCTTCCTGGCGACGGCGTCCGGGATGTCGTGGTTCGGTATCGGCTCGGCCTTCTGGGGCCTCCTGCTCGGGGTCGGGGCGCATCTGCTGCTGCGTGCGCGGGTACCGGGGCGCTCCGGTCGCGGGGCGGCCGGCTGACGGGTGCGGCGGGTGGGCCGGCTGACGGGCGGCGGGCGGGCAGCTGCTCGGCCGGACGGCGGTCACCGGCCGAGTGCATGGCAAGTCATTGGTATGTCTGGGATGAGATGGATCTTCGGCCACTCCAGTGACATTGGGATCCCTTGGTAGGGGAGCGGCACGTCCGGGGGGTACGTCTTGGCGACCCCCACCCGAGCGCCCGCCGGGTGACCGGATCCCCTAGGACGCACCCGCATGCCGCCTGGCAACCCTGGCCGGCTCGTCCGGAGTCTGGCCGCGCTCGTCCTGCTGTCCACCGCCGTGCTCCCGGCCGCCCTGGAGCTGGCCGGCCCCGCGCCCTTCGGCGCGATCGGGGCCGGCGCCCCGGCCGACCGCGCGGCCCCGCCGCACACGGTGAAACGGGCCGACCTCCGGGCCGCCGGCTCCGCGCCGACCATCGACATACGCCGCACCGGCGATCCGGCCGACCGGATCACGCTGGTCCTGCTCGGCGACGGCTACACCGCCGACGAGCAGGAGCTCTTCCGCGAACAGGCCGACCGGGCCTGGAAGGCGCTGATGGAGATCGAGCCGTTCCGCAGCTACCAGGGGTTCTTCAACATACGGCGGGTCGAGGTCGTCTCCCCGGTGTCCGGCATCGTCGAGAGCGACAGCCACGACCACCGGAGCGAGACGCCGCTGGGCATGCACTTCTGGTGCGACGGCACCGCCCGGCTGCTCTGCGCGGACGAGGGTGCCACCGCCCGCCTGGCCGGGGACGGCGAGGGCCCCCAGTACCTGATCGCGCTGGCGAACTCCACCGAGTACGGCGGCGCCGGCGGCACCGGGGTGACCACCCTCGCGGGCGGCAGCCCGGACGCCGGCCGGATCATCCAGCACGAGATCGGACACACGGTCGGCGACCTCGGCGACGAGTACGACAGCGCCCCCGACGACGCCGACTACCCCAACCTGGCGACCGAGAACGCCGACGAGATGCGTCGCAAGCAGGTCAAGTGGTGGCGCTGGCTGGGCGCCCAGTCCCCGGACGGCGGCGGGACGGTCGGGGCCTACCGCAGTGCCAACGGCATCTACCGGCCCACCCCCGACTCCGTGATGCGCACGCTCGGCGGGACGTACAACCTGCCCTCGCGGGAGGCGATCATCGAGCAGATCTACCGTCGCGTCGGCCCGACCGACAGCCCGGTGCCACCCGCCGGCGAGGTCGGCGGCCGGCCCCGGCTGGAGGTCCGCCCGCTGCCGCTGGCCGGGGCCAGGCAACTGCAGGTGGAATGGAAGGTCGACGGGGTGCCGGTGCGGCCGCCGCCCGCCGACCCCGGCACGCTGGACACCGCCGCGCTGGACCTGGCGCCGGGTCGCGAGGCGACCGTCACGGCCGTCGTCCGGGACACCACGGACTGGGTGCGGGACGAAGCGTTCCGGGACCGCTACATGACCCGCACCGTGACCTGGACGCTCAAGGGCTGACGCCGCCGGCCGCCCGGCCGGCCTCTCGGTCCGGCCGCCGGAGGTCGCCGGCGTTCGGGCGCCCGGATCCTTCGTGTCCGGATCCCGCACCCCCGCCTCGGGTTCGGTAGGCGGACTGACTAATCTGGCCACACTATGACCGTGGACCCTGCCAGAACCGCCAGCCCGCCGCCCGCACCCGGTCCCGCACCCGCCGTCGCGCCCACGGCGCCGCCCGCGCCGGGCGCGCCGTCCGCCCTCGTCCTGCCGCCCGGCGGGCGGGCCGCCTGGGCCGCCTGGTCGATCGGCGTCAGCGCCTACTTCCTCGCGGTGATCCACCGGACCAGCCTCGGGGTGGCCGGGCTCGACGCCGCCGAGCGCTTCGGCATCGGCGCCTCGGCACTGTCCACCTTCTCCATCCTCCAGGTGCTGGTCTACGCGGCGATGCAGATACCGGTCGGTCTGCTGATCGACCGGTACGGGCCGCGCAGGGTCCTGCTGACCGGGGTGGTGCTGCTCAGCGCAGGACAGCTCGCGTTCGCCTTCAGCTCCTCCTTCGCGCCGGCCCTGGCCTCCCGGGCGGTGCTGGGCTGCGGCGACGCGATGACCTTCATCGCCGTCCTGCGGATCGCCGCACGGTGGTTCCCGGCCGCCAAGAACCCGCTGGTGGCCCAGCTGACCGGCCTCGCCGGCATGGGCGGCAACCTGGTCACCACCGTCGTGCTCGCGCAGGCCCTGCACCGGGAGGGCTGGCAGGCCACCTTCACGGCCATCGCGCTGCTCGGAGTGGTGGTGGCGGCCCTGCTCGCGCTCTTCCTGCGCGAGGCCCCGCCCGCCGCCGGGCCCGTCCTCGTGCCCGGGCCCGCGGTCGGG
Source organism: Kitasatospora sp. NPDC057015 (assembly GCF_042673745.1). NCBI lineage: Bacteria > Bacillati > Actinomycetota > Actinomycetes > Kitasatosporales > Streptomycetaceae > Kitasatospora > Kitasatospora sp. NPDC057015. The sequence goes on from NZ_JBHUSG010000024.1 coordinate 79,330, forward strand.
TCGGCGCTCGGGTCCGCGGCGTCGAGGGCCGCGGACCTGCCCGTGGTACCGGCCGTGGCGGACCTCCCCGCCGCCCCCGTGGCCGCGTCGCCCGCCGCCCTCAGGCCGTCCGTACGGTCGCAGATCCGGGACTCCTGGCGTGAGCCCGGTACCCGGCTCGGGCTGTGGGTCCACTTCACCACCCAGTTCCCCGGCAACGCCTTCGGCCTGCTCTGGGGGCTGCCCTACCTGGTGGAGGGCCAGGGCATGACCCGCGGGCAGGCCGGCGGACTGCTCACCCTGCTGGTCTTCAGCAACATGGCCTTCGGGCTGTTCTTCGGCCGGCTGCTCTCCCGGACCACGAGGGCCCGGATGCCGATCACCCTCTCGGTGATCGCCGTCACCGGCGTCGGCTGGGCCGTCGCCCTGGCCTGGCCCGGTGCCCACCCGCCGGTCGGGCTGCTGGTCGTGCTGATCCTGCTGATGGGCAGCAACGGCCCGGCCTCGCTGGTCGGCCTCGACTACGCCCGGGCCCACAACCCGGTCGGGCGGCTCGGCACCGCCTCCGGCATCGCCAACATGGGCGGCTTCATCGGGACGATGGTCACCCTGTTCGGCATCGGCGTCCTGCTCGACGCGCTCTCCCCGGCCGGCGCCGGCAGCTACTCGGCCGAGGCCTACCGGTGGGCCTTCTGCTGGATGTACGTACCGCTGGCGGCCGGCACCCTGATGATCCTGCGGCTGCGCCGCAAGGTGGCCGCCGGCTGAGGCCTGCCGACGAGCCCCGCCGACGAGGCCTGTCGACGAAGTACCGCCGACGGGGCCTGCCCGGGGCGCGCCGGGCCCCGGGCTTGCGGAGCGTCCGGGCGGCTCAGTCGGCGGCGGGCGGTTCGTCGAGCGCCCGCATCAGGTCCGCGATCTGCCGGGCGGTCCCGTGCGCACGGGCCTCGTGCCGCTGCATCTCCACCATCAGCACCCCCTCCGGGGTGTCGGCCGGATCGGGTACGGCGGGCGCCGGAGCCAGCAGCCGGATCAGGTCGACCAGCTTCAGCTTCGCGCAGTGCGGGATCGCCCGGCTGCCCCTGATCCCGACCCGCTCCACACTCGGGCAGAAGTAGTAGGCGCCGAAGGGCGGCCCGCTGTCCTCCTCCCGGCTCGGCACCCGGAACTCCATCTCCCCGTGCCGGCAGTGCACCGTCCCGTCCGAGCGGACGTGCACGCCCGGCCCGTCGTCCGCGCCGAACTCCGCGACGATCTCGACCCGCTGCCCGACCGCCTCGGCCAGGGTCTCGGCCATCCGCCTCCGCTGGGTCGGCACATGGGCGTCGCCCCGGCGGATCGAGGGGAGGAGATCACGGGTGACCCACTCCTGGAAGGCCTGGGCGGAGGGCTTCGTCGACCTCATGACCAGGGTGTAGAGGCCGGCCTCGCTGACCAGGCCGAGCATCGGATTTCCGCGTACGTAGGGTTTCCCACCTGCGGGAACGCCGTATGCCTCAGAAATTCTGAGGGTTTCCGACCGCAGGTCGATGGTGCGTGCGTCGCCCGGCCGCACGATGCGCAGCGCCTCACTCGGGTTGGTGCGCCCCAGCGCCCTGCAGACGTCCGCCGTGACGAACCACGGCTCCCCGTCGATCAGCACGACCCTGATCGGCTGCCCGGTGACCGGGAAGCTCGATCGCACCAGCACCATTTCCTCGTCCATGACGCCCCTCGTCGTTCCGGTGATGAACTGCCCGGAACAACGAGGCCGAACGGGTGAGGTACTGGTGCCGAGGGCTCGTACGGGAGCGCGAGGTGCGCCACCCCGCGCGCGGCTGCCGGGACGCCCCGATCGGAGCGACCGGGGCGAGGGGAGTCACGGCAACCGCCGGGGGCGTCACGAGGTCAGGGCGTCACGGCGAAGGTGGCCAGGATCCGGGCGGCCAGCTCCTCGTCGCCCTCGACCTTGAGCGGGCCGGGCCGGCCGCGGCCGCAGGCGAGCCGCAGGTAGGTCTCCCAGCCGAGGGTGAACTGCACGTCGGGGGCGAGGCTGATGCCGTCGTCCACCGAACCGCGGCCCTCGGCGTCCACCCGCACCGTGCGCAGGAACTCGACCGGACCGGTGACGTCGAAGGCGACGGTGCTGCCGGCCGGTGCGCCGGCCGACTTGGCGACGACCCTGGGCAGGGCGGCCACCAGGTGGTCGCGGGTGATCAGGGCGGCGGCCGAGTCCAGGTTCCCGGGCTCGCCGAGTGCGCGGCGGAGGTCCTGCTCGTGCACCCAGACGTCGAAGACCCGGAGGCGGAGCAGCTCGTGGTACGGGAGGTCGCGGGCCAGCGGCCCGGCCGGCCAGCGGACCAGGTCGTCGGGCTCGTGGCGGGAGGTCCGCAGGGCGCGCGAGCGGCGGATGATCGTGTACTCCAGCTCGCCGGTCATCTCGGGCGAGGTGTGGCAGCGGCGCTTGTCGACCGGCATCTCCATGTACCGGGTGAACTCGTCCGTGACGTGCCGCAGGTCGCTCGGCACCGAGTGGATCGGCCGCGGGTCGCCCAGGAGCTCGGACTCGAAGGCGATGACGTGGGACACCACGTCCCGGACGGACCAGCCCGGGCACTCGGTCGCCCGGTTCCAGGCGTCGGCGGGCAGCGGAGCCACCAGCTCCGATATCGACTCGATGGACTGCGTCCACGCATCGGTGTATGCCTGCACGGTCTGGTTGTCCGTCACGGGAATCTCCGGCCCTCCGTCAGCTGCCCAACGCGCGTGTCCGGGAATGGCGGAAGACGGGAACGGCGGCTTCCGGGCGCACGCGCTAACCGCACGTTACGCTGCCTGGAGAGAGCAGGGCAGCGCTTTCGGGTGACGATCGTAGGACTCTTGCCGTGGACGGTGGTACTGTGCGCGCTTCATTGATCCAACTCTCGGTCTCCGACACCGAGCCCGCCGACGAGCGGCGGGCCAGGGCTGCCGCCCTGGTCCGGGCCCAGCGGGGTGCCGACCTGGTGGTCCTGCCGGAGCTCTGGGCGCTTGGCGGCTTCGCCTACGACGCGTGGTCGACCGGTGCCGAGCCGCTCGACGGGCCGACCTCCGACGCGATGGCGGCGGCTGCGAGAGCGGCCGGGGTGTGGCTGCACGCGGGTTCGATCGTGGAGCGCGACCCGGACGGGCCGATCTACAACACCTCGCTGGTCTTCGCGCCGGACGGCGAGTTGGTGCACACCTACCGCAAGATCCACCGCTTCGGGTTCGACAGCGGCGAGGCGGTCGTGATGGGCGCGGGCCAGGAGATCGTCACCGCCGCCACCGACTTCGGGGTGCTGGGCCTGGCCACCTGCTACGACCTGCGCTTCCCCGAGCTGTTCCGGGCGCTGCTGGACGCCGGCGCCGAACTGCTGGTGGTGCCCGCGGCCTGGCCGGAGCGCCGCCGCGAGCACTGGATCCTGCTCAACCGGGCCCGGGCGGTCGAGGAGCAGGCCTTCGTCCTGGCCTGCAACACCGCCGGGACGCACGGCGGTGTCGAGCAGGCCGGCCACAGCATCGTGGTGGACCCGTGGGGCCGGGTGCTGGCCGAGGCGGGGCTGGGCGAGGAGGTGCTGGTGGTCGAGTTCGACCCGGCCGAGGTGGCCAAGGCCCGGGCCGACTTCCCGGTGCTGCGGGACCGGCTGCTGGGGATCCCGGCGCCGGCTCAGCGCTGACGGCACCGGTGCGGCGCTGACGGCCCGCCCGTCGGCCCCGCCACCGCGACCGGCCGCGCCGGCTCCGCCCTCCGCTCCGCGCCGTCGCCACGCGCCGTCGCCACGCGGCCCGGGCGGGCGGGGCCCCGCGGCGTCCGGTTTTCGGGTGTTGGTACCCCTGTGCACCGCATGGGCAAGTTTGAGAAGATGAGCGGCCGTCGTGTTCCAGCCCCGCCGGGAGGAGGTCGCACGCATGTCGGACACAGGCACGGGCGACAGCCGCTCCGCCATCCACCGCAACAGCCTCCGCGAGCAGATCGCCGGAGCGCTGCGCGAGGAGATGATGGCCGGCCGGCTGGCGGCGGGACGCAACTTCACCGTGCGGGAGATCGCCGAGCTCTACGGCGTCTCGGCGACCCCGGCCCGCGAGGCGCTGGTGGACCTCGCCGCCCAGGGCCTGCTCCGGGCCGAGCACCACCGGGGTTTCACCGTCCCCGAGTTCGGCTGGGACGACTTCGTGGAGATCTTCGAGACCCGCACGCTGCTCACCGACAGCGCCCTGCGCCGGCCGGCCGGCTGGGTCGCCTCCTCGGACGGGAGCCGGCTGCCGTCGCTGCGCCGGCGGGCGGACGCCGCGGCGCGGGCCGCCCGGGCCGGGCAGCTGGACGTGATGGTGGGCTGCGACCGGCGCTTCTGGCAGGAGGCGGGCGCCCTGCTCGGCAACCGGCGGATCGCCGACTACCTGGACTGGCTGCGGGTGCAGTCCTGGATGTTCGCGGCGCCGTACCTGCGCGCCCTGCCCGACCTCGCCGGGGTCTGCTGGGACGGTCACGACGCCTTCGTCGACGCGGTCGAGGCCGGGGACGTGTCCGCGGCCCGCCGGGTGATCGCCGAGTACAACCTGCTCACCCTGCGCCTGATGGCCGGGCTCGCCGGGCACGATCCGGAGAGCGTCGGGGTGCTCGCGCTGTTGACCCGGGCCGCTCACCGGCAGTCCGAGCCCGCCGCCGACCGCCCTTCGGCGGAACAGTCCGTCGGGCAGTCCGTCGGGCAGCCGGTGGGCCGGACCACCGGGCTGGGCGCCGGCCGGCCCGCGGCCCAGCCGACCGGCCAGATCGCGGCTCAACCGGCCGGCCAGCCTGCCGGCCAGCCTGCCGGCCGGAGCGCCGGCCGGGCCGTCGCACCGATGCCGGGCCGGGTGCTCGACCTCTCCCGCGACCTCGGGCTCGGCCTGGTGCCGCAGCCGCGCTCGATGCCGTTCGGCGGCTCCGAGCAGGCCCTGCCCCCGTCCGAGCCGGACTCGCGGCGCACGCCGGGCCGGTAGGGTGGCGGTCGCTGAACCGACCGCACCCGTTCGTCGCCCGCCATCGCGTGCGGCGTCGCCGCCCGAGAGGAAGAGCCGGCTCATGGCCTGCGACCTCTGGCTCGTCCCGCTGGTGGACGTCCTGAGCCACAGCCCCGAGAACCCCTTCCGGGACGACCTCGTGGTCTACAACGCCGCTCTGAACGCCCACGGGCTGCCCGAGGTGCCGGTGTACCAGTACGTGCCGGGGATCAGCGGGGCGGTGGAGCCGATAGCCGCGTTCGACTACGACTCGCTGCACTTCCTGCGCCGGGCGTACCTGCTGGGGCTGACCGGGTTCGAGATCACCCCGGTGGACGCGCTCGGCGGCGACTACGAGCAGCTGCTGGAGATGTTCGAGAGCACCGCCGAGCAGTCCCACCTGGTCTGGCACTTCGACCACGCCGGCGCGTACGTGCCGATCGAGTTCGCCGTCCCGCTGGTGGACGACGCGCTGCTCGCCTCGGGCGGCCCGCTGGGCTCCACCCAGGGGCTGCTGCGGGAGCTCCAGGCGGTGGCGCCGGTGATCGGCATCAACCCGATGGACCCGCCGGCGCCGACCAGGCCGCTCGGGCCGACCGGCCTGGAGCAGCCCTTCGGGCCGCCGCTGGACGACGTCCACCCGTACGCGCGCGAGCGGCACGCCTGGGCCGGCCTGTACGCGGCGGCGACCCGCAGCCTCACCCAGGGTTCGATGATCGTTTTCGCCTGAGCGGTCCGCCGCGCCGGGGCCGCCCGCTCGGGGGCCCAGGCCCACCGCAGGTCCACCCCGGGCCCACTCCGGGCCCGCTCCGGCGCGGTGCGGGCCCGGAGCGGCTGCCCCGGGCCCGGCGGTCAGCGGAGCGGACCCTCCGGGGGACGCTGGCGGGGCATGGTGGGGCGGGTCCCCGGCGAGGGCAGGATCCGGACCTGGGCGCCGCTGCCCGACTCCGTCCGCCCGCCCCAGGACCCCGCGCCCTGGGTGGGCAGCTGGGTCATGGTGGCGCGGAACTCCAGCATCCACTCCGAGGTCTCGCTGCGGACCATGTCCGAGACGTCCTCGCAGAACCGGCGCAGCACGCCGAGGCAGCGCTCGGCCGCCTCGCCCGCGGTGCCCTCGGTGGGGCCGAGCACCTCCCGGACGCACTCCGAGGCCCAGTCGAACTGGAAGGCCTCCAGGCGCCGCTGCAGGGCCTGCGACGTGCTCACGTCCCGCATCCAGCCCGAGGTCAGCCCGAAGACGCGGTCGGCGCCCAGGCAGGCGGCGGCGAGGGCCAGGCCGACGTACCCCCAGTGCGTCGCGTGGGGCAGCACGCCGGTCAGGTCCACCAGCGGAGCGGTCGCGCCGGCCACGGTGAAGGTGGCGGCGCCCAGGCGCAGCAGCCGCGCCCAGCGGCGCTTGGCGAGCCGGTCGCGCCGGTACCAGTCGATCGCCTCCACGGCCCGCTCCTCCGACCAGCGGTAGAGCTCCTCCAGCCGCTCGGCGGGCTCGCCCCAGTCGCCCAGGGGGAACTGGCGGGCGCTCAGGTCGGTACGGCGGCGGGTGGAGGCCCGGCGCGGGGCGGCGGCGGCCGTCGCGGGCGGGTCCTCCTCACCGACGTCCTTGCCCCAGGCACTCTCCTCGGGCTGCATTTCCGGCTGGCTCACCTGTGGGGCTCCCTGTGGCGGGCTGACTGCTGGGTCGACTACTGGTGTCCGGACCACGAACGGTCCGGACTGCCGGTGGTCCGCACGGCCCGGGCTGCGGGCCGTGGGCTTTCGGAAGCCCGGGGGGAATCATCCGGAAGGAGCACTTCCTGACGATTCGTCCCCTGACGGTTCGTGAAGTCCTGCTGGTGCGGCGGACGCGCGGGGCCGTCGGGCGGGTGTGGGCCGCCGGCAGGTCCGTGTACCGGCACATCGCCGGTGGTTGTCCAACAGCACTTCTTACCGCCAAATGGCTGACCGTGGGGCTGCTTCGACAATGATCGTTACCGGAAATGACCTCAGGATCCCGAGGTGGGAGGGTTGCGGGGGTCGGCGAGATTTCACCCTTCCGAGCGAGGCGCCGGTGACCCGCTGTCCTGACCCGGGCACCCGCTGCTCGCCCCGGGCCGCCGGCCGCCGGCCGCTCCTGGATGTTCCTCCAGGTGAAGGCGGTCTCCGCGGGCGCCCCCTCGGAGCTCGCGATGAGACCGGAGAGCGATCCGATCGCGTCACCGACTACCCTTGCCAACCGTGAAGGTCCTCGTCATCGGCGGCGGCGCCCGCGAACACGCCCTGTGCCGCTCTCTGTCCCAAGATCCCGCCGTCACCGAGCTGCACTGCGCCCCGGGTAACGCCGGGATCGCGCAGGTGGCGACGGTCCACCCGGTCGACCAGCTGGACGGTGCGGCCGTGGCCGCGCTCGCCCGGCTGCTCGCCGCCGACCTGGTCGTGGTCGGCCCGGAGGCCCCGCTGGTCGCGGGCGTCGCCGACGCCGTGCGCGCGATCGGCATCCCGGTCTTCGGCCCCTCCGGCCCGGCCGCCCAGCTGGAGGGCTCCAAGGCCTTCGCCAAGGACGTGATGGCGGGCGCCAACGTGCCCACCGCCCGTTCCTACGTCTGCACCACCGAGGCCGAGGCGGCCGAGGCGCTGGACGCCTTCGGCGCCCCCTACGTGGTCAAGGACGACGGCCTGGCGGCCGGCAAGGGCGTGGTGGTCACCTCGGACCGCGCCGAGGCGCTGGCGCACGCCGCCTCCTGCGAGCGGGTGGTGATCGAGGAGTACCTGGACGGCCCCGAGGTCTCGCTCTTCGCGATCACCGACGGCACCACCGTGCTGCCGCTCCAGCCCGCCCAGGACTTCAAGCGGGCCCTGGACGGCGACGAGGGTCCGAACACCGGCGGCATGGGCGCCTACTCCCCGCTGCCCTGGGCCCCCGAGGGGCTGGTGGAGGAGGTCCTGGAGACCGTCCTGCAGCCCACGGTGGACGAGCTGCGCCGCCGCGGGACGCCGTTCTCCGGCCTGCTCTACGCCGGGCTCGCGCTCACCTCGCGCGGCACCCGCGTGATCGAGTTCAACGCGCGCTTCGGCGACCCGGAGACCCAGGTGGTGCTGGCCCGGCTCGTCACCCCGCTGGCCGCCGTCCTGCACGCCTCCGCCACCGGCACCCTGGACCAGCTGGAGCCGTTGCGCTGGGACGAGGGCGCCGCCGTCACCGTGGTGATCGCCTCGGAGGGCTACCCGGCCGATCCGCGCACCGGTGACCCGATCGAGGGCCTCGCCGAGGCGGAGTCCGCCGACGGCACGGCCTACGTGCTGCACGCCGGCACCCGTGCCGACGAGGACGGCCGGGTGCTCAGCGCCGGCGGCCGGGTGCTCTCGGTCACGGCGACCGGTACCGATCTCGCCGAGGCCCGCGAGCGGGCCTACGACGCGCTCGCGCTGATCGGCCTCAAGGGCGGCCAGCACCGCACCGACATCGCGCTGAAGGCGGCCCGGGCGTAGCTCCCGGCCGAGTCGAGCCGGCCCGGGCCCCGTGCCCGGGCCGGCTTTCGCGTACCGGCGTACCGACCGGCCTTCTCGTGTCGGCGTACCGGCTGGCCCGCGATCGAGTGCCGGGGTCCGCGTACGGCGGGCCGCCCGGTCGCGGTCGGCTTCCCGGAACCCGGGGGTGGGGACCCTCATGGCCGCAGCAGCCGCGGCCGCTTCCGGGAGTGCCAGCTGCCACACCGATCAGCCGTCGGATTCCACCAGTTCGAGTGACAGCATCCTCGTCCGGCTGACGTGGTCCGGCCATCGGCCTTATGGTGCGCTGGATCGCAGTGCCACGGGCCGTGCCGCGATGATCGTCACCAGGTGGCGGGGCCCGTGCGGGGGGATGCTGGGGGGTGCGTGGCCCGGCGTGCCGGTCCGGTCCGGGCCCGCCATGCACCGGAGCCGGACAACGGCGTCCGGAATGCGTGCGCCGTCACTGGGACGAGTGGAAACCGGGGCGATCCGGAACACCCACATGCACGCGGGCGTCAAAACTGTCAGAAGCGCCACGCAGGATGCACAGCCGGGGTCGGATACCGCCGTTCCCGGTCGGAACTGATCGTTTCGAGTCGGCCCGGTCGTCCTGACAAGGCGCCCGGGGACTCCGAAGGGGGTGCCGCACCGTATGGCCGCTGTCGAGACCGCACGCGCCCGCGCCCAGGCGGTGCTGCGGGTCCGTGGCCGGGCCGTGGCGCTCGCCGTGCTGCCGGCCGCCGCCGCGGTGGTGCTGCTCGCCGGGCGGGTCACCGGCCGGATCGGCGCGCCGGGTTCGCCCGACGCCCCGGCCTGGGACGCCGTCCGCTGGGCGGTCTGCGCGGTCGCCGCGGCCACCCTGCTGCTGGCCGCCCTGGTGGCCCGCGCGCACCGGACGGCCACCCCGCCGCAGACCCCGGCCGTTCCGCTCTCCCGGGCGGACGCCCCCGAGCTCTACCGACTGATAGGCGAGCTGGCGGACCGCCTGGAGGTCCCGGCGCCGTCCGCCATCGCGCTCACCCCCGACTGCGACAGCTGGCTGGAGGAGGTGCCGACGCGCCGGTCCCGGCGCCGCGGCGGGCAGGCGCAGCCGCCCGCGCCCGTCCTGGTGATCGGCTCGCCCTTCCTGTGGTGGATGCGGGCCGGTGAGCTGCGGGCCCTGCTCGCCCCCGTGGTCGCGGGCACGGCCGCCGCCGCCGACCGCGACGTCGCGGCCGCCCGCCGCTTCGTCCGCGCGCTGGACGCGAGCCTCGACTCCGGCGCCCGCTCCGACCTCGGCCCCGGCCCGGACGCCGCCCGCCCGGCCCGCCGCGGCAGCCGGGTCCTCACCGACCCGATCACCCGGCGGATGCTCGGCGCCTGCCGCGAGCACTCCGCCGAGTTGGAGCGGGCGGTCGCCGCCTGCGCCTCCGAGCAGGCGAAGGCCGTCGACCACGGGCTGCGGATCGCCGCCCAGGAGCAGGTCGGGCTGGCGTACGCGGGGTGAGACCGGCTGCTCACCAGGGTGGCCCTGCCGGCCTGGAAGCTCGGCCGCCACCCCTGTCATCTCAACGCCGGCGTGGTCTCCGCGCTGACCGAGCTCTCCCGCCGCGACCGGCTCGCCGCCGACGGCTACGGCAGCCGGCTCGGCGACCGGCCCGCCTGCGACCTGCTGGAGGAGCCCGGCGCCGTCGACGCCGCCGTCTCGCTGCTGGCCGCCGAGCTGTTCTTCGGGCTGCCCGCCGCGGCCGACGCACCCCCGGCGCCGGCCGCGGGCCCCGGGGGCTGGCGGGAGCTGGACTGGGCCGACTACCCCGCCGAGGTCGTCGACCTCGGCTGGCGGGCCCGGGCCGCCGCGCTGCAGACCGCGCTGGACCGGCTGGCCCCGCAGGCCCGCCCCGGCGCCCCGACCCTCACCCGGCTGCTGACCCGGCTCGCCGAGGGCGACGGCGAGCCGCTGGCCGCCGCCCTGGCCAGCCAGCTGGCCCGGACGGGCCGCCCGCTCTCCCCGCTGGAGCCCGCCCGCAGCGGTCGCGACCTGCTGGTCGACCACGTCACCGCGATGGTCTGCTGCGCTGCCGTGGACACCGCCGGCGGCACCCCCGGCCTGGACTGGCTGGACGGCCCCGTGCTGCTGGTCGGGGGCGTGCGCCGCACCGACCTGGCCGAGCCGGTCGCCCAGGCCGTCGAGCAGGGCCAGGACGGCCCGCTGCGGGCCTGGCTGGACGCGGCCGGCGTGCGGCTGGAGAAGCCCGTACGGCTGTGAGGGCGGCGGCCGGTCCTCCGCCGGGAGCCGCCCGGGGCGGCGCACGCCTCAGGGGTGCGCGCCCCCGCGATCCCGGTGTTCCCGCAGGACAGCGGCCTCCGCGGGGGAGCGGAACGGATTGTCGGACACTAGTTGCTACCGTGAGGCTACGCAGCGCCAGCACTCTGTGGTGTGCTAGACCGCACGCACATCCGGGTGGCACATGCCGACCCGGTGGAGGTGCACCTGTGGGAGGGGCGCGTGGGGACCGAGCTCAACCGTCGCTGGGAGTCCGGGACGCAGGCGCACGGCGTCAGCGACCCCTTCGGCCAGGGCCCGCTGCCCTGGCTGCGCAGCCCCGACCAGTACGTCGCGGGCACCGGGGAGGCCGTCCCCTGGTACGTCTCGCTGAACGCGCCCGGCCAGCAGCCGCTCACCGGCGCCAGACCCAGACCCCCGGTGGGGACGCCCGCCAACTCCGACGACGTGGACCAGCAGATCAAGGGCTTCGCCTCGGCCGGCGTGGTCCGCCCCGGCGGGTCGGTGGACTTCCGGGTCACCGTCCGCCCGCCGCGGGAGTTCACCGTCGACGTCTACCGGATCGGCCACTACGCGGGCGACAACGCCCACCACATGACCTCCAGCCCGCTGATCGCCGGTCTCGTCCAGCCCCCGCCGCTGGTGGCCGGGCGCACCGTCTCCTGCCACCACTGGTGGCACTCCTGGCGACTGCAGGTCCCCGCGCACTGGCGTCCCGGCGCGTACGTCGCGGTGCTCACCACCAGCGACAACCTGCACCGCAGTCACATCCCCTTCACCGTCCGGGACTTCGACGACCAGACGCACAGCGCCGACCTGCTGCTGGTGCTCCCGGACGTCACCTGGCAGGCCTACAACCTCTTCCCGGAGGACGGCCGGGACGGCGCCAGCCTGTACCACGCCTGGGACGGCGAGGGCGGGCTGCTGGGCGAGCGGGAGGCGGCCGTCACCGTCTCCTTCGACCGCCCGCACGCCGGGGCCGGCCTGCCGCTGCACGTCGGCCACGCCTACGACTTCATCCGCTGGGCCGAGCGGTACGGCTACGACCTCGCCTACGCGACCGCCACCGACCTGCACGCGGGCCTGGTCGACCCGGCCCGGCACCGGGCCCTGATCTTCCCGGGCCACGACGAGTACTGGTCCGAGCCGATGCGCCGCACCGTCGAGCGGGCCAGGGACGGCGGGACGTCGCTGGTGTTCCTGTCCGCCAACACCATGTACTGGCGGGTCGAGCTCTCCGCGGCGGCGTCCGGCGAGCCGCACCGGCTGCTGAACTGCCGCAAGCGTCAGAAGGTCCCGGCCGGCAGCCCGGCCGCGGGGGTGGCCGGCAGCCAGAGCGCGCTGTGGCGGGACGCGGCCGAGCCGGAGCAGCACCTGCTGGGCATCCAGTACGCGAGCCGGGTCGCCGCCCCCGTCCCGATGGTGGCGCGCAACACCGAGCACTGGCTCTGGGACGGCACCGGCCTGGGGGAGGGCGACGAGCTGCCCGGCCTGGTGGCCGGCGAGGCGGACCGCTACTTCCCGAAGGTGGCGCTGCCCGAGCACACCGAACGGGTGCTGCTGGCGCACTCGCCCTACCGGGACTCCGCCGGGCGGCTCCGGTTCCAGGAGACCTCGCTGTACCGGGCGCCCAGCGGCGCGTACGTCTTCGCGGCGGGCACCTTCGCCTGGTCGCCGGCGCTGGACCGGCCGGGCCACACCGACGAGCGGATCCAGCGGGCGACCGCGAACCTGTTGGATCGTCTGTGCAAGGAGGGGCGCGGGCCGGACGACCTTGGGTGAACGGACAAGTGGCCTCGTGAAAGACTCGGCCCACCGACCTCCCCCTTCGCGCCCCCCTGAGTACGCGAACCACCCTGAGGACTGAGACGACCTTGAGCGGATTTGTCACCAAGCCCGAGCCTGTCCAGGTACCCGGCCTGATCCACCTGCACACCGGCAAGGTGCGCGACCTGTACCGCGCCGAGTCGGGCGAGCTGGTGATGGTCGCCAGCGACCGGACCTCGGCGTACGACTGGGTGCTGCCCAACGACATCACCGACAAGGGCCGCATCCTCACCCAGCTCTCGCTGTGGTGGTTCGAGCGGATCGCCGACATCGTCCCCAACCACGTGATCTCCACCGAGGTCCCGGCCGGCGCCCCGGCCGACTGGGCCGGCCGCACGCTGATCTGCCGCCCGCTGGCGATGGCGCCGGTCGAGTGCGTGGCCCGCGGCTACCTGACCGGCTCCGGCCTGCTGGAGTACCGCAACGACGGCACGGTCTGCGGCATCGCGCTGCCCGAGGGCCTGGAGGACGGCTCCGAGCTGCCCAGCCCGATCTACACCCCGGCCCTGAAGGCCGAGGTCGGCGAGCACGACGAGAACGTCAGCTACGAGGAGACGGCCCGCCGGATCGGCGCCGACCTGGCGGCCGAGCTGCGCCAGGTCACGCTGGCCGTCTACGCCCGGGCCCGGGACATCGCCCGCGAGCGCGGGATCATCCTGGCCGACACCAAGTTCGAGTTCGGCCTCGCCGACGGCGAGCTGGTGATCGGCGACGAGGTGCTCACCCCCGACTCCTCCCGGTTCTGGCCGGCCGACCAGTGGCAGCCGGGCCGGGCGCAGCCCTCCTTCGACAAGCAGATCATCCGCGACTGGCTGACCTCCCCGGCCTCCGGCTGGGACCGGCACGGCGAGCAGGCCCCGCCGGCGCTGCCCGCGGAGGTCGTCGAGCGGGTGCGGGCCAAGTACGTCGAGGCGTACGAGCGCCTGACCGGCACCGACTGGGTCTGACGCCCGGGGGCGCCCGTGGGCCGGCCGGCTCAGATCCAGCCGTGCTCACGGGCGATCCGCACCGCCGCGTGGCGGTTCTCCGCGCCCAGCTTGGCGGCGGCGGAGGAGAGGTAGTTGCGGACGGTGCCCTGGGAGAGGGCCGCGCGTTCGGCGATCCCGGCGATCGAGGTGCCGTCCGCGGCCAGCTCCAGCACGTCGGTCTCCCGCGGGGTCAGCGGGGTCGCACCGGCCGCGATGGCGTCCGCGGCCAGCTCCGGGTCCACGTACCGGCCGCCGGCGTGGACGGTGCGGATGATGCCGGCCAGGTCGGCCGCCGAGACGGTCTTGGGCAGGAAGCCCCGGACACCGACCTCCAGGGCGCGCTTGAGGTAGCCCGGGCGGCCGTGCCCCGTGACGATCATGGTGCGGCAGTCCGGCAGCAGCCGGCGCAGCTCGGTGGCCACCTCGATGCCGTCCAGGCCGGGCATCTGGAGGTCCAGCACGGCCACGTCGGGCCGGTGCGCCTTGGCCATCGCCAGCGCCTCGGGGCCGGACGCGGCCTCGGCGACCACCGTCAGGTCGTCCTCCAGGGCGAGCAGCGCGGCCAGCGCCCCCCGGATCAGGTGCTCGTCGTCGGCGAGCAGGACGCGTACGGGGGGCGGTGCGCTCGGCGCCGTCGGGATGCTCATCAGGGGGTCGTCTCCAGTGCGTTCGGGCCGCCGACGGCGCCCAGCGGGACGCTCGCCCGCAGCAGGAAGCTGCCCGGCCGGGCCGGCGGCAGGTCGAGGGTGCCCTCGTGGGCGGCGAGGCGCTCGCGCAGCCCGCGCAGGCCGGTGCCGTTGCCCGGTCGGGCGGGGCGCGCGGGGGCCGGGACGCCGTCGTTCTCCAGCTCCAGCACCGCCCGGCCGTCGGCCAGTCGCAGCCGCACCGAGCAGTGCCCGGCCTCGCTGTGCCGCAGCACGTTGGTGGTGGCCTCCCGCAGCACCCAGCCGAGGACGGACTGGACGGGCCCGGTGAGGTCGTCCGCCGCGTCCCCGAGGTCCGTCTCGCACTCCACGCCGGCCGCGCGCAGCACCGCGCGGGCGCCGATCACCTCGGCGTTCAGGTCGGCGGTGCGGTAGCCGCGGACGAGGTCGCGGACCTCGCGGTGGGACTCCTGGGCGATCCGCTGGACCTCGGTCATCTGGTCGGCGGCCTCGGGGCGTCCGCGCCGGGCCAGTTGCACCGCGAGCTCGCTCTTGAGCGCGATGGTGGTGAGGTTGCGCCCCATCACGTCGTGCAGGTCCCGGGAGAAGCGCAGCCGCTCCTCGGCCACCGCCAGCCGGGACTGCGCCTCGCGCGCGGCGTCGAGCTCCCAGACCACGCCGAGCAGCCAGGCGAAGCTGCGGCAGCTGGCGCCGAGCAGCGGCAGCAGGACGGCCAGACCGACCACCACCCCCGCGGTGGTGCCGGCGTCGACGCCGGTCAGCAGCAGCGGCGGGGCGAGCATGGTCAGCCCCAGCAGGCCCTGCCAGGCGATCGTGCGGGGCGGGCGGGCGACGCTCAGCGGGCCGAACCACAGGATGAGCAGGGAGCCCCCCAGGGTGGCCGCGAGGGCCCCGCGGTCGGTGGCGCCGCCCCCGGCGGTCCGGCCGACGAGCAGCACGGTGACCCAGATGCCCACCAGGGTCGCGCCCGCGGTGACGGCGAGCCGGCGGTCGATCGCGCTCGGGCGCCCGAGGTAGTGGTCGACGGCGGCCCCGAAGCTCCTGACGGACAGCCAGGTGAGCACGGAGCAGAGCAGGACCAGCCCGCCGATGACCGGGGCGGGCGGCCCGTACCGCTTCGCCCCCGAGCCGAGGGCGAGCAGGAAGCTCAGCGGCTGGGCGAGCGCGATGAGGTAGAGCGACCAGCGCAGGTAGAGCTCGGAGCGGTGCGGCTTGCCGAAGCTCCTCCAGCGCCGCACCGGTGCCAGGACGTCCATCTCGTGCGCTCCCCCTGCTGCCATGACCGTGCCGCCTGTCTTCCTATCAGTGGGGGTGTGGGCCGGGCCAGCGGCGGTCAGCGGCGGGGCTCCCAGCGGAACGCGCGCAGGGCGCCCCAGATGGCGAGGGCGGTCCAGGCGCCGCCGACGGCGAGGTGCGGCGCGGCCTGGGCCCAGGTGCCCGCGAAGCCCGTCGCGGGGTCGGAGCCGTCGGTGCCGAACCAGCCGATCCGCACCAGCGCGAAGGCCGGGGTGGTGGGCAGCAGCCGGCAGAGGTCGGCGGCCCGCTCGGGCATCGCCTCCAGCGGTACCAGCAGGCCCGAACCGAACTGGGTGATCAGCATCACCGGCAGGGTGGTGATCCCCGCGGTCTCCACCGTCCTGGTGAAGGTGCTGGAGAGGGCGGCGAGGGCGATCAGCAGGATCAGGGCGAGCGCCAGCCCGACCGCGATCAGCAGCGGGTTCGCCGGCCCGGGCAGGTGCAGCAGGACGGCCCCGCCGCCGGCGACCAGCGCGCTCATCACGAGTCCGAGCACCACCGAGGGGGCGGCGGTGCCGCCCAGGATCTCCGGGTCGGTGGCCTCCCCGGTGCGCAGCCGCTTGAGGACGAGGTCGTTGCGCCGGGCGACGTAGGCGCTGGTGAGGTTGTAGTAGACGACGAACATCAGCACGAAGCCGAGCAGACCGGTGACCAGTGCGGCGTCCAGGTCGAGTGCGGGGTGGTCCTGCTTCTGCTGCTCCAGGAGGCCGCGCAGGGCGCCGATCATCAGCAGCGGCAGGGTGAGCGCGATGAACACGGCGCTGCGGTTGCGCAGCAGCAGGGTGGCCTCGGCCCGGCCGAGGGCCAGGATCCGCCCGGCCGCGGTGGTGGTGGCCGGCCCGGCGGCGGGCGTGGCGGTGGTCGCGGCGGTGGTCATCGGGCACTTCCGATCAGCTTGCGGAGCGGGTTGCGGCGGGCGGGCACGCCGGGCGCGTCGGGTGTCGGGGCCTCGCCGGCCTCGGCGGCGATGGCGAGGAAGGCCTCCTCCAGCGAGGCGCTGCGGGCGTCGAGCCCGGCGAGGGCGACGTCGTGCCGGGCGGCCCAGCCGAGCAGCTCGGTGAGGGTGGCCTGCAGGTGCGGGGTCTGGACGGTGATCCGGCGCCCGTCGGCGCGGACCTCGGCGCCGGCCAGCGGGGGAACCGCCAGGTCCGCGTACTCCCTCTCGCGCTCGGGGAGTTCGAAGGAGATCCGGGAGGGTCGGCCGGCGATCACCTCGGCAACCGTCCCGGTGGTGACGATCCGGCCGCGGTGCATGATCGCCAGGCGGTCGGCCAGCTCCTCGGCCTCCTCCAGGTAGTGCGTGGTGAGCAGCACGGTGGTGCCCCCGGCGCGCAGCTCGCGGACCAGGCGCCAGGTGGCCGCGCGGGCCTCCGGGTCGAGGCCGGTGCTCGGCTCGTCCAGGAAGAGCACCTCGGGGCGGCCGAGCAGGGCCACCGCGAGGTCGAGGCGACGGCGCTCGCCGCCGGAGAGCTGTTTGACCCGTACCCGGCGCCGGTCGGCCAGCCCGACCAGCTCCAGGGCCTCGTCCAGCGGCCGGCCGCCGTCGCCGGGCCCGGCGCCGCTGGTGAGGCCGGCCCAGCAGCGGCCGGTCTCGGCGACGGTGAGGTCGCCGGGGAACCCGCCCTCCTGCAGCATGATGCCGATCCGGGGGCGCAGGGCGCCGCGCTCGCGGTACGGGTCGCGGCCCAGCACCCGGACCATCCCGCCGGTGGGGGCGGCCAGGCCCTCGATGAGTTCCATGGTGGAGGTCTTGCCGGCTCCGTTGGTGCCGAGCAGGGCGAAGAGCTCGCCGCGGCGGACGGTGAGGTCCACGCCGCGGACGGCGTCGAAGCCGGTGCTGTCGGCCGGTCCGTAGCGGCGGTGCAGCCCGGCGACCTCGATCACGTGGTCCGCGGCTGGCTGGCGGTGGCTCGTTTCCATGGCTCAAGCGTTCCGCGGGCCGGCCCGCGCGGTCAGTGCGCGCTGTCATCGGACGCGGACGCGTATTCACGGGCGGGCCGTGACAATTGTCATGGTCCTCGCGGCCGCGGTGCGGGGCGGCGGCGTCGGGACGGAGCACCGGAGCGCGGCGGCGACACCGGCCGGAACGACGAAGGGCCCCCTCGCGAGAGGGGGCCCTTCGACTCATGGAGCGGACGACGAGATTCGAACTCGCGACCCTCACCTTGGCAAGGTGATGCTCTACCAACTGAGCCACGTCCGCATGCTGAGCTATTGAGTTGTGCGTACTGCGTGTGCACTGTTCGTGCATACTGCGAGCGGACGACGAGATTCGAACTCGCGACCCTCACCTTGGCAAGGTGATGCTCTACCAACTGAGCCACGTCCGCACGGTGCTTTGTAAGGCACCTGCCGCCTCGGCCGGAGTCCGGTTGCGGCGACGAGGAATACTTTACCCCATCGATCGGGGTGGTCGCCCCACCCTTTGCGGCGGGCGGGGCGACCGGGCGCTCCGGGAGGTCAGTTGGCCTCGGCGAAGGACTCGTAGACGTGCTTGGGGATGCGACCCCGGGCGGGCAGCTCCATGCCGCGGGACTGCGCCCAGGCGCGCACGGCGGCCGGGTCGGGGGTGAGGGCGGTGCGGCGGAAGGACTTTCCGGTGCGGCTCTGGCGGCGGCCGGCGGCGACGAACGGAGCGAGGGCCTCCCGCAGCTTTTCCGCGTTGTCCAGGGACAGGTCGATCTCGTACGACTTCCCGTCGACGCCGAAGTGGACGGTTTCCGCTGCCGCGCCGCCGTCCAGGTCGTCGGAGAGCGTGACAACTACACGCTGAGCCATGGGTGTCAATCCTCTCGGGCAATTCGGCCGCAGGGCGCGGGGTGCGCTCCTGAGACCCGATGTGCACCAGTCGCGCAAGCGCATACGGGCAGGCGGGATGCCAAGCCGGATACGCAGCACTTGCCGCAGCAGGTGGCCCTATTCTGCACCCGAAGCGGGGTGAAATCGAAGAGTCCTGCTTTCTTTTCCGGATATTCACGTGATTCACCGACGATCGGATACCGGCGGCACGGCATGGCCGATCTGTCCGGAGTGCCGGTATTCGGGTGTTCTTGAGAAGGGGTCCGAATCCGGCGAAATGGGGCGCCTTCGGGAGTGCCCGGGGCCCCGAACCCTTGGGGCGTAAGGGGCTGGGGTCTACGCGCGTTGCGACGGCCGGGCCGCAATCGGACCCCAAACCCCCGGTAGTCTGGAGTTCCCCCGCCTTCACGAGAACACCACCGGGAGTGCCAGTGGCACGCGTCGTAGTCGACGTCATGCTCAAGCCGGAGATCCTCGACCCCCAGGGACAGGCGGTGCAGCGTGCACTGCCCCGCCTTGGTTTCGCCGGGATCGCCGACGTCCGCCAGGGCAAGCGTTTCGAGCTGGAGCTGGAGGGCCCGGTCGACGACGCCGCGCTCGCCCGCATCCGCGAAGCCGCCGAAACCTTTCTTGCCAACACCGTGATCGAGGACTTCACCGTTCGAGTGGAGGAGTCCTCGTGACCACACGCGTCGGCGTCGTCACATTCCCCGGCTCGCTCGACGACCGCGACGCGCAGCGCGCGGTCCGCCTGGCCGGTGCCGAGCCGGTCGCGCTCTGGCACCGTGACAAGGATCTCCACCAGGTCGACGCCGTCGTCCTGCCCGGCGGATTCAGCTACGGCGACTATCTGCGCTGCGGTGCGATCTCCCGCTTCTCGCCGGTGATGGACACCATCATCGAGCAGGCGAAGCTGGGAATGCCCGTCCTCGGTATCTGCAACGGCTTCCAGGTGCTCTGCGAATCGCACCTGCTGCCCGGCGCGCTCACCCGCAACGACTCGCTGCACTTCATCTGCCGCGACCAGAAGCTGCGGATCGAGAACGCGAACACCGCCTGGACCCGGGATTACTCGGCCGGCCAGGAAATCGTCGTGCCGCTGAAGAACGGCGAGGGCCGCTTCGTCGCCGACGAGCACGTCCTCGACGAGCTGGAGGCCGAGGGCCGGGTCGTCGCCCGCTACCTGGACGTCAACCCCAACGGTTCGTACCGCGACATCGCCGGCATCACCAACGCCGCCGGCAACGTCGTCGGCCTGATGCCGCACCCCGAGCACGCCGTGGAGCCGCTCACCGGCCCGACCATCGAGGGCCTGGGCTTCTTCACCTCCGTACTGAAGCAGCTGGTGAACGCCTGATGAGCCTCGACACCGTCAAGAACGCCGAGCAGACCCCGGACGCCGCGCAGCCCTGGGCCGAGCTCGGCCTCAAGGAGGACGAGTACGCGCGCATCCGCGAGATCCTCGGCCGCCGCCCGACCGGCGCCGAGCTCGCGATGTACTCGGTCATGTGGTCGGAGCACTGCTCGTACAAGAGCTCCAAGGTGCACCTGAAGCAGTTCGGCGAGAAGGCGCCCGCCTCGGACGCCATGCTCGTCGGCATCGGCGAGAACGCCGGTGTGGTCGACGTCGGCCAGGGTTACGCGGTCACCTTCAAGGTCGAGTCGCACAACCACCCGTCGTACATCGAGCCCTACCAGGGCGCGGCCACCGGCATCGGCGGCATCGTGCGCGACATCCTGGCGATGGGCGCCCGCCCGGTCGCCGTGATGGACCCGCTGCGCTTCGGCGCGGCCGACCACCCGGACACCCGGCGCGTGCTGCCCGGGATCGTCGCGGGCATCGGCGGCTACGGCAACTGCCTGGGCCTGCCGAACATCGGCGGCGAGGTCGTCTTCGACTCCTGTTACCAGGGCAACCCGCTGGTCAACGCGCTCTGCGTGGGCGTCATGAAGCACGAGGACATCCACCTCGCGCAGGCCTCCGGCGCCGGCAACAAGGTCATCCTGTACGGAGCCCGCACCGGCGGCGACGGCATCGGCGGCGTCTCCGTGCTCGCCTCGGAGACCTTCGACGCCACCGGCCCGGCCAAGCGCCCGGCCGTCCAGGTCGGCGACCCGTTCCAGGAGAAGCTCCTCATCGAGTGCACCCTGGAGATCTTCGCCGAGAAGCTGGTGCTCGGCATCCAGGACCTCGGCGGCGCCGGCCTCTCCTGCGCCACCTCCGAGCTGGCCTCGGCCGGCTCCGGCGGCATGCGGGTCGAGCTCGACACCGTCCCGCTGCGCGACTCCTCGCTCTCCCCCGAGGAGATCCTGATGAGCGAGTCGCAGGAGCGCATGTGCGCGATCGTCGAGCCCGGCAAGGTCGACCGCTTCCTGGAGATCTGCGAGAAGTGGGACGTCATCGCCACCGTCATCGGTGAGGTGACCGAGGGCGAGCGCCTGGAGATCTTCTGGCACGGCGAGCAGGTCGTCGACGTGCCGCCGCGCACCGTCGCCCACGACGGCCCGGTCTACAACCGCCCGTACGCCCGTCCGAGCTGGCAGGACGCGCTGCAGGCCGACGCCCCGACCGCCGAGCGCCTGCTGCGCCCGGCCACCGGCGAGGCCCTCAAGGAGGCCCTGCTGCAGGTCGCGGGCTCGCCGAACCAGGCCTCCAAGGCGTGGATCACGGACCAGTACGACCGGTACGTCATCGGCAACACCGTGCTGGCCACCCCCGAGGACTCCGGCATGGTCCGGATCGACGAGGAGACCAACCTCGGCGTCTCGGTCGCCACCGACGGCAACGGCCGCTACGCCAAGCTGGACCCGTACGCCGGTGCCCAGCTGGCCCTGGCCGAGGCGTACCGCAACGTCGCGGCCGGCGGTGCCAAGCCGCTCGCCGTCTCCGACTGCCTCAACTTCGGCTCCCCCGAGGACCCGGACGTGATGTGGCAGTTCGCCGAGGCCACCCGCGGCCTGGCCGACGCCTGCCTGGTGCTCGGCACCCCGGTCACCGGCGGCAACGTCTCGCTCTACAACCAGACCGGCGAGGTCGCCATCCACCCGACCCCCGTGGTCGCGGTGCTCGGCGTCATCGACGACGTCACCCGCCGCACCCCGATCGGCTTCGCCGAGGAGGGCCAGCACCTCTACCTGCTCGGCGACACCGCCGACGAGCTGGGCGGCTCGGCGTGGACCCAGGTCGTCCACGGCCACCTCGGCGGCCTGCCGCCCAAGGTGGACCTGGAGCGCGAGCGGCTGCTCGGCGAGATCCTGATCGCCGCCTCCCGCGACGGCATGATCGACGCCGCGCACGACCTCTCCGACGGCGGCCTGGCCCAGGCCCTGGTGGAGAGCTGCCTCAAGGGCGGCAACGGCGCGCGCATCGTCGTGCCCGCCGAGCTGGACCCGTTCGTGTTCCTGTTCTCCGAGTCCGCCGGGCGCGCCGTCGTGTCGGTGCCGCGCAGCGAGGAGCTCCGGTTCAACGACATGTGCGGTGCGCGCGGCCTGCCGGCCACCCGCATCGGCGTGGTGGACGGCGACGTCCTGGAGGTCCAGGGCCAGTTCACCGTCTCGCTGGCCGAGCTGAAGGACGCCCACACCGGCGTCATCGAGGCACTGCTCGCCTGAGCGGGGCGGCTCGCCGAACAGCACAGCAGCCCGAGGGGCGGTCCGTACGGACCGCCCCTCGGGGCTTTCCCCGGCCGGTCGACCGGGCCCGGCCGCCCGGACGGCCGCGGCGCCCGCACGGGCCGGCGGGATAGCCTGCCGCCATGCCACCCAGGACCCGTAGTTACGACCCCGCGAAGGTGCGCACGGCGCTGGCCGGGCAGGTCGAGGCGCTGCGCGCCGCCGTCCGCGAGCTGTGCGCCGACCCGGCCGCCGAGCAGCTGCTCGCCCGCCCGACCCGGCTCGGCGGTTGGCGGGTCAGGGAGCTGGTGGCCCACCTCGCCCTGCAGATCGGCTGGGTGCCGCGGCACCTCGACGAGCCGCTGCGGGGCGCGCCGCCGATCGGCCTGGCGCAGTGGGCGGCGGGCGTGAGCGAGGTGGCGCCGCTGCTGGACGCCGGTACCCGGGAGTACACCGCGAGGGCCTTCGACGGCGGTCCGGCCGAGGTGTCGGCCGGGTTCGACCACGAGGCGGACGCCCTGCTGGCCCTGCTCGCCGGGCCCGAGGCAGCCGACCCGGTACGCCGGTTCGAGATCCGGCTGGGCTCGATGCTGCTCTCCGACATGCTGGTCACCCGACTGGTGGAGACCGTCGTGCACGCCGACGACCTGGCCGACGCGCTGGGCCTCGCGGACTTCGCCCACGACCGGCAGGCGGTGGCGGCCGTGGTGCGCCTGCTGGCGGACGCCCTGGCGGCCCAGGCGCCGGGCGGGGCGGTGGAGTTGAGAGTGCCGCCGTACGCCGTGGTGCAGGCGGTCCAGGGGCCCAGGCACACCCGCGGCACGCCGCCGAACGTGGTCGAGACCGATCCGCTGACCTGGATCCGGCTGGCCACCGGCCGCACCGGCTGGGCGACGGCGGTCGAGGAGGCACTGGTCCGTGCGAGCGGCGAGCGCAGCGACCTGAGCGGGCACCTGCCGGTGCTGGCCTGACGGACCTGCCGGCGGGGCCGGCGGCCGTGCGGGCGGACGCCGTGCGGGCGGACGCCGGTGGCCCGGGCCGCGTCGTGAGACGCCTGCCCGGGCCACCGGCCGGTCCGAGTACGGGTGCGGTCTCAGCCCAGCGTGTCGGCGGCGGTCGGCGAGCTGTCCCGCAGGAAGGTGGCGCAGCGCTCCGCCTCCTCCTTCTCGTCGATCGCGGCCGCGGCGCGCCCGAGGGCGTGCAGCGCGCGCAGGAAGCCGCGGTTCGGCTCGTGCTCCCACGGCACCGGGCCGTGGCCCTTCCAGCCGGCCCGGCGCAGCGAGTCCAGCCCGCGGTGGTAGCCGGTCCGGGCGTAGGCGTACGACTCGACGACCCGGCCGGCGACGAAGGCGTCGTCGGCGAGCTGGGCCCAGGCGAGGGAGGAGGTCGGGTACTTCGCGGCGACCTCGGCGGGGGAGGCGCCGCCGGCCAGCAGCTCCAGCGGGGCGGTCTCGGCGGGCAGGTGGGTCGGGGCCGGGCCTCCGAGGAGGTTCCGGCCCGCGATCGGGTTCTCGTGTGCGCTCATGCCCCCAGTCAACCACCAGCGGGGCGCGCGACCGCGGCGAAGGGGCGGACCGCCGGGCCGGCGGGGGCACGGCCTGTGCGCACACCCCGGTGGGGTGCGTGCGGGGTGGCGCGGTCGGGGCGGGTCCGGCGCCGGCCGGCCCCGGGTGCCCCGGAGGTCCTACTTCAGGCGGGTACCGGCCGAGCGCAGGCTCTGGGTGGCCTCGACGACGCGGGCGGCCATGCCGGCCTCGGCGAGCTTGCCCCAGGTGCGCGGGTCGTAGGTGTTCTTCTTGCCGACCTCGCCGTCGACCTTCAGCACACCGTCGTAGTTGCGGAAGACGTGGTCCACCACCGGGCGGGTGAAGGCGTACTGGGTGTCGGTGTCGAGGTTCATCTTCACGACGCCGTTCTCCAGCGCGGTGGCGATCTCCTCGGCGGTGGAGCCCGAGCCGCCGTGGAAGACGAAGTCGAACGGGTCCTTCTTGCCGTACTGGGCGCCCAGGGCGTCCTGCAGCTCGCGCAGCAGCTCCGGCTTGAGGACGACGTTGCCCGGCTTGTAGACGCCGTGCACGTTGCCGAAGGACGCGGCCAGCAGGTAGCGGCCCTTCTCGCCCAGGCCGAGGGCCTCGGCGGTGCGGACGGCGTCGTTGACGGTGGTGTACAGCTCGTCGTTGATCTCGTGCGAGACGCCGTCCTCCTCGCCGCCGGTCGGGGTGATCTCGACCTCAAGGATGATCTTGGCGGCGTGGGCCTGGGCCAGCAGCTCCTGCGCGATCGACAGGTTGTCGGCGAGGGTCTCGGCCGAGCCGTCCCACATGTGCGACTGGAACAGCGGGTTCAGGCCCTTGGCGACGCGCTCGGCGGAGATCGCGAGCAGCGGGCGGACGTAGCCGTCCAGCTTGTCCTTGGGGCAGTGGTCGGTGTGCAGTGCGACGGTGATGTCGTACTTCGCGGCGACGATGTGCGCGAACTCGGCGAGCGCCACGGCGCCCGTCACCATGTCCTTGTTGTGCTGGCCACCCAGGAACTCCGCACCACCGGTGGAGATCTGGATGATGCCGTCGCTCTCCGCCTCGGCGAAGCCGCGCAGGGCCGCGTGAAGGGTCTGCGTCGAGGTGACGTTGATGGCCGGGTAGGCGAACTTGCCCGCCTTGGCCCGGTCCAGCATCTCGTTGTAGACCTCGGGAGTTGCGATGGGCATGCGAATCCGCTCCTGTCGGGTTGCGGCGTACGGACGGTGATGTCCGACGCTGTGTACGCCTTCGGTACGACCTGAGGTACCGGGGGCCGACGCGGCTCTGCGACACGGCTGTCTGGTACCGGGCTTCGGGGTGGCCGCCGCGGTGACACGAAGAGGGTGTTCGCGACCACGGGCGGGACGCCGCTGCCATCTTCCCAGACTCGCGTCCCGGGTCCACCAAGGGCCCGCCAGTCGGACGCCCGGCTCCCGCATGCTACGAACGGATGACCGCTCACGGCCCCGGAGGCTGAGGACCGCGTCAAGGTTGGCCCGCTATCCTGCGGCCGTGGACTACAACCAGCTAGCCGTCAACCTGCTTGACGCAAAGTCGCTGATCTCGTCGCTCGGTGCGATCGGGCTGATCGCGATCATCTTCGCGGAGACCGGCCTGCTGGTCGGTTTCTTCTTCCCCGGGGACTCGCTGCTGATCCTGGCCGGTGTGGCCTCCTCCAGCGCGGCCTCCTCGGTGCTCGGCGAGGGTGCCCGCCTGCCGATCGCGGCGCTGCTGATCGGCGCGCCGATCGCGGCCGTCGCCGGGGCGCAGCTCGGTCACCTGATCGGCGTCCGGGTCGGCCCCCGGCTCTTCGACAAGCCCGAGTCGAAGATCTTC
This sequence comes from Kitasatospora sp. NPDC057015, assembly GCF_042673745.1. Classification (NCBI taxonomy): domain Bacteria; kingdom Bacillati; phylum Actinomycetota; class Actinomycetes; order Kitasatosporales; family Streptomycetaceae; genus Kitasatospora; species Kitasatospora sp. NPDC057015. Next base: position 104,543 of record NZ_JBHUSG010000024.1, read on the forward strand.
CGCCGCGAGTACGTGCTCAAGGCCGAGGAGTACTTCGAGAAGTTCGGCCCGGGCAAGGCCGTGGTGCTGGCCCGCTTCATGCCCATCGTCCGGACCTTCCTCAACCCGGTGGCCGGCACCCTGAAGATGCCCGCCCGCACGTTCCTGCTGTGGAACGTCGTCGGCGGCGTGCTGTGGACCGAGTCGATGCTGCTGATCGGCTACTTCTTCGGCGACGCGCTGGCGCCGGTGATCGACAAGTACCTGATCCCCGCCGTCCTGCTGATCGTCCTGCTCTCGGTCTCGCCGATCTTCGTCGAGGTGCTGCGCGAGCGGAAGAAGAAGAAGGCCGGCGGCGCGGCCGCGGTCGAGTCGCCCGAGTCGCTGCCGGCCGGCGGGCGCCACCGCCGCGGCTGACCGCCGCGGCGGTCCGGCGGGCAGGTACGGCAACGAGGAAGCCCCGTGCTGTTTCACGTGAAACAGCACGGGGCTTCCTCGTTTGCCCGGGGCGGCCGGGCGGGCCGGTCTCAGCCCAGGTCGAGGTCGGCCAGGTTGTACGCGGTGTAGTAGGGCAGGCCGGTCGCCCGGACGGCCTGCTCGCCGCCGCGCTCCACGATCACCGCGACGCCGACCACCTCGGCGCCCGCCTCCTGCAGGGCCTCGACGGCCGTCAGCACCGAGCCGCCGGTGGTGGAGGTGTCCTCGACGGCCAGCACCCGGCGGCCCTTCACGTCCGGGCCCTCGATCCGGCGCTGCAGGCCGTGCGCCTTGCCCGCCTTGCGGACGACGAAGGCGTCCAGCTTGCGGCCGCGGGCGGCGGCGGCGTGCAGCATGGCGGCGGCGACCGGGTCGGCGCCCAGGGTCAGCCCGCCCACCGCGTCGTACTCCAGGTCCGCGGTCGCGTCCAGCATGACCTTGCCCACCAGCGGCGCCGCCTCGGCGTCCAGCGTGATGCGGCGCAGGTCGACGTAGTAGTCGGCCTCCAGCCCGGAGGAGAGGGTGACCTTGCCGTGCACGACGGCCTTGTCCTTGATCTGTGCCAGCAGGGCGTCGCGGTCGTTGCTCAGGTCGGTGCTCATGGACAGCCAGTCTAGAGCCCGGGACACGGCCGGACCGCCGGGCACACCCGCCCGCGGGCGCGGCGCCCCGGGCCGTCGCGGCGCCCCCGCCCCGGCCGGTCAGCGCCGGCGCAGCACCCGGACGAGCACCACCGCGCCGCCCAGCAGGGCCACCCCGCCGCCGATCATCCACGGCACGGCCGCCCGGCCGCCGGGGACGGACCCGCCGGCGCCCTCGCCGCCCCAGCGCGACGCGGCCCGGGCCCGCGCGCTGCGGGCGGGCAGGGCCGGGGCGTACGGTCCGCGCGGCGGGGCGTGGTCGACCTCCTCGGCGGAGCGGCCCACGATGCTGCGCCGCACCGGGCCGGAGAGCACCGGATCCTGGTCGTAGTCGTACGGCACGTCGGCGGAGGCGTTGGCGGGCCGGCCGGTGTCGCCCTCGGCGCCGGTGGGCAGGCCGAAGCGCTCGGCGTCGGCGTCCGAGAAGGCGATCAGGTCGGACAGGTCGTCGTCCAGCGAGTCGCCGTCGAAGTCGTCCGCGAAGTCGTCGGCGAGGGCCTCGGCGGCGGCCTCGCGCTCACTGTGCCCCTCGTCCTCCTCCGGGCCGGCGGGGACGTCCTCGCCCGGCGCCCCGCTGCGGGGCTCCTCGGCACCCGGGGCGCGGTCGTCCAGGAACAGCACGGTGGCGCCGGGGCCCTCGGCGGCCTCGTCCAGGCCCTCGTCGGTCTCGTCCTCCTCCGGCAGCTCGTCGCCCTCGGAGGCCAGCGCGGCGGCGAACCGGTCCAGCAGCCGGCGCCCGGCCGTGGCCAGGGACTCCGCGTCGAACTCGGCGAGCCGCCCGCTGGCGCTCAGGTCGCCGGTGAAACGGATGGTCGCGGTGGCGGGCTCGGCCCCGGCGTCGCCGTCGAGGCCGCCCTCGCGGACCGAGATCCGGACGGTGGCCGTGGCCTCACCGCCGCCGCGGGCCTCCTGGCCCTCGGCGAAGGCCGTGAGCACGCCCTCCCGGCCCTCGATCAGGGACAGCACGCCCCGGTACGTGATCGTCGAGCTGCCGATCCGCAACCGGAGCCGGCCGCTGATCTCCTCGGCCTGGCCACTGCCCGCCGCGGCCGGCTCGGTGCTCAGACCGGGCACGCAGCGGGCCAGCAGGGCCGGATCCTGCAGGGCCTGCCGGACCAGTGCGGCCGGCCTCGGTACGACAACCTCATGCTCCATGTCTGCGAGCCTACCCACCGCACCGGGCTCTGCGGGTGCTCCGGGCCCGTGCGCCGGTGGCGACTGCGCCCGGGCGGCCCCGGGCCCGCCGGTTCCGGGGCCCGCGCGCGGTCCGGTCCGGGGGAGTGCGGCCGGCCGGCGTCAGTGCGAGCCGAACACGGTGGAGGGCTCGGGGGGCGGCGCGGGCCGGTCGGCGGACAGCCGGTCGGCGGCGGCGCGCAGCCCGGCCGTGGTCAGGGAGCGGGGGAGCGGGGCGTCCCCGGCCAGCGAGAGGTCGGGCGGCCCGACGGCGGCCAGCAGGAAGCCCTGCGGGCCGGCCGGGCCGCAGCTCCCGGGCGGCGGTGCCGGGACGCCGTACGGCAGGGTCTGCAGGCCGGCCGCGCGCAGGCCCGCCTCGACCGGCCACAGGCCGGGCCCGGAGGAGCCGACCCGGACGGCGAGCCGCCCGCCGGGGGCGAGCAGCCGGGCGGCCAGGCCGAGGAACTCGCGGGAGCGGAACTTCACCGCGCGGGCGTCGGGCGGCGCCGGCAGGCCGGAGAGGATCACGTCGAACGGGCTCTCAGAACGACCGCCGGACGGGCTGCGCAGCCACTCCATCGGATCGGCATGGGTGATCCGCACCCGGGGGTCGTCCAGCGAGTGCCCGCCGAGCGCGGCGAGCGCGGGGTCGCTGCGGGCCAGCGCGGTGAGGGCCGGGTCCAGCTCGACCAGCCGGACGCTGCGCACGCCCGAGTGGCGCAGCACCTCGCGCAGCGCGAGTCCGTCGCCGCCGCCCAGCAGCAGCACCCGGGTGTCCCGGCCGCCGCCCATGGCGGGGTGCACCAGGGCCTCGCTGCCCCGGTACTCCTGCGGGCCGCAGACGGCGGGCCTGCCGTCCAGGTAGAGCCGCAGCGGTTCCCCGTCGCCGGAGTCGGAGCCCGGCCCGGGGCGGGTGCCGTCCGGGCCGGTGAGCACGATCTCCTGGTAGCGGGTCTGGGCGGCGAAGCGGACCTGCGCGCCGTACAGGGCCTGCCGGGCGGCCCGTTCGATCGCGCCGGAGAACGCGGCGGCGGCCGCGAGGGCGACCAGGACGAGACCGCAGCCCGTCCAGAGCAGGGCGCGGGCCCGGGGCTGCGGCTCGTCGCGGAACAGCCACAGCACCACCGCACCGCCCGCGACCGCGTTGACGGCGCCGGTGACCAGGGCGCCGGTGGCCTGGCCGAAGGCGGGCAGGATCAGGAAGGGGAAGGCCAGCCCGCCCACCAGGGCGCCCACGTAGTCGGCCGCGAAGAGGTCGGCGACGGCCCGGCCGGCGTGCTCCCGGCGGATGCGCTGGATCAGGGTCATCAGCAGCGGGATCTCGGCGCCGATCAGGATGCCGATGACGCCGGTCAGGGCGACGATCGCGGCCTGGTAGCCGCCGAACCGCGCCCACCAGACGTGCAGGGTGAGCACCGAGAGCCCGCCGACCAGGGCGAGGGCGCACTCCACCAGGGCGAAGGCGGTGGCCGGGCGCCGGGTGAAGCGCTTGGCGAGCAGCGATCCGAGGCCCATCGCGAACACCATCACGGAGAGCACCACGGAGGTCTGGGTGACTGAGTCCCCGATCAGGTAGCTGCCGAGCGCGACCAGTTCCAGCTCGTAGACCAGCCCGCAGGCCGCGCAGACGAACGCGGCCAGCAGGACGGCCGGCCGGGCCAGCCCCGGCCTGGTCCGGGGCCTGCTGCGCCGGCGGGCGGTCAGCCGGGTCAGCGGCCGTCCGCCCCCCGCCGGGCGTCCGCCGCCGTCGGTGCCGCCGGCCGGGCCGGCGTCGGGTTCGAGGACCGGCTGAGCGGGTGGACCCGCCGGATGGTTGATCACGAACAAACGCTAGGCGACGGATGATGCGGATGGCTGCGTCCATCCGGTGGACAGCGCGGTGCGTCCGGTTGACGGATCGTTCCTGCGTGCGAATCGGCGGCCGCCCCCGTCATCGGCCGCGGACCACCAGCGAGGACCGGGTGCAGACCAGCCGCCCCTCCTGCGGGTAGGCGTGCCAGGTGCGCCAGAGCAGCCGGTCGGCGTCGCCCTGGGTCATCAGCGCCGTGAAGGCGCTCGGGTCGCCCGGGAAGACCCCGGCGAGGCCGCGCGGATGGCCCTCGACCAGCGCCAGCAGCTCCTGGGCGCGGGCGGCGAAGTCGTGCGGCGGCATGGCCTCGATCCGGGCCGCGAACTCGTACTCCCAGCCCGCGACCTGCTTGGCGACCCGGGCCGGCAGCGGGGTGCGCCGGCCCGGCAGGCAGGCGACGGTCTCCAGGCACTCGCCGGGGCCGGCCGCGATCAGCACCTGGTGGGAGGCGCCGAGCAGGCGCAGCTGCAGCGTGCCGGTGGCGCCGGGCCTGTCGACGCCGCCGATGCTCAGGTCGCGGACGGCGAGTGCGGGCAGGGGTTCGCCGCCCAGGCACCAGGCCAGGTCACCGGCGCGGGTGTCGGTGTAGGAGGTCTGCAGTGTGGTGAGCATGCTCGGCTCCGCGTTTCAGCTCCGTGCGCGCCCGCCGTGCAGCGTCCGACTAGGCCGAAGACGAGGCTGTTCGAGGCTGTGCGGTCCCGGGCGCGGCCGACCGTGGAAGGAAGGATTCCGGCTGGAGATTCAGCAGCAGAGAAGCATGAATACGCCGGGTCCGTCGGTGATTTACCCAACTTTGTCAAGCATTCACCGTTTCGGGCACGGGCGCTTCCCCGGTCCGATCGCTCCGGTGCGCGCCTGTGTTCGGTGTGCGCCCCCTTGACCGGAGCGTGCGCCGCGCAATTTGGTTGTGCGCCCCCGGATTCCACGCCCGGCGCACCGCTCCTGTTCGACGTGCGCCCGGTCCGGCGGACTGCCCCGGCCGGTCCTGCGGGTACTGCCGTCCGAGTGGCGGCCGACCCCGGGCCGCTGCGGAAGTGACGGCGCCACTGGCATATGACCATGCGTCAGATCGCCTGCGCCGGAAGGCCGCCGGCCGCCTGCGACGGCACGGCGGGAGGCCGCCTGCGACGGCACGGCGGGAGGCCGGGTGCGCGCCGGAGCGCGACTCCCCGGCGCCGGCCCGGGCCGACCGGGAGCCCCGGCCGGCCGCTGCCGGCGCGGACCGGACGGCCGGGGCCGCGACCCCCGGGAGTCGCGCTCCGCTCAGAGCCGGCCGAGCCGCTCGACGGCCTCCTGGAGCACCGCGTCCTGCTTGCAGAAGGCGAACCGGACCAGGCTCCGGCCGGCCTCGGCGTCGTCGTAGAAGACCACGTTGGGGATGGCGACGACACCGCAGCGCGCGGGCAGGGCCCGGCAGAACTCCATGCCGTCCTTCTCGCCCAACGGAGTGATGTCGGTGGTGATGAAGTACGTGCCCTCCGGCCGGAATACCCGGAAGCCGGCCGCGGCCAGGCCGTCGGCGAGCAGGTCGCGCTTGCGCCGCAGGTCGGCCCGGAACCCGGCGAAGTACTCGTCCGGCAGGCGCAGCGCCTGCGCGACGGCGTACTGGAAGGGGCCCGCGCTGACATAGGTGAGGTACTGCTTGGCGGTGCGGACGGCCGCGACCAGCGGCGCGCTCGCGGTCACCCAGCCGACCTTCCAGCCGGTGAAGGAGAAGGTCTTGCCGGCCGAGGAGATCGACACCGTCCGCTCGCGCATGCCCGGCAGCGCGGCGATCGGGTGGTGCGCGCCCTCGAAGACCAGGTGCTCGTAGACCTCGTCGGCGACCACCAGGAGGTCGTGCTCGACGGCGAGGGCGGCCACCGCGGCCAGCTCCTCGGGGGTGAGGACGGTGCCGGTCGGGTTGTGCGGGGTGTTCAGCAGGATCAGCCGGGTGCGCGGGGTGATCAGCGCCCGGAGCTCGTCCAGGTCGGGCCGGAAGGACGGGGCGCGCAGGGTGAGCGGCACCCGCCGGGCGCCGGCCATGGCGATGCAGGCGGCGTAGGAGTCGTAGAACGGCTCCAGGGCGATCACCTCGTCGCCGGGCTCCAGCAGGGCCAGCAGGGCCGCGGCGATGGCCTCGGTGGCGCCGGCGGTGACCAGGACCTCGGTGTCGGGGTCGTAGCCGAGGCCGTGGAAGCGCTGCTGGTGCTCGGCGATCGCGGTGCGCAGTTCGGGGATGCCGGGGCCGGGCGGGTACTGGTTGCCCCTGCCGGTGAGGACGGCGTCGGCGGCGGCCCGGGCGATCTCGGCCGGGCCGTCGGTGTCGGGGAAGCCCTGGCCGAGGTTGATCGAGCCGGTGGCGGTGGCCAGGGCGGACATCTCGGCGAAGATCGTCGTGCCGAGGCCCTCCAGTCGGCGGTTCAGCAGCGGCCTCGTACCCATACCGGATCCTCCTGGGCTCGTCGTCGGGCTCATCCTGCGGGCATCGCGGCGCCCGGGACAAGTCCGGACGGGCGCCGGACGCGACGACGGCCCGCCCCCGGGGGGACGGGCCGTGCGGGCGGTGCGGGTCGTGCGGGCGTGCCCCGACCGTCCGGAGTCGGCGCGGACTCGGCGCGGAGTCGGCTCAGGACTCGTCGGAGGCGTCGTCCTCGGGGGTGCCCTCGTCGCCCTCGATGTCCTTCTGCAGGCCGAGGCGCTCGACGATCCACTGCTCGAAGCCGACCGCGGCCTGGGTCCAGTTGGCGGTCGTCGTCACGAAGTACTCCAGGTTCACGCCGGTGCCGACGATCATCTGGGACTCGCCGATCAGGCGGACCACGCCGTCCTCGTGCGTGTGGGTGTAGACCTTCGGCCAGAGGGTCTCGCGGTTCCACTCGTCGATCAGGTCGAGGATCTCGCCCTTGTCCTCCAGCGGGTACGAGCGGTCGTAGAAGGCGCGGACCGCGAAGAGCTCCTTCTGGTCGCCGCGGAACATGTAGTAGACGCGGAAGCCGTCCCAGGGGGCGGTGAGGTCGCCCTCCTCGTCGACCACGTGCTTGAGCTGCATCTGGTCGAGCAGCTGCGCCACGAGGGCCTGGTCCGGCACCACCACGGGCGGCGGGCCGGCCGGCTGGCCCTGGCCGGGCTGACCACCCTGCGGGCCCTGCGGGACGCCGAACGACGGGATGGACGACGGGTCGATACTCATGGGAGGTCCTCTTCTCAGTGCACATGGGTGGTCGGCAATGAGAGGCCGCCCTTCCACGTCCCATCCTGCCTCATCCGGGGCGCCAGACACAGGGCTGCCCGGAGCCGGACCGCCGGTCGGCGCGGGTCCTCGTGCCGGTGCGCCCCGGCCGGGCGGGCCGCCCCCGAGGGGGCCCGCCCGGCCGGCACGCTACTTCTGCAGCGGACCCCGGGCGCGGACGGCCAGCCGGTCGCCGTCCTCGTCGCGGTCGACCACCACGGTGTCCCCGTCGTGGACCTGGCCGGACAGGATCGCCCTGGCGAGCTGGTCACCGATCGCCGACTGCACCAGCCGGCGCAGCGGCCGCGCGCCGTACGCGGGGTCGTAGCCGGTGAGGGCCAGCCAGTCCCGGGCGGCGGGGGTGACCTCCAGGGTGAGCCGGCGGTCGCGCAGCCGCTCGCCGAGCCGGTCGACCTGCAGGTCCACGATCCGGGTGAGCTCGGCGGTGCCCAGCGGTTCGAAGACCACGATGTCGTCCAGCCGGTTGAGGAACTCCGGCTTGAAGGTGGCCCGGACGGTGTCCAGGACGAGCTCCTTCTTGCGGTCCTCCGGGGTGTTCGGGTCGATCAGGAACTGCGAGCCGAGGTTGGAGGTGAGGATCAGGATGGCGTTGCGGAAGTCCACCGTCCGGCCCTGCCCGTCGGTGAGCCGGCCGTCGTCCAGCACCTGCAGCAGCACGTCGAAGACCTCGGGGTGCGCCTTCTCCACCTCGTCGAGCAGGACGACGCTGTACGGGCGCCGGCGCACCGCCTCGGTCAGCTGGCCGCCCTCCTCGTAGCCGACGTAGCCGGGCGGGGCGCCGACCAGGCGCGAGACGGAGTGCTTCTCGCCGTACTCGCTCATGTCGATCCGGACCATCGCCCGCTCGTCGTCGAACAGGAAGTCGGCCAGGGCCTTCGCGAGTTCGGTCTTGCCGACGCCGGTCGGGCCGAGGAAGAGGAAGGAGCCGGTCGGGCGGTCCGGGTCGGCGATCCCCGAGCGGGTGCGGCGCACCGCGTCGGAGACGGCCTGCACGGCCTCGCGCTGGCCGATCAGCCGGCGGCCGAGCTCCTCCTCCATCCGCAGCAGTTTGGCGCTCTCGCCCTCCAGCAGCCGGCCGGCCGGGATGCCCGTCCAGGAGGAGACCACGTCGGCCACGTCGTCCGGGCCGACCTCCTCCTTGACCATCGACTGACCGGCGTCTTCGTCGGCGGCCCGCTCCTGGGCCTCGGCGAGCTCGCCCTCGGCGGTCGGGATCTCGGCGTACATCAGCTTGGAGGCGCGCTCGAAGTCGCCGTCCCGCTGGGCGCGTTCGAGCAGTCCGCGCAGGTCGTCGAGGCGCTCCTTGAGCTCGCCGACCCGGTTGAGGCTCTTCTTCTCCTGCTCCCAGCGCGCGGTCAGCACGCTCAACTGCTCGTTCTTGTCGGCGAGATCGCGGCGCAGCCGGGCCAGGCGGTCGATCGACGCGGGGTCGGACTCCTTCTCCAGGGCCAGCTCCTCCATCCGCAACCGGTCGACGGCGCGCTGGAGTTCGTCGATCTCGACCGGGGAGGAGTCGATCTCCATCCGGAGCCGGGAGGCGGCCTCGTCGACCAGGTCGATCGCCTTGTCGGGGAGGAAGCGCGAGGTGATGTAGCGGTGGGAGAGGGTCGCGGCGGCGACCAGGGCGGCGTCCGAGATCTGCACCTTGTGGTGGGCCTCGTAGCGGCCCTTGAGGCCGCGCAGGATCGCGATGGAGTCCTCCACCGAGGGCTCGCCGACGATGACCTGCTGGAACCGGCGCTCCAGGGCCGGGTCCTTCTCGATCCGCTCGCGGTACTCGTCCAGGGTGGTGGCGCCGACCATCCGGAGCTCGCCGCGGGCCAGCATCGGCTTGAGCATGTTGCCCGCGTCCATCGCGGAGTCGCCGCCGGCGCCCGCGCCGACCATGGTGTGCAGCTCGTCGATGAAGGTGACGACCTGGCCGTCGCTCTGCTTGATGTCGTTCAGGACGGCCTTCAGCCGCTCCTCGAACTCGCCGCGGTACTTGGCGCCGGCGACCATCGCGCTGAGGTCCAGCGAGACCAGCCGCTTGCCGCGCAGCGACTCGGGCACGTCGCCGGCGACGATCCGCTGGGCCAGGCCCTCGACCACGGCGGTCTTGCCGACGCCGGGCTCGCCGATCAGCACCGGGTTGTTCTTGGTGCGGCGGGAGAGCACCTGGACGACCCGGCGGATCTCCTGGTCGCGGCCGATCACCGGGTCGAGCTTGCCGTCGCGGGCGGCCTGGGTGAGGTCGGTGCCGTACTTCTCCAGCGCCTTGTAGGTGCCCTCCGGGTCCTGCGAGGTGACCCGGCCGCTGCCCCGGACGTCCTTGAACGCGGCCAGCAGGGCCTTGGCGGTGGCGCCGTGCCGGCCGAGCAGGTCGGCGACCGAGCCGCCCTCGGCGGCCAGGCCGACCAGCAGGTGCTCGGTGGAGAGGTACTGGTCGTCCAGGTCGTCGGCCCGCCGGCCGGCCTCGGTGAGCACGGCCAGGGTGTCGCGGGCGAGCTGCGGTGCGGCGACCGTCGAGCCGCTGGCGCTGGGCAGCGCCGCCAGCAGACGGCGGGCCTCGGCGGTGACCTGGCCGGCGTCCGCGCCGACGGCTTCGAGCAGCGGCTTGGCGATGCCCTCGGGCTGTTCCAGCAGGGCGAGCAGGATGTGCACCGGCTTGACGTCCGGGTTCCCTGCTGTGCCCGCCTGCCGGATCGCGGCGGACAGGGCGTCCTGCGTCTTGGTGGTGAACTTGCTGGCGTCCACTGCTGGTTCGTCCTCCTGTGCGTCGGCGGTCGACTGTCGGCCCCGGTACGTCGGCGCCCGCTGCGGCGGTGCCGGCGGGGCCCGGGCCGGTCTGTCGGGGAGCATCGCTCCTGATGGATACAGCATGCACTAAGTTGAGTCTATTCCGCTCAACTTTGGGTGAACAGCTCGGGCGGGCACCGTGCCGGCCCGTCCACCGGCCTGTCCACCGGCTCGTCCACGGGCCGTTTCACCGGAGCACCCGCCCGCCTCAGTTCGTCCGTCGGGTGAGTCCGAGCAGCTCCCGGGCCGGGCCCGAGGGCCGTTGCCCGGCCGGCCAGACCGCGCGCAGCGGACGCCGCAGATCCAGCCCCTCCACCAGCGGGACCGCCACCAGCCGGCGGGTCGCCAGCTCCTCCACCACCGCCAGCTCGCTCAGGCAGACCGGCCCGGCGCCGGTCATCGCAGCCGCCTTCAGGGCCGTGGACGAGGCCAGTTCCATCAACGGCCGGGCCGCGCCGCCGTAGGGCGCCAGCGCCATCTCCAGGACCTCCCGGGTGCCCGAACCGGGCTCGCGCAGCACCAGGGCGGTCGCCGCCAGCTCCGGCCCGGTCACCGGCGCCCGGCGGCGGGCCCAGGGGTGGTCGGGGGCCACCACCACGACCAGCCGGTCGGCGGCCACCACCGTGCCCGAGAGGCCGGCCGCGGTGGTCGGGCCCTCCACGAAGCCGAGGTCCGCCTCGCCGGCCAGCACGTGCCCGGCGACGTCCGCGGAGTTCGCCGTCCGCAGCGTCACCGAGGTCCGCGGACTGGCTCCGTGCAGGGCCAGCAGCCAGCCCGGCATCAGGTACTCCGCCACGGTCAGGCTGGCCACCACCCGCAGCCGGGCGTCCCGGTGCTCGCGCAGCGCGTCGATCCCGGCGTCCAGCGCCTGGGCCGCCTCGACCACGTTCCGGGCCCACTCCACCACCAGCCGGCCGGCCTCGGTCGGCTTGGAGCCCCGGGGCGAGCGCTCCAGCAGGGCCACCCCGATCTGCCGCTCCATGCCCTTGATCCGGGCGCTCGCGGTCGGCTGGCTCACCCCCAGCTCGGTGGCCGCCCGCCCGACGCTGCCGAGCCGTGCGACCGCGAGCAGCAGCTCCAGCGCGCCGAGCTCGGGGACGTGCGAGGAGAGAGGCATAGGCCCAGGCTATGCGCTCATAGAGCCGCGGGCGCTACCGGCGCCACCCCCGCCCGGGCACGGTGGTGCCATGGCCACCCTCACCATCGCCCGTCCGTCAGCCGGCCACCGCCGCCTCCCCCAGCTCGCCGGGCTCGGCCCCAACTGGTACGCCGCCGTCATGGGCACTGCCATCGTGGCGAACGGGGCCGCCGCGCTGCCCGTCCGCCCGCCGGGCCTGATCGGCTTCGGCCGGCTGTTCTGGGCGCTGTCCGTCGCCGCCCTGCTCACCCTGGTCGCCGCGCGACTGGTCCACCTCACCCGGCACCGCGCCGCCGCCCGCGCCGACCTGTTCGACCGGCCCGCCACCGCCGTCTTCTACGGCTGCCCGCCGATGGCGCTGCTCGCCGTGGGGGCCGCCACCCTGACCTTCGGCCCGCGGGTGGTCGGTGCCGGTCCGTCGCTGGCCGCCGCCGCGGCGCTCTGGATCGCGGGCACGGTGTACGCGGTGGCGGTCGCGGCCGGCATCCCGTACCTGATGATCACCCGGCACCGGCTCGCCGCCCAGGACGCCAACCCCACCTGGCTGCTGCCGGTGGTCGCCCCGCTGGTCGCCGCCGCCACCGGCCCCGCGCTCGTGCCCCACCTGCCGGCCGGCTTCTGGCGGGCGGCGCTGCTGCACGGCTGCTTCGCGCTGCTCGGCGCCGGGCTGCTGGCCACCCTCGCCCTGCTGCCCGTGGTGATCACCGGGCTGCTGCACAGCAAGCCGCCGGCGCCGGCCCTCACCCCGGCGCTGTTCCTGGTGCTCGGCCCGCTCGGGCAGTCCACCACCGGGACGGCCGCGCTGGCCGACGCCGCCCGCCCGGTCGCCCCCGCGCTCGCCCCCGCCGCACTCGCCCTGTCGGAGCTGTACGGCGGCGCGGTGATGGGTGTCGCGATGCTCTGGCTGCTGGTCGCGGCGGCCGCCAACCTGCGGGCCTGGCGGGCCGGGATGCCGTTCGCGATGACCTGGTGGGCCTTCACCTTCCCGGTCGGGACCTGCGTCACCGGCGCCGCCGGCCTGGCCAGGCACACCGGCTTCGCGGGCTTCGGCGCGCTGGCGGTGGCGCTGTACCTGGCCCTGCTCGCCGCCTGGGCGGTCGCCGCGGTGCGGACGCTCGGCGGGCTGGCCGACGGCCGGCTGCTGCCCGCCTGAGCGGCGGCCCGGTGGGGTTCCGCCCGTCCGGGCGGAACCCCACCGGAGCCCGGCCGGGCCGTGGCTCAGGCGTCGAAGTCCGTGCCGCGGCTGACCGGCTCCCAGGCCAGCAGCTCGGCGCGGGCGGCGTCCTGGTTCGCCAGGATGGCGTCGGTGGCGTCGTTGCCCAGCGCCAGCCGCAGCGGGGTCCGCTCGTCGGCCAGCGCGGCCAGCACCGCCGCCGCGGCCTTCGCCGGATCGCCCGGCTGCAGGCCGTCGCTCTGCGGCAGCCCCTCACGGACCGGGCCGACCGTCTCCGCGTACGCCTCGATCGCCGCGGACTGCAGGAGCGCGCCGCCGCCCGCGAAGCCCGTCCGGAACGAGCCGGGCTCCACGATCAGGACCTTCACCCCGAACGGTGCGACCTCCAGCGCCAGCGCCTCCGAGAGCCCCTCCAGCGCGAACTTGGTCGCCGAGTAGGCGCCGACGCCGGCGAACGAGAACCGGCCGCCCATGCTGCTCATCTGCACCACCGCGCCGGATCGTTGGCGCCGCATCGCGGGCAGCACCGCCCGGGTGAGCGCGGCCGGGCCGAAGAAGTGCAGGTCCATCAGGTCGCGCAGTTCGCGGTCGGTGTTCTCCTCGACCGCGCCGATCAGACCGCGCCCGGCGTTGTTGACCAGCACGTCGATCCGTCCGTACCAGAGCAGCACCTCGGCCACCACGGCGGTGATCCGCGCCGGGTCGGTGACGTCCAGCTCGACCGGGACGACCCGGTCGGGGTGTTCGGCCACGAGGTCCTTGAGCGCCTCCGGGCGGCGGACCGCCGCCACCACGGTGTCGCCGGCCGCGAGGGCGGCCCCGGTCAGCGCCAGGCCGAAGCCCGAGGACGCGCCGGTGATCAGCCAGACCCGGCCGGCCGCCTCGCGGGTGGTGGGGTGAGTGTTCGTCATGTTCTGCTCCTCGTCAGCCGGTTGCTGGATCCAGTGAGCCATCCGCGGGCGTCCGGAGTCCAAGACACAGGTTCCACGGCCCGATAGAGCCCGCTTATGATCGCCGCGTGGAGCTCCGGCAACTGCGGTACCTCGTCGAGATCGCCGACCAGGGCAACCTGGGCCGGGCCGCCGAGCGGCTCTACGTGAGCCAGCCGGCGCTGTCGTACGCGCTGCGCAACCTGGAGTCGGAGCTGGGCCTGCGGCTCTTCGACCGGCACTCCGGCGGCGTGCGCGCCACCCCCGCCGGCCGTGACGTGGTGACCGAGGCCCGCCGCACCCTGCTCCAGGCCGAGCGGGTGACCGCTGCCGCCGCCCGCCACCTGCGCGGCGAGACCGGGGTGCTGCGGGTCGGCTTCGAGGCCAGCGGCGCGGGCGAGTTGACCACCCGGGCGCGAGCCGAGTTCGCCCGCCGCCACCCGGGCGTCCGGGTGACGCCCAAGCGCTTCGACTGGAGCGAGGAGGCCGCGGCGCTGCGGGACGGCCGGGTGGACGTCGCCTTCGTCTGGCTGCCCGCCGATCTCACCGGCCTGCACGCCGAACTCGTGCACACCGAACGCCGGGTGGTCGGTCTGCCGGCCGGGCACCCGCTGGCCGGCCGGGCGGACGTCTCCGTCCTGGAGGTCGGCGACGAGCCGCTGATGTGGACCGAGCGGGCGCCGCGCGAGTGGGTCGACTGGTGGGCCGTCAACCCGCGGCCGGACGGCTCCGCCCCGCGCTGGGGCCCGACCAACGACAACGTGGAGGAGATGCTGGAGCAGGTGGCCGACGGCGCCGCCATCTGCTTCGCTCCCGCCAGCATGGCCCAGTACTACGGCCGCCCGGACCTCGCCTGGGTGCCGCTCGCCGACGTGGAGCCGCTGCGGGTGGTGCTCGCCTGGCCGGCCGGGACGGACGACCCGCTGGTCCGGGGCTTCGCCGAGGTCGTCCGTGAGCTGGCCGCCGCGGGTGTCTGAGCTCCGCCGCCGGGGATCCGGCCGTCCTGCGGCGCCGGGCCGGTACGGAGGAGCGTCGGACGGCCCCGAAGTTGACAGCTGGGCGACAAAGATTGGCATATGCCATCACTCGATGTACCAGATGCGCTACGATCCGTCATGTGTGATCTTGGCGCGGACGAGCCGGGACGACCCGGGGACGGGCGGGGACATGGGGGACGAGCACACCGGCACCGGCCGCCCGGTCCTGCCGGGCCACCCGGGACGGCCGCCGTCCGGGCGCCCCACCCACGGTCGACCGCCACCGCCGGCGACCGGCCCGGCCGCGACGGCTCCGCACCGAAAGCCCCGATCATGACCTCTGCCCTGCTGCCCCCCGCCGGCCGGATCGAGCGCCCGTACCGCGACCCGCTGCGCCGCGACCCCCTCTACCGCGAGGTGCTGCGCTGCCGCGACCGGCTGGCCCGCCGGCTGACCGCCCGGGTGGGCTCCGACGGCCTGCTCCGCGCACCGTGCGAGAGCAGGGTGCTGGAGTCCGCACTGGCCCTGTGGCTGCTGACCGAGGAGCAGGCCGCCCCGAAGGCGGTGGGCCGCCTCACCCGCTACCTCCGGGACACCCTCGCCGGCCGCCCCCCGGACGCCCTCCAGAGCGCGCTCGGCCGGGCCGCGCTCGGCCTCGCCGTGCCCGGCGAGGTCCCGGCCGCCCTGCTCGACTCCATCGACCACTTCACCGCCGACCGCAAGCGCCTGATGTTCCGCACGCTGCTGGCCGAACTCGGCGCCGCGGAGTTCCCCCCGGTCCGGCCGGACGCCTACGAGGTGCCCGGTCAACAGAGCTGGCTCCAACCGGAGATGACCGCGCTGAAGGTGCTGGCGGCGTACGGCACCGGCGCCCCCGGGCTGGTCACCGCCCGGGACTGGGCCCTGCTCGCGCCGGCCGCCCGGCCCGGCCCGGCCTGGGAGTGCAACAACCTGGCCCGCCTGCTCGGACTGCTCGCCCTGCGCAAGCACCCCGGCCACCGGCCCGCCGTGCGGCGCGTCCTCGGGGACGTGCAGGCCGCACTGGGAGCCGACGGCGGAATGCCGTTCATCACCGGCCTGGGCCTGTTCGCCACCGCCACCGCCGGGCTGGCCCTCGTCCGCAGCGGATACGCGGGCCCGCTGGTGGACAGCATGGCCGAGGCCCTGGCCGCCCGGCAGAACGTCGACGGCGGGTTCGGCTTCCATCCCGGCGTGGCCCAGAGCGACGTCGACGACACCTCGTACGGCATCGAGTTCCTGCGCGGAGCCGGCGCGGCCCGGCACCGGCGGGTGATCGGCGCCGCCGAGTGCTACCTGCTGGCCCGGCAGAATCCCGATGGCGGCTTCCCCACCTATGCGCGCGACGTCCCCTCGGAGATCGCGATGACCGCCGGGGCGGTGAACGCCCTGGCCGCGGACCCGGCGCACGCGCGGGTGGTCGAGCGCGGCATGCGCTTCATCGCGGCCGGCCAGCGCCCCGACGGCAGCTTCGAACGCGGCTGGAGCCGGAACACCTCCAACGCGGTGTTCCGGGTGTCCCTGGCCTGCGACGCCGTCCGCGGCAACCGGGCCGCCCGTGCCGGTACGGGCCCCGCCGGCCGCCTCACCTGGCGGACGGACCTCGGCGCGATCAGGCGGCGGGCCGTCGGGCACCTGGCCGAGGTCCGCAACGAGGACGGCGGCTGGGGCCACCGCCCCGGCGACCCCAGCGACCCGATCAGCACGGCCTACGCGGCGATCGCCCTCGGCGGCTCCCGGGAGCACCGCCCGATGCTCCGGCGCGCCGTCGAACTCCTGGTCAACTGCCAGCGGTCGGACGGCGGCTACCTCAGCCGCCCGGACCAGGCCGGCCCCCGGCCGCTGCTGTACGACGTCCCGGCGCTGGCCGACGCCAGCGTGCTGCTCGGCCTGGCCCATGCCACGGCCGCCCCGCCGGACGGTGACCGCCGGACGGTGACCGGTGCTCGGTGACCGGCGGCCGGCGCCGCGGTGGGCGGGCCGGCCGTGGGCGCGGCAGCCCGCGCGAGTCGTCCCGGCCCGGGCCGCGGACGGCGCACGAACGGGCCGCTGACCGGCGACGACCCCGGCTTCGGGGCCAATCCCCTCCGATTGGCTCTGGACGGCCGGCCCGCCCGTTTCGAGGATGACGCCATGACCTCACTTCCCCGGGACTGGCACCCCGAGAGCAGGGCAGTCCACCCACCCGTCGTCCCCGTCACCGGCAGCCGGCCGCTCGGCGTGCCCATCCACCAGGGCCACGTGTTCGCCTTCGACGACCCGGACGCGCTCGCCGGAGCGTTCGCCGACCCCACGGGCGCGTTCCTCTACGGACGGCTCGGCAACCCGACCGTCCGGACGCTGGAGCAGGCGGTGGCCGAGCTGGAGGGCGGCGCCGCCGCGCTGGCCGCCGCCTCCGGGATGGGGGCGATCAACTCGGTGCTGCTCGGACTGCTGCGCTCCGGCGACCACGTGATCGCGCAGCGGAGCCTGTACGGCGGCACCATGGCGATGCTCGGCGACCTCGCCGAACGCTGGGGCGTCGAGATCACCTACGTCGGCGGCGACGACGCCGAGGAGGTCCGGGCGGCCCTGCGCCCGCGCACCCGGCTGCTCTACCTGGAGACCGTCTCCAACCCGATGACCCGGATCTCGGACCTGCCGGCGCTGACCGCCGTCGCGCGGGAGGCCGGGGTGATCAGCGTGGTCGACAACACCTTCGCCACCCCGCTGCTCTGCCGCCCGCTCGAACACGGCGCGGACGTCGTCGTCCACTCGGCGACCAAGTACCTCGGCGGCCACAGCGACGTCCTGGGCGGGGTGGCCGTCTTCGCCTCGGCGGAGCTGCACGCCAAGGTCTGGCACCACGCCTGCGAGCTCGGTGCCTCGGCCGACCCCTTCACCGCCTGGCTCACCCTGCGCGGCCTGCAGACCCTCGCCCTGCGGGTCCGGCGGCACTGCGACAACGCCCTCGCGCTGGCCACCCGGCTGGCCGCCCACCCGGCCGTCGCCGCCGTGCACTACCCGGGGCTGCCCACGCACCCGGACCACGCCCTCGCCGGCCGGCTGCTGGACGGCGGCTACGGCGGCATACTCGCCTTCGAGCACGTCGGCGGCCGCGCCGCGGGCCAGGCCTTCGCCGGAGCCGTCCGGCTCGCGTCGCTGGCGCCGTCGCTGGGCGGCGTCCACACCCTCGTCATACACCCGGCGAGCACCTCGCACCGCCAGCTCGACGACGCCCAGCTGCACGCGGCGGGCATCGGCGCCGGGACGATCCGGGTCACCGTCGGGATCGAGCACCCCGACGACCTCTGGGCGGACCTCGAACAGGCCCTCGGCCAGTCCGGCTGACGGGCGCCGGAGCGGGCCCGGTCGGCGGCGTCGGGTCCGCACCGGGCCCGGCGGCTCCGCCAAGCGGCGGCCGCACCGCAGAAATAGGATGAGCGTGCACGGTCGCCGGGTGACCGGCCGGGCCGCGCCGCCGGTCCGCTGCGGCGGTCCGCCCGGCCGCGGACGCCGGATGCCGGCCGCGGCCGGCACGACCGGCCGCGCCCGTGACCCATGCCCCTGGGAGGGTCGATGACCCGACGCCGGCCCGCGAGCGCCGACGACCTGCTGAGCGAACTCGGGCGCCTCACCGCCGAGGCCCTGGAGCGGGCCGAACTGCAGCAGGCCCGGGTCGAACTGGCCCAGGCCCTGCAGCGCGAGCTGCTGCCGGGTGCGCTGCCCGAACTGCCCGGCCTGCGGACGGCGGCCCGCTACGCGCCCGCGCGCAACGGCCTGGACATCGGCGGTGACTGGTACGACGGCTTCCGGCTGCCCGACGGTGCGCTCGGGTTCTCCATCGGCGACGTCCAGGGCCACGACGTCGAGGCCGCCGCCTTCATGGGTCAGGTCAGGGTCGGCCTGCGGGCCGTGGCCGGCATCTCGGCCGACCCGGGCGAGGTCCTGGCCCGGGCCAACGAACTGCTGCTCTCGATGGACTGCAGCCTCTTCGCGACCTGCAGCTTCCTGCGCTTCGACCCGGTCCGCTGGGAGCTGTCCGACGCGCGCGCCGGGCACGTGCCCGCCGTCTGGGCCACCGCCGACGGCCGCAGCGGCATCGCGCAGGACGAGGGCGGGCTGCCGATCGGCATCCTGCCCGGTGAGGACTACCCGGTCACCCGGCGGGCGCTGCCGGTGCCGGGCGCGTTCGTCCTGCTGACCGACGGCGTGGTCGAGGGCCCGTCGTTCCCCATCGAGGCCGGCCTCGAAGAGGTCACCCGGGTGGTCCGGGAGGGCGTCGGCGCCGGCAGCGGGGCGCCGGGCGGCCCCGATCCCGCCGACCTGGCCACCGAGATCATCAAGGTCGCCGACCTCACCGGCCACCAGGACGACGCCGCCGTCCTGGTCCTCTGCCACGACGAGCGGGACCGCGAGCCGTAGGCCCGCCCCGACCCGCGGCCACCGACCCCGTACGCACCGGCCCGGTACGGCCGGCGGTACCGGGCGGTGCGGCGCCGGCACCCCCGGCCGCCCGCAGGGCCGGGTGGCGGAAGACGTCCGGCAGCGCGTGTCACGGCCCGGCGCCGGGCCGGCGCCGTTGTCTGATGACTGGTGTGGTGCGCAACGAGGAACTCCGTCGTCTCACCGCAGCAGGCCTGCGGATCCTCGCCGTCGCGGCCGCCTACTTCGTGGCCGGTCGGGTCGGACTGCTGCAGCAGGTGGTCGTCGGGGGCGCCAAGGTCACGCCCCTCTGGCCGCCCACCGGCATCGCCCTGGTCTGCCTGCTCATCCTGGGCCTGCGGATCTGGCCGGGCATCGCGATCGGCACCCTGGCGGTGATCGCCACCATCGGGCCGCTGAACGGCGCCTCCCTCATGATCGCCGCCGGGAACACCCTCGCCCCGGTCTGCGCCTGCCTGATACTGCGCCGGGCGGGCTTCCGGATCGAGCTGGACCGGCTGCGGGACGGCGTCTCCCTGGTCTTCCTCGGCGCGCTGGCCGGGATGCTGATCAGCGCGACCGTCGGCAGCCTCGCGCTGCTGCTGGTCGGCTCGCTGCCGGCCAGCGGCTTCTGCGCGACCTGGTCGGCCTGGTGGGTGGGCGACGCGATGGGCGTCCTGGTGATCGCGCCGCTGCTGCTCGTGCTCTACACCTTCCGCCGACCGGACGGCCTGCGGCCGTACCAGTGGGCCGAACCGCCGTTCCTGCTGGCGGCCACCTTCGTGGTGGCCCTGATCGGCACCCGGAGCACCCTGCACCTGCTGTTCCTGGTCTTCCCGCTGCTCATGTGGGCGGCGCTGCGCTTCCAGCTGATGGTCGCCGCCCCCTGCGTCCTGGTGATCTCGGTACTCGCCGGCTGGGCCGCGATCGACCACGTCGGACCGTTCGCCGGCCACAGCACGCTCGCCGTGATGTTCACCCTCCAGGCGCTGAACGGCGCGGCGGCGCTGACCGCGCTGCTGCTGGCCGCGCTGATCGCCGAACAGCGGAACACCTACCTGAGGATCGAGCAGGCCTGCATCGGACTGGCCGAGGTGGTGGCCCGCCTCGCTCCCGGGGAGGACCTCCACCGCTGGCCGCCGGAGGGCCAGGACCGGCCGCCGGAGGGCCAGGAGCGGCAGGGGAAGTCGCCCTGACGAGCGGGCGGGAGCCGCCCCCCTCGGCCCGCTCAGACGAGCCGGCCGCCGCCGTCCACGTGCAACACCGTGCCGGTG
The DNA here is from genome assembly GCF_042673745.1 of Kitasatospora sp. NPDC057015. Lineage (NCBI taxonomy): Bacteria > Bacillati > Actinomycetota > Actinomycetes > Kitasatosporales > Streptomycetaceae > Kitasatospora > Kitasatospora sp. NPDC057015. The sequence continues at coordinate 124,586 of NZ_JBHUSG010000024.1, forward strand.
ACGTACGGGTTGCCGATGGCGAACAGGACCGCCTGGACCAGGTCGTCGGGGGTGCCCACCCGGCGGGCCGGGTTGCGCTCGGCGACGCCGCGCAGGAACGCCGCCTTGTCGGCGCCCAGCGCGTCCCAGGCGCCGGTGTCGACGATGCCGGGGGAGACGGCGTTGACCCGGACGGGGGCGATCTCCACCGCCAGCGCCCGCACCAGGAAGGCCAGCGCGCCGTTCGCGGTGGCCATCACCGTCCGGGCGGGGGCCGGGCGCCAGGCCGCCACCCCGGAGAAGAAGGTGAACGATCCGCCGTCGCCCGTGAGCGCCGCCAGGTGCTTGGCCAGCAGCAGCGGACCGGTCACCTTCGCGGCCAACGCGCGCTGGATGTCGGCGAGTTCGAGCTCGGCCAGCGGCCCGTTGGCGGGCATCGCCGCCGTCGACACCAGATGGTCGAACCCACCGGTCCGCTTCGCCAGCCCGGCGATCGAGGCCTCGTCGGCCAGGTCGACCGGCACGACCTCGGCCCGGCCGGACAGCTCGCCGGCCGTCCACTCCAGCTTGCGCGGATCCGGGCCGGCCAGGACGAGGTCGGCGCCGGCCGCCGAGGCGGCCCGGGCCAGCAGCCGGCCGGTGTGCGACCCGGCGCCGACCACCACGAGCCGCCGCCCGTCGAGCACGGCGGCCCCGGGGAAGGAGCCGGATCCGGTGGTGGCGGGTCGGGGGGTGCCGGACACCGTCGAGGCGGTGCCGATGGACTGGGACACGGTGATCTCCCTGGGTGAGGGGTGCGGGGCGGCCCGGTGCGGGCCGGTGTCCCCGAGCCTCTCCCCGGCGGCTGTCATGCGTCCAAGGCTTGGCTTTCATCCCCTCGATAAACTTGGCTCATGGCAACGCTGCGACAGCTCGAATACCTGGTCACCGTGGTCGACCTCGGTTCCTTCACCCGGGCGGCCGAGCAGCTGCACGTCACCCAGCCCGCGCTCTCGCACCAGATGCGGGCCCTGGAGCGCGGCCTCGGCGGCCCGCTGCTGGAGCGCCTGCCGCGCGGCGTCAGGCTCACGCCGACCGGCCGCGCGGTGCTCCCGCACGCCCGGGCCGCCCTCGCGGAGGCCGGGCGACTGCACGCCGCGGCGCGCTGCGCCGCAGGTCTGCAGGGCGGCGAGCTGGAGGTGGCCACCGTCTACTCGGTGAGCCTCGGCATCCTGCCGCCCGTGCTGCGGGCCTGGCGCGGGCAGCACCCGGGGGTCCGGATCCGCCTGCGCGAGTACCCGCACGCCGAGGAGCTCCGGGCCGCCATGGCCGCCGGTCAGGCGGACCTCGCCGTCGGCCCCGCGCCGACCGGTTGGGAGGGTCCGGTCAGGGACCTGGGGGTGGAGGAGTTCGTCGTCGTCCTGCCCGCCGACGACCCGCTCGCGGAGGTGGACGACGTCGCCGTCCCGCTCGCGCTCGGCGAGCTGGCCGACCGGGCCTGGGTGCACTACGCCCCCGGCAACGGCCTCGCGGACCTGCTCGACCAGGTCTGCGCCCGGGCCGGCTTCCAGCCGATGATCGCGGTCCGCGCCGAACAGACCTCCGCCGTACCGCTGCTGGCCGCCGCCGGACTCGGCCCGGCCCTGGTGCCCGCCAACATGATCGCGCCGGGCTTCGACGGCGTCCTGCGCCGCCCCGACCCGCCCGTCCGCCGCACCCTCACCGCGTACGCCCGCCACCGCCCCGACCCGCTCACCACCGCCTTCGCCGACCTGCTGGCCCGTCAGTCCCGAACGGTGCCACCGCACATCCGGGCCCTGGCCGGCACCCCGGAGGTGGACCCGCGGGCCTGAGCGGCCGGGCTGAGAATCGCGCTCGCGCCATCCGCCCGGGATCTCGCCGACCGGTTGCCCAACCCGGCTGCTGACGTGCGGTGATGTCGCCAAGAGTCGACTGCGGGCCCGGCAGCGCGCAACGCCGTTGATCACCAGCGCCGCTCGGTCACGGTCAGCGGGTGGCCCCGGCGGTACGTCCTCGCAGGTTCCGGGCAAGGGAGCTGACGGCCCGAACGATCAGGAGCACAGCGGTCCGGACCAGCATCAGGACCGTCGTCAGGGCAAGCACGTGTGCGCCGGTGTCGGCGATCGAGGTGTCCGCATCGGATGCCCCGAGGACGCGCGGTAGCTCGGCAGTGACGACGGTCAGGCCGAACATGAACGGCATCCACTCCCAGTGTGTGCGGGAGCGCCGTGTTCGGGTGCGCGGGTGCTTTCGCCTCCAGAGCCGAACCAGCAGGCTGAGGAGCAGACTCAGGCCCATCATCGAAGCGGCGATTCCGACGTCTGACCAGTGAACTTCGAACTGCACGCTCGCCCTCCCGGCGCCGGATGTCCCGGGACGGCGGTGAGCCTACAGTGCGGGTGGCGGGGCGGTTCTGACCGGTGCCCCGTCTGCACGGGTCACCGAGCTGGGCCTCGTGCCGACGACGCTGGAGTCGTACCGCCGGCCGCTCCGGCCGCACCCGGTGCCGACCTCCGGGGTCCGGGCCCCGGACGGGATCACGGCGCCGCGCGTCCGGACCCGGCGGGCCGAACGGTTGGTCACCGGAGAGCTGCCCGGAGCGGAACGCAGGGGGCACGGCGCCCTGAACGGCCCGTGGAACGCAAAAGGCCCGGCTCGGGGATCATGCCCCTGAGCTGGGCCTTTACTGCTGGAGCGGGCGACGAGAATCGAACTCGCGCTATAAGCTTGGGAAGCTCATGTTCTACCATTAAACTACGCCCGCCTGATGAGCCGTCACGAGACCGCTCGATCCACGATCACTCTACCCCATCCCCGTGCGGGCCTGTACCGCGTTGTCGGCGTGCCGCATCCCGCCGCCGGGGCCGTTCGCCGGCGCGGTCGGCGGGGGTTCCCCGGCAGGGGGTTCCGGTCGGGGCGGAGGTGTGGCGGAGTCGGGTGGGAGTCGCGTCGGAGCGCTCCCCGGAGGGGTGCGGGGGCGTACTGTTCTGGTCGCGTGGAGAGTCCCGGTGGTGCCTTGCCCGGGGCGGCGAGCCGCTGTGCGGAATGTCCGGAAGATCCCCTAATGTGTCGCTGTCCCGCGAGGCGAATCCCGTCGGGGCGCCATGAGTACGGGGGAAGAATGGGAAGGGGACCGATGGAGCAGCGCGCCGTCGTTCGTTGTGCCGAGGGGCACCTGTTCAGCACCACCACGTTCCCGATGCAGAATCTCGGCCCCGGCCGACTGGGGCCCGGTCGGCTGATCCGGTGTCCGCAGTGTGGACGGATGCGGAGTTCGGTGCTCGCCGACGTGCGGGAGTTGTCGGAGCCGCAACTGGCTCGGGCGATGCGGCTGGAGGCCGCGGAGTTCCTGGCCTGAGCCCGGCCTCGGGCGGTGGCCGGCCCCGGGCGATTCGTCCGGGGCCCTCCCGTGCACGTAACCTCGAAGCGTGCTGCTCTCTGACAAGGACATTCGAACCGAGATCGACAAGGGTCGGGTCACCATCGACCCGTTCGACCCCTCGATGGTCCAGCCCTCCAGTATCGACGTCCGGCTGGACCGTTTCTTCCGGGTGTTCGAGAACCACCGCTACCCGCACATCGACCCCTCCGAGGAGCAGCCGGACCTGACCCGGCTGGTCGAGCCCGAGGGCGACGAGGCGTTCATCCTGCACCCGGGCGAGTTCGTGCTGGCGTCGACCTACGAGGTCATCTCGCTGCCGGACGACGTCGCCTCCCGGCTGGAGGGCAAGTCGAGCCTCGGCCGCCTCGGGCTGCTGACGCACTCCACGGCGGGCTTCATCGACCCCGGGTTCAGCGGGCACGTCACGCTGGAGCTGTCGAACGTGGCCACCCTGCCGATCAAGCTCTACCCGGGCATGAAGATCGGGCAGCTGTGCCTGTTCCGGCTCTCCTCGCCGTCCGAGCACCCGTACGGCTCCGCGCGGTACGGCTCGCGCTACCAGGGCCAGCGCGGCCCGACGGCCTCGCGCTCGCACCTGAACTTCCACCGCTCCCAGGTCTGACCCGGGCAGAGAACGCAGCAGCGGGCGGCCACCCCATCCGGGGCGGCCGCCCGCAGGCGTACCGGGGCCCTGCGGGCCGTCGGGAGGCTGCTCAGGCGCGCTTCGGGCGGGTGACGGCGGTCAGCTCGCTGCCGTCCTCGGAGAGCCGCAGCTCGGTCCGGAGTTCGGCGAGCTCCCCGAGGCGGTGCAGGTGGGTGCCGCCGCAGGCGATCTCGGCCGGGCCGGCCGGCAGCTCGCAGTGCCACCGGCGCCGGGCGGTCAGCTCCGGTCCTGGGGTCTCGATGCGCACGGGCGCGTCGGCGGCCACCCAGGCGGCGAGCAGGTCGTTGACGGCCTCGGTGACGGCGGGCAGGGCGTCGGCGAGGGCGGGCAGCTCCTCGGTGGCCTCTGCGGTGAAGCCCTTCTTCTTCAGCGACTTGCCGAGCCGGTAGGTGTCGGTGCTGGCCTCCGTGTCCATCACCGAGGAGGCCATCGCCAGGCTGTCGAAGTCCGGGTTGCCGAAGGCGTCCGCGCGGCCCGGATCCTTGCGCCAGCGCGGGGCGAGGGCGGCGTTGAGGGCGAGTGCCAGCAGGTGGCAGCCGCTGTGCGCGGCGCTGAGGGCGGCCCGGCGGCCGGCGTCGACGGCGAGCCCGGCCGGCCGGCCGACGATGTCGCCGGGGTCGCCGGCGAGCACGTGCAGGACCAGCCAGGACCACTCCTCGTCCCCGCGCCGGACCGGGATGTCGGCGCCGGCCAGCAGCTCGGAGCCGTCGGGGCCGACGGCTCCGGTGAGGCAGTCCACGACCGGCAGCTCGACCCCGTCGACGGTGAGGGTTCCGGTGTCGGCCGGCTGGTCGGGCCAGGTGTGGTCGAGCGGGTGGAACGGCGTCCCGGCGGTGACGACGGCGTACCGTCCGTCGGCCAGCCGGTGGACGGCGAGGACGGGCGACTCGCCGGTCACTGCCCCGGACGGGAAGCTGACGTGCGTGGTGGGGAGGGTGGTCATGCGGGCTCCGTGCACTGGTACGAGGGTGGGCGGGTCACGGTGCGGTGATCACGGTGTGCGGTGATCACCGCGGGCCGTACGGCAGCCGGTGGGGCGCCGCACGCAGGCAGGGCGGGCCCCGGTGAGGGGACCCGCCCGGCCATTCTCCCTCGGACGCGCGCCGCGGGGACGCCCCTGGGCACCCCGGCCCCGGCGTCGGCACTCGCCGGGGCCGGGGCGCGGTACGCGGGTCTGGCCCGGGTGCTCAGCCCAGGGTCGGTAGCTTGATCAGGACGAGCAGCGCCAGCAGCTGCAGCGAGGCCGCGCCGGCGGCCTTGCCCCAGGGCAGGTCGTGCACCCGGCGGACCATGGTGGTCAGCAGTGCGGCGCAGAGCAGCCAGGTGGCCCAGCCGACCACCTGGACGACCAGGTTGTCGGCCGGCAGGAACAGCGCCAGCAGCAGGCGCGGCGCGTCGCTGGTCCAGCCGATCAGCACGGCCAGGCCGATCGTCGAGCGCCACGGCCCGTCCCCGCCGAACTGCCTGGCCAGCGCGTACGTGACGGCGCCCAGCACGCCGCCGGCCAGCGTGAAGACGACGGCGGAGGCGGCGAGCGCGGTCAGCGCGACGGTGAAGGTGGAGTCGAGGACGTCGTCGCGGGTCAGGCCGAGCCCGAGGATCGCGAGCACGCCGTACAGCAGCGACACGCAGACCGCGGGCAGCCAGACCTGGTGGTCGCGGGTCCGGTCGAAGGTGGCGTTCGGCGAGCGGTAGATCCCGGTCAGCAGCTCGCGCCAGCGCGGGCGCGGCCCGGCCACCCGGGGCGCGGACTGGCCGCCGGCCCGGTAGACCGCGACGTTGTCCTGCCCGTAGTCCTGCCCGTACCCGGGGCCGTAGCCCTGCCCGTCGTACCCCTGCGGCCCGTAGCCGTCCGGCGGGTACTCCTGGGAGTACTGCTGCCGGTACTCCTGCGGGGGCCGGCCCGGGTCGTCCGGGTCGAAGGGGTACCCGCCGTCGCCGACCGGGAAGGCCCGGGTGTGACCGGGCTGGTCGGCACCGTACGGATCGGCGCCGCCGGGGCCGGCCGCGGGGCCGCGGTCGTGCGGCGCGGTGAAGTACTCGGGTCCGTCCGCCTGCCCGTACTGCTGCTGCGGGTTCCCCCCAGGGGGTGCCGTCCACCTGCGGGGATCGGCGCCCTGACCGTTGTCGTATTGATTGCCAGCCACGCTCCGAAGGTACCGGTCCTTCGGCTGCGGCGGCGGTCGATCATGGCCTCGGAGCCGGATTGCAGCGACTCTGTGACGGGGCGACAGCTCCCGGTGGGGTGCCGCCGGCTTGGCACGGGGCGGCAACGGCCCTGGTCAGGCCCCCGACCAGGGCCCCGAGGCGGACGCCCGCCGGCTCGGGCCGGAACCCCCGGGGTGCGGCCCCCGCCCGGGGGCCCCCCCGCGGCC
>NZ_JBHUSG010000025.1:0-130134 GCF_042673745.1 Kitasatospora sp. NPDC057015
GCGAAACCACTCTCCACCACGGTCAGACGGGTCTTGTCACCCTCCGCCGACAACGTGAACTCCACCAGGGTGCTGTTGCCCTCCGTCAGCTCCTGCCCCGGCGAGGCGGGCGCCCAGCGGTACGCCACGTACAGCGGCGGCTCCACCTTCACCACGCTCACCGGGAACTCACCGTGCTCCGGGTTCCTCGCCACCGTCGACTCACCCTCGACCGCGGTGGTACCCCGCACGCTCTCCGGATCGGCCACCCAGAAGCCGGGCGCGGAGACCAACGACCAGACACGCTCAATCGACGCGTCAATCAGAGTGTCACGCTCGATCATGTCTTCGCTCACGAGGAAACTCCTTCAGGTGCCACCATTGAGTGCAACTTGATTATTGCACGTCAGCCGAAAGTCGTGCAACCGAGCCGTTGCACGAAGGACGGGCGCCGGAGCGCCGAAGTCGATCGTGCCCGCCCTCACCGAGCGGAAACGCCTGTCGCCGTCGGCGGCGCCTGCCGTAGCCTTGCGCGGTTCACCGGTTCCATCGGGGGGTTGCGAGTGAGTGCCGTACTGCGTGGTATCCATCGTTGCGACGAGGCCCCCGTGGTCGTCGTCGAAGGGTTCGAGCCGGCCGTGGACGCCGCCGGTCCCCGACCGGCGGTGACGGTGACCCTGTGCGAGAGCCACCGCGGAGCGGCCGACGGGTGGTTGGACGGATTCCGCCCGGTGGTACGACCGGACGCAGGCACCGGGCAGCGGTGCGGATGGGTACACGACTTCCGTGCGCCGGAGGTCGTCCTGCGGGCCCATGTCGACTCCTGGCTCGGCCGGTTGAGCGGCCTGGACCTCGCCGACGACGGCGACTGGGCGGCCTACCTCTCCGCGGCCCACGAACGGCTCTGCCGGCTGCACGGTCTCGAGCCGGGTCACATCGAGGGCAACTGCGCCGTGACCTGGATCGGTCTGGCCGCCTCCGAACGGGACGGCGGGGGTTTGGGAGCCGCCCTGGCCTTCCTCGCCGACGCCGAGATGCTGGCCGCCGCGGGCAGGGTGAGCGACGGGCCGGACTGCTGCTGCTGAGCGGCACCCCACCCGGCCCCCGACTGTTCCGGGCCCCACCGGACGAGCATCCCTACCGGCCCTCCGGGTCGGGCCCCCACCCGACGACTGCGACCGGCCCGACGGCGACCGGGGCAGCCGGGCCGGACCACGACTCAGTTGGCCCACGGCCCCCACCACTTGGGGGGCAACGGGTCGGCCGGAGCCCCGGTCGGCTGGTCGGGATGGAGCCCGAACCGTCGCAGGACGTCCGCGCGGACACGGACGACGATCGTCCCGTGCCGGCGCCCGTCCGGATCCACCCCGCACATGTGGTCGAACCGGACGTCGTGCTCGCCGAAGGGGTACCAGTCGATCCCCCGGTCACGCAGTCAAACCGAGATCAGCCGGCCGGGCTGCGGGCAGCCGGCGACGTTCTCGAACCAGAAGAGGGTCACCCAGTCGGAAGTCCGTTCGTCCATGGCCACCATCATGCCCCACCACGACGAGCCGCCGTCAGGGCGCCCGGGCCGACCCTTACGGCGTGCGGGATGGGTAGTCCCCCGCATTGTTCCCCCCACCGTTTCCGAGGTCCGCTTGACCACCGGCCCGGAGCACCACGCGGGCCGGGGCCGCCATCGGGGCGCCGGTGGCATCGCGCCCGGTGCGACGGGCCCCTCACACGGAGCTCACGCCCGGCTCCACGAGCGGCTCCCCCGCACGGGGCTCCACCACGAGCAAGGCCAGGTGAACGGCATGGACGACGCCCCCGCACCGGTGAGATCGGTCCGACGACCCGCGATGTACCTGCGGTGCCACCCCTACGACACCCGCGGGGCCGAGTACGTGCGCACCGCCATGGAGCTGCTGGCCGTCCGACTGGGGCTGCCCTTCCCGGACGTGTACGCCGACCACGGCCGGTCCGCCAGGGGCCCGCTGCCCGCCCTGGAGGACCTGCTGACGGCGGCCGAGCAGGGGTGGGTCGACGTCGTCCTCGTCCCCGGGCCGTTCGTGTTCTCGCTCGACGACCGGGCCGCCGCGGCGACCGTCGCCCGGCTGGCACGGGCGGGCTGCGAGGTGGTCGAGACCCCGGGCCGCGTCGTGCGGCCGGTGGACCGGGATCTCGGTGGCGTCCCGTCCGGCCTGCGCGGGTGACGCCCGGACCGGCCGGGTGGGACGGAGCGGCACCGTCCGACCCGTCCGCTCGGGCAGGGCCGTCGGACCCGTCCGCCCGCGGCGGGGGCATCATGGGGGCATGCCCGCCCAGACCGGATACGCCGCCCGCCACCACCGCCCCCGGGCACCGCGGCGATGAGCCGGCCCCAGTCGCCGACCGCCCACGGCGGCGCGCACCGGCCGCCGACGGCCCGCGGCGCCGGATTCGCGCTCGTGGGCCGGGAGCGCGACCTCGCCCGCGCACGTGACGCGCTGTGCCGCCCGCCGGCCGTGCTCCTCGTCGAGGGCGAGGCCGGAATCGGCAAGTCCCGCCTGGTGGCCGAGGCCGTCGCGACCCACGCCGCGGCGGGGCGCACCGTGCTCCGCGGCCTCTGCCACCCGCTGCGCGAACCGCTGCCGTTCGGCCCGGTGATCGACGCGCTGCGGGACGCCGCCGACCTGCTGCCCCCGCCCGGAGAGCTCCCGCCCAGCGCCGGAGCACTGCGCCGGGTACTGCCCGACCTCGCACCGCACCTGCCTCCCGCGCCGGCCGACGGCCCGGGCCCGCTCTCCGGGCGCCACCTGCTGGTCCAGGGCCTGCGCGCGCTGCTCGGCGCGCTCGACGACGCGATCCTGGTGATCGAGGACCTGCACTGGGCCGACGACGCGACCCGTGACCTGCTGCTCCAGCTGGCCCGCGACATGCCGCCGCGGCTCACCCTGGCGGTCACCTACCGCGCCGAGGACATGCCGCCCGACGCCCCGGCGTTCGGTGCGGCCTACCGGCACCCGCCCGAGGTGGCCGGTGCGCTGATCCGGCTGGGCCCGCTGACCGCGCCGGACGTCCACGAGCTGGCCCGCGCCGCGCTGGGCCCGCGCGCCACCCCGGAACTCGCCCGGGTGCTGTTCGACCGCAGCCAGGGACTGCCCCTGACCGCCGAGGAGGACCTGCTCGCCATCGCCGAACGCCCCCCGACCGAGGCCCGGACCGGCAGCCGTCCGGGCGGCGGCGAGCAGGGCGCCGACCTGGCCGCCGAGCTGGCCCGGAGCGAGGTGCCGCAGGGGCTGCGGGACGCCGTCACGGAACGGCTCGCCCGCCTCGGCGGGGACGGCGCCGCCGTCGCCGCGGCAGCCGCCGTCCTCGCCGTCCCCGCGGACGAGGACCTGCTGACCGCCGTCGCCGGCCTGGACGCCACCGCCGGTGCGATCGGCCTGACGGAGGCCCTGCACGCGGCCGTCCTGCACGAGAGCGGGCCCGACCGCTACGCCTTCCGCCACGTGCTGGCCCAGCAGGTCGCCTACCGGCGCGTACCCGGTCCGCAGCGCCGGATCCTGCACCGCCGGGCGGTCGAGGCCCTCGACGCGCACCTGCCGCGGCCGCTGGTCCAGATCGCCCACCACACGCTGGCCACGGGCGACCGCCGGGCCTGGCAGGACCTCGCCCAGGCCGCCGCCGACCAGGCCGTGGCCCTCGGGGACCCGGGCAGCGCCCGGACGATGCTGAGCGGCCTCCTGGACGAACCGGGCCTGGACCCGCAGCGGCGCGGTCGGGCCGCGCTGGCGCTGGCCCGGATCGCGGCCGACGACGTCGACCCGGCGGCCAGCATCCAGGCCCTGAGCGGCATGATCGCCGACCCCCGGCTGCCGGTCGCCGACCGCGGCGAGATCCGCCTCGCGCTCGGCTTCCTCACCGCCGTCCACAGCGGCAACCGGGCCGGGTTCGACCGGATCCGCGAAGCCCTGGACGAGCTGGCGGAGCGCCCCTCCCGGGCGGCCCGGGCCATGGTGGCGATCGCCATGGACGAACGCGACGGCGCCGGCCGCCAGGCCGCGGCCTGGCTGTCGCGGGCGGACACCCTGCTGGCGGGCAGTCCGGACGAGGACGTGGCCGCCGCGGTACGGGCCACCTCCCTCACCTTCCTGGCCCGGGAGGGCGACCCCGCGGTGTGGGACCGCCTCGACGAACTGCCCCGGTCCTCCGAGCGGCCCGAGGTCGTGCGACAGACCACCCGGGCGCTGTACAACACCGGTGAGATCGCCATCGAACTCGGCTGCGACCGCCGGGCCTCGCACCTGCTGGCGGAGAGCCGGCGACTGGCCCGACAGGCGGCCATCCCCTACCTGGAGTGCTACAGCCGCCTCGCACTGATCCGGCTGGACATGCTGGCCGGCCGCTGGCAGGGGCTGGAGGAGCGCTTCGACAGCCTGGGCGCGGAGTTCGACGACCTGGCGATGGCCGGGGCCGAACGCTCCCTGCTGCTCGGACGCCTGGCCGCCGCCCGCGGCCGGCTGGCCCTGGCCCGCGAGGAGTTCGAGATCGCCGGCCGGTACGGCCAACGGGAGTCCCAGGTGACCGCCGCCCTGCGCGCGGCGGCCGGACTCGCCGGCCTGCAGCTGCTGGAGGGCGACGCCGTCGCGGCGGCCGCCACGGTCACCCCCGCCCTCACCACCGCGCGCCAGGCCGGTGCCTGGGCCCGTACCGCCGAACTGCTGCCGGTCGCCGTCGAGGCCCTGATCGCCACCGGCGGCCACGCCCTCGCGGCCACCGTCGCCGAGGAGGCCGCGGACGCCCTCACCGGCCGGGACGCGCCCGCCGTCGCAGCGGCCCTCGACCTCGCCCGGGGCCTGCTGCTGACCGCGGCCGGGGAGCCCGGCGCCGACCAGGCGTTCACCCGCGCCCGGGAGGGGTGGCAGGACATCGGCCGGCCGTACGAGGCAGCCCGCGCCGACGAGCGGATCGCCGCGACCCTCGCCCCGCACGACCGCGCCCGGGCCACCGAGCGGATCGCCGCGGCGGAGCGGGTCTACCTCGCCGTGACGGCGACCTCCGACCTCGCCCGCTGCCAGAAGCTCCGCCGCGACCTGGACCTCGGCAACACCGGCTCGCCGGGGCGCCGGGGCTACGGCAAGCGCCTGTCACCGCGCGAGCGGCAGGTCGCGGAGCTCCTCGCCCAGGGCGCCGGCAACCAGGACATCGCCCAGGCCCTGTTCCTCTCCCCCCGAACCGTGGAGCACCACGTCGCGAACGTGCTCCACAAGCTGGGCACGAGCCGCGCCGGGACGGCCCGGGCACTCGCCGGGGCCGACGCGCAGGACGCCGGGGACGGAACGGCGGACCGGACGCCGCCCTGAGCCCCGACGGCTCGGCCCGGCGGCGGACGCCCCGGGGGGCGAATCCTCCCGGCTGCGGGCCCGTCCCCCAGTGTTCGCCCAGGTCGATGGGTAGTCGCCCGCATTGATCCGGCCGGTCCGGAGCGGTTCCCTGGAGTCGGCGGCGGGAACGGCCGCCGCTCCCCCGACTCCCAGGAAGGCTCCGACGACATGAGTGCACGTCACCACGCGCTGAACCCGGCCGCCGCGCCGCCGTGCGACCCGGAGCAGACCCGTGCCACGGTGTGGATCTCCCCCTCCCCCCGCAAGGCCGCCCACCACCCGCCGGCCCTGGTGCGGCTGGCCAGGCTGAGCCGCCCCGGCCCGGCCTGACCGCCCGCCGCCCTCAGGCCCGGACGGAGAGGCCGTCGGCGCCGCCGGTCGGCCCGGCCGGCTGGTCGAGCGCCGCCAGCAGGCGGTCCAGCACGGACGACGGCAGGGCCGGATTGGCGGCCGCCCGGTGGGCGAGCTCCTCGTCCTCCAGGAGCTCGACGAGCCGCTGCGACGACAGGTGCGGGTGCCGGGCCGCGTCGGCCCGGACGTCCGGATCGAGGTCCGCGGAGAGCCGGTCCACCGTGGCCGGCGGGGTCCGCGGGCTCAGGAGTGCGAGCCGTCGGACCATGGGGTCCGCGGCCTCGGCGTAGCCGGCCAGCCCTCCGGTGGGGAAGTTCGGACGGGTCGTCAGTGACCACCGCTCGCGGCCGGTGTACTCCAGGAAGCCGCGCAGCAGCAGTGCGGCCGGGGCCTGCGGATGGTTCTGGGCGAGCAGGACCCGCACGCCCGGGTCCGGGTCGCACGACAGGCGCGCCACGAGGTCCGGTGGCAGGCCGGGGTCGACGGCGGCCCGACGGCGCAGCAGCGGGTGACCGCTGAGGGCGTGCCGGCGGGACCGCGCCGGGTCGTGGATCCAGGCGGGGAGTTCGGAGCGGCCGAAGGTCTCGTCCGAACCGACCCGGTAGTCGATCGCGGCGCGCTCCTCCTCCGTGAGCGCCGGGTGCACCGAGATCCGGGTGCGGACCGCCGGGTCCGGGTCGGTGGCGAGGGCCTGGCGCTGTGCCACCGTCAGTTCGGGTCGGCCGGCGGCCGTCTCGCGCACCCGGGGGTCCGGATCGCGGACGAGCAGGGCCAGGACGTCGAGCGGGAGGCTCGGGTTGCCGGCGATCATCGACAGGTCCTCGCGCCCCACCGGGGCGGCCAGCACCTGCTCGACCACGCGGCGGGAGAGCGCACCGTGCATCAGCAGGTGGGTCCGGGCGTGGCAGGGCCGGTCCGGGAGCTCGCGCTCGACGTAGGCGGGATCGAGGTGCCGGCCGACGCCCCGGGCGCGCTCGCGCACCTCCACGTCCGGGTCGGCGAGCAGGGCCGACCGCTCCTCCTCGGTCAGTTCCCCCCACCAGGTGCAGGCGTAGGCACGGACCTTCGGCTCGGGGTGCGACGGGAACGTCCACCGCGCCGACCTCGGGACCTGCCGGTAGATCGTGCCGAGGTACTCGGGGTCGTGGGTCGTCAGCATCCGGACCACCGTGTGCTCCGGGAGCTCGCTGCGCCCGTGCGCCCAGCCCGGTCCCTCGCCGAGCCAGGCCCGGACCAGCCAGTGCGGGTCGTCCACCAGCCGCGCGCGCCGGGCGGGGTCGACGTGCGGGTTGGCGGCGAAGAAGCTCCGGGTCCGGTGATCGGGGTGGGCGACCACCGCGTCCACCACCTCCTCCGGCAGGTCCCGGTCCCGGCAGAGGGTCATCCGTACGGCGGCCGAGTCGCAGGCGAGCAGCCTGAGCAGCACGTCGGTACCGGTGGCGGGGTTGAGCGCCACCCCGGCGAGCCGACGGGCCGGAAGGTCGGCCGCCGCCCAGATCTGCTCGGCCGTCCGTGGGTGATGGGCCATGGTCCGCAGCTCCCCTTGATCGGGCAAAGCGCCGATTCTAGCCCCGGGCGCTCCTCTCCGGCCGGTCAGAACGGCAGTGTGAGGTCGAGATCGAGGGTGACGGTGCGCCCGTTCCGGAGGGTGGTGACGATCGGGTGTTCCGGGCCGAGGACCTGTTCGAGGCCTGACATCGCCTGCCCTGACGGCTCGGCGGAGTCCTCCGGATCAGGGGCGACCTGCAGGTCGGTCGCATGGTTGGCCTGAGAGACCAGCGTGAGGGGGTGCAGTGCGCCGAGCCGCTCGGCGAAGGCCGCACGGGTGTCGGCCCCCACTCGGACGGCGCGCTCCGGGTGGCCCGCTGCCGCGTGGGCCCGTGCGAGGTTCAGCTGGGCGGTGAGGGTGTGCGCGTGGGTGCGGCCGAAGGTCCTGGCCGCCTCGTCCGCCACCGCCAGTGCGTGGCCCACTGCGTCGCTTCCGGAGGCTTCCCCTTCCGCCCCCGGGCCGCCGGCCGGTATGAGGGCGAGGGCGAGGGCGGAGCGGGCTGCGAGGGCGGCCAGCGGGCGCCCGGGCGTTCGGACGGCCTGTGCGTACAGGTGTGCGGCCATGGCGATCGCGGTGTCGGGGCGGCCCGTCAGGCGGTGGTCGACGGCGAGCGCGAGCGCGGCGTCCGAGGTCAACGGGTGGTCGGTGCCGAGCAGGTCCCGGCACCGGACGTGGATCTCCCGATCGAGTTCGAGCGCGTCCCGATACCGGCCCAGGCCTCGAAGGTCGCCGCCCAGGGCCAGAGCGGCGGCCAGGGTGTCCGAGTCATCCTCCCCGAACCGCGCCCGCTGCTCCTCCCGTGCCTCCGCATCCACCGCGAGGGCGTCCGCGTACCGTCCCTCCTGTCGGAGGGCCGCCCCCAGCAGGCACCGGAGCCGGGTGTGGTGGCGGCGGAGCCCGACATCCTCGGTCGCTTGGGCCAGCCAGGTCGGCGCGAGGCGCTCGATCATCAGACGCCCGTGGGGCGGGGTCCCGGTGAGGAGGAGGTAGCGCACCCGGTCCAGCACCAGGTCGTACCCCTGTGGATCGCCGCAGTCGTGCATGCCGGAGGCGCCGAGGTGCGGCCAGATCGGGCTGACGAGCGGCCAGGTGGCCGGATCGGTGACGGGGCCGTGTTGCGCACGGGCGTCGAGCAGGAGCCGGCGGGCAGCGTCGGCGGTCCGCTGCGCCGTCCCGGCGTCCATCTCCCGACGCACGGCGTCGACCACCAGACGGTGCACCTGGAGGTGCCTGCCGCCCTCGTCGAGGGCCACCAGCCCGTACCGCGCCAGGCCTCGGGACAGTCTGCTGAGCCCGAAGGTGCTGCGCAGATCGGGGTCGTACGGGGCGAGGAGCGCCAGCACGCCGTCGGTGTAGAGGAGTTCGGCGGCGATCGGTTCCGGCCCGAGGAACGCACAGAGCTCAAGGAGCCGGACGGCGGCGGGATCGGCGGCCCGCATGCGTTCGATGGATACGTTCCAGGTGACTCCCAGCGGGAACGGGCGGTCCGCCGGGGACGGGGTCGCGAGGGTCTGCAGACCGGTCTCCCGCAACTGATCGAGGTAGCCCTCCACCGGTACTGCGGCCGTCTCCAGCCAGGAGGCGGCCGTGCTCACCGCCGCTGGGAGGTCGCCGACCGCATCGGCGACCGCGCCGGCTTCGCTCGCCGACAGCTGCGGGGCCCGGCGGCGGAGGAGGCTCACGCTCTCGGCGCGCCGGAAGACGTCGACCGGGATGACGGCGGCCTCCTCGGCCCAGACGGCCCTCCGGCTGGTGACGATGATGTGTCCGTCCCCGATCGGGAAGTGCTCGGCGGCCTCCAGGCCGGTCGCGTTGTCGAAGATCAGCAGCCATCGGAGGGACGGCGCCCTTCGGCTCAGCACCGCCCAGGCGTCCCGCGCGGTCCGGAGAAGATCGTCGCCGGGTGGGAGTCCGAGCTCGGCGGCGATCTCGACGAGACCCGCGAGGGCGAGCTCGGTCTGCTCGGCGCTGATCCACCAGACAAGGTCGTACTGGGAGGCGTAACGGTGGGCGTATTCCAGGGCCAGCTGGGTCTTGCCGATCCCCCCGAGGCCGAGGAGGACCACCGGGCGGCGTCCAAGGCTCTTGCGCAGAGCCTCCAACACGTCCTCCCGGCCGGTGAACTGTGTGTTCCGTGGTGGGAGGTGGACGGAGGCGGGAGCCGATCCGGGAAAGCGCAGCCCGCTCGCCGGCGGCGGCGTGCCCGGTCCGGCTGAGCGCCCGCCGAAGGCACCGAGGAGGGCGGCTACCGCCTGGTCCTCCGACAGTCCGGCAAGGGCGACCCCGGTGTGCGGGTCATCGGGGACATCATCGGCACCCCTACCGGGACCGGGGTCGGCGACCGAGCCGGCGCCGTCGAGGAGGATCGGGACGGCCTGCGTGGCCGGCCAGCGCGTGGGTGGCAGCAGGCGCCCCTGCTCGAAACCGCGGAAGCCGGCCGACAGCAGCAGGACGGGCAGCTGTGCCTCCTGGACGTCGGGCAGGCCGAGCGCGGTGACGTCCGCCATGACGACCCGGAGGCCCGCGCCGGTCAGTACCTCGGCGATCCACTCGGCCCAGAGCCGGTCCTGCGGAACATGAACGAGGGCGATCCCCGGCGCCATCGCGGGGTTGCGGGCCACCACGAGAGCGGCGCCGCTGGCGGTGACGAGACGGGTCGGCGTCTGACCTGCCACCGTTTCACGGACCCGCTGCTGGACGAACGCGAACAGGTCGTCGGCGCTGACCCGGCCGTCCCCGTCGAGATCCGCGGCACCGGTGCGCAGACCCTCGACCACGGCGGCGGTGAAGACCGACGGTTCGGCCTCCCGGCGACTCACCCAGTCGCCCTCGTGGCTGTACTGCAGTGCGGTCGAGGAGGTGATGATGTACTGGGCCTGCCCCTGGAAGTCGGCCTCGATGTCGACGAGTTGCAGCTCACCGCGGGTTCGCAGTCCCTTGGTCACGGCGCCGCTGTAGCAGCAGTCCAGCAGCGTGACGATGCGGCGGCTGCGGGCGCTCTCCATCTGGTCGGTGACGAACTCGGCGCTGACGGAGGTGGCCTCCAGGACGTCGGCGCGGGTGTCCGAGGCGACGAAGTGCAGGCGGTTCCGCCGGTCCTTGCGTCCGTGACAGGAGAGGTGCAGGAGCAGTAGGTCGTGCGGACCGGCGGCGGCGAAGAACCGCTGGATGGCGATGCGGCAGTCGAGCGCGGTCGCGTCGCGGAGGATCTCCACCTCGTAGCCGCCGATCTCGGGGGCTGAGAGGACCTCGTAGAGCGCGGAGGCGTCAGCGGTGGCACCGGGCAGGCCGGTGAAGCCTTCCTGATAGTGCTCGTTGGCGATCACCAGGGCGCGTCTAGCCATCGAGAGCCTCACCGGTAGGTGTGTCGGCTGCGCCTGCGGGCGACGCGTCGACCGGCGCGGAGGGTTCCGCCGGCGAGGCGGGCGCGCGGGTCTCCTGGGCCACGGGAGTGGTCGGGCCGTGGTCAGGCTCGGGGACGGGCGAGGGCACGGAGGCAGGCTCCGACGTTGTGGCGGGCACGGGCCCGGACCCTCGTAGCACCGGCTCCGGCGAGGCCGGTGAGTTCACAGCGGCGATGAAGGCGTCGATGGCCTTGTGCTGGTCGGCACGCGACACCGAGGTCATCCGCAGCCTGTGCCCACCCGCGGTCAACTCGATCTCGCCCGAGTTCCGGCGGGAGAGCCAGTCGCCGAGGACTGAGATCAGCGCCCGTACGCCGGCGGCGCCACCGAGCAGCCCCACGGCCAGCGAGGCGTAGGCCGTGAGATCTCCGGTGCGGGTCCCGGCCGGCGCCGGACCGGCTCCGGCCGGCGCTACATCGAGAGGCAGGCCGGCCAACTCCTCCAGGAGGAACTCCATGTCCCGCTCCGTGCTCTCGGGACCGTCGTCGTCCCGGAACGTCAGCGACATCTCCAGCCACGGCACACTCACGCAGGCCCCCTCCGTCTCCACGGCCTCCCAGCATCACATGCCCCGGCGCCGCGCAGAAGGCCCCCGCCGGTGGACGGGGAGCTTCGAGCCGGCCAACAAGTCCCCCGCCCGCAGGCGGAGGCTTTCGATGCCAGACCCGGCGACACCCGACGTCGACCCGCTCGCCCGCGACTCCGGCCGTCACCACGCCAGCCCCACGGGGCAATTCCCGCCGCCTCGCATGGCGGTATCGGTGCCGGTGCCGATATCGCGTTGTGGAGCGAGGGGCGCCGCCGTAGGGTCGCCGGCATGTCCCTACGTCTTCGTATGCGTCAAGCCCTGCCGGAGGCGATGCGCGCCCGTGACAAGGTCGCGGTGAGTGCGCTGCGCGCGACGCTCGCCGCGCTGGACAACGCCGAGGCGGTACCGGTGGACGCGGCCGCGCTCCGCGGCGTGGCCCTCGAGCGGTCGCCGGTCGGTGCCGGTGCCACCGAGGCGGCGCGGCGGGAGCTGAGCGAGCGCGGTGTGGTGGACATCGTCCGGGCCGAGGTCGCCGAACGGCTGGAGGTCGCCGTGCAGTTGACTGCGCCCGCGCATGCCGACCGGGCCGCGCGGCTCCGTGCGGAGGCCGCCGTACTGCTTCGGTTCCTCGATGGTCCCGACACCGCATAGGACGCCGCGTCACCGAGGTCGACCGCGAGCGTCGCGGGCCGCACTTCGCGCTCCCGGACCGTCGGGACGGCCCGGTGCCCTCCGTCCGGCGGATCCTGTGGTCCGTCAGACCGTGGTGGCGGGGAACAGGCGTTGTACCGCTGCCACGATGGCGGCCCGCCGCGCTGCCAGGAACGACGCGCGGGCCTCCTCGTCCGCGGGCAGCAGGTCGGCCTGGCCGACCCAGGACATGGCGAGCTGGTTGACGAACACCAGGACGTCGGCGGGATCCCAGGCCGGGTCCAGCCGGCCGGCCCGCTGTGCGTCGCGCAGTTGCCCGGTCTTGTGGCGGACGGTGGCCTGCAGGGGGTCGTCGGGGGCGGTCGACCCGGCCAATTCGAGGCGGCCCCAGTTCATCAGGCGGAGCCGTTCGGGGTGGGCGGTGAAGTAATCGTGGACGCGGCCGGCGTAGCCGGGCAGGTCGGTGGGGTCCAGCCGGGTGGCGTCGGCGACCGCTGCCAGCTCGCCGGCGGCGACGGTCGCGTACAGCTCCTCCTTGCTGCGGAAGTAGGCGTAGAGGCGTTCCTTGCTGGTCCGCGCGGCCTTGGCGATGCGCTCGATCCGGGCCCCCGCGATCCCGTGCCGCGCGAATTCGGCGGTGGCCGCCGCGATGACGCGCTCGCGCGTGGAGTCCGTTCCGGTCGAGATGGTCATGGGCCCAATCTACCGGGCCGAACCGTTTGGTTTGCCTCCCTCCACGAGCCGGGCGTACGGTAAAACCGAACTGTTTGGTTTGACCAAGGGAGCATCCCGTGCAGACAAGGACACTGGGCAGCCAGGGGCTGACCGCTTCGGCGATCGGCTACGGCGCGATGGGTACCGCGATCGGCTACGGGCCCTCGGACGACACCGAGTCGATCACCGCGATCCGCCGCGCGCACGAACTCGGCGTGACGCACTTCGACACCGCCGAGATGTACGGCTGGGGCGAGGGCGAGAAGCTGCTCGGCCGCGCTCTCGCGCCGATCCGCGACGAGGTGACCGTCGCCACCAAGTTCGGCTTCACGCCCGGCTACGGGCAGGACTCGCGCCCCGAGCACATTCGCGAGGTGGTCGAGGCCAGCCTGCGCAACCTCGACATCGAGACGATCGACGTGCTCTACCAGCACATGCCCGACCCGAACGTACCCGTCGAGGACGTGGTCGGCGTCATGAAGGAGTTCGTGGACGCGGGCAAGGTGAAGTACCTGGGCCTGTCCAACACCGGCGAGGACACCGTCCGCCGGGCCCACGCGGTGCACCCGATCTCGGTGCTGCAGCACGAGTACTCGATCTTCACCCACGAGGTCGAGCCGCTCTTCCCCGTCCTGGAGGAGCTCGGCATCGGGTTCGTCGCCTACTCGCCGATCGCCCGCGGGTTCCTCGGCGGCGCCGTCAAGTCCCGCGACCACTACGACGCGAGCGACTTCCGACACCGCATCGCGTGGTGGGAGCCGGAGAACTTCGAGACGAACGTGGCCATCGCGGACGAGCTGGCCGGGCTCGCCAGGAGCAGGGGCGTCACCCTCTCCCAACTGGCCCTCGCCTGGCTGCTGGCCCGGAAGGACTACATCGTCCCCATCCCGGGCTCCCGCAACGCCGGCCGCGTCGCGGAGAACATCGCCGCCGCCGACCTCACGCTCACCGCCGCCGACCTCGCCCGCATCGCCGAGATCGCCCCCGACGGCGGCCTCGGCGGACGCCTGGCCGGACGCCTGAGCTGACGGCGCCCGCACCCACCGCGGCTGCCCTTGCCGCCCGGCACGGGCAGACGCGGCGTCATCCGCCGGAAGGAGCCTCCCCGCGAGCGCCGTGCACCCTCCGGTAGCTCCAGACGAGGAGGGCGAGCAGGACGACACCGGAGAGGATCAGGCTGGATCCGGTGCTCCAGCCGGAGTACGGCAGCCGGGGCAGCAGCCCCCACGCCACGCCGGCGCCGATCAGGCCGAGGCCGGCCAGGGTCGAGCCGGCGATCCGCCACGGGGAGGCGACACTGGCCTCGGCGCCCTGCATCGCCCGGGCGCGCACCGGCTCGACGTACCGGGCCAGGGCCGGTACCGCGCGGGAGAGCAGGATCAGGCCGGCGAGGACCAGCAGCAGTCCGGGGCCGGGCAGCACCAGCAGGAGCACGCCGACCAGGACCAGGACGGCCCCCGAGACGGCGAGCACCACCCGCGTCACCGGGTGATCCGTCTTCGCCGGTGCTTCGACTCCCGGTTGCCGCTGTTCGCCCATCCGCCCACCATAGTGCGGGCCGTGGGCCGGCGGCACCGTGGGTCGGCGGTGGCGTTCCGGCCCGCCTCGTGCCGCGGGCCGGCGGCGGTGGAGCAGCACCGGCCCGGGGGAAGGGGGCCGTCCTCACAGGCCGCGACTGATCACCGCGAGGACGGTCCTGGCGGCGAGCCGGACCTCCGCGTCGGGGAGGTCGCGCAGCGGCCCGTCCACGAGCAGGCTGGAGAGGCCGTGCACCGCGGACCAGGCGGCGTACTCCGCGCCGGGGCGCCGGTCCGCGGGGATCGCGCCGACGTCGACGAGTTCGTCGAGGCGGGCGGCCAGCAGTGCGTACGGGTCCGCCCCGGGGTCGGTGACGTGCGGGTCGGTGACCTGCCGATCGGTGACGTGCGGATCGGTGACGTGCGGGTCGACCCGCTTCGGGGTGCCCGGCGCAGCGCCGGCGAAGGCGGTACGGAACCAGCCGGGTTCGGTGCGGGCGAAGTCGAGGTAGGCGAGGCCGATCGCCTCCAGCCTGGCCCAGGCGCGTGGGACGGGGTCGTCCGGGCCGACGGCGGCGGTGCGGCTGATCATCAGCTGCCCGAGCCGCTCCATGCAGCTGGACGCGACGGCCGCCAACAGGTCTCCGTGACTGGTGAAGTGGCGGTAGGCGGCATTGTGCGAGACCTCCGCCCTTCGGCTGACGGCTCGTAGGACGACGGCGGACGGCCCGCCGTCCCGCGCCAGGGCCACACCCGCTTCCACCAGGGCAGCCCGGAGATTGCCGTGATGATAGGTCCGGTTCATCCAGCTTCCTCCGCAAATGTCCGAGATGTTGACATTGTCCACTTTGCGGAGAAGGATGTCGATAAACCGATGTTGTCAGCGACAACATTCGCCCGTCCGGCCGGAGGCACTCATGCCCCACCACTCCGCACACCGGCGCCCGCTCGTCCTCGCGTCCGTCTGCCTCGCCGCGTTCGCGATCAACCTCGACACGACGATCGTCAACGTCGCCCTGCCCGACCTGAGCCGCGAGCTCGGCGCGACCACCCGCGACCTGCAGTGGATCGTCGACGGCTACAACCTGGCCTTCGCCGCGCTGGTGCTCACCGCCGGCTCCCTCGGCGACCGCTTCGGGCGCCGGCCCGCACTGCTCCTGGGCCTGGCCGGCTTCGCGGCGACCAGCGTGCTCGGCGCCGTCGCCGGCTCACCGGCGGCCCTGATCGTCGTCCGCTTCGCCATGGGGGCCTGCGCGGCCACCATCTTCCCCACCACCCTGTCGGTCATCACCAACACGTTCCCGGACCGCCGGGAGCGGGCGAAGGCGGTCGGCCTGTGGGGCGCGGTCACCGGTCTCGGCGTCGCCGTCGGCCCGGTGGTCGGCGGCCTGCTGCTGACCCGCTTCGGCTGGCCGTCCGTCTTCCTCGCCCTGGTGCCCGTCGCGCTCGTCGCCCTGGCCGCGACCTGGGTGTGGGTGCCCGAGTCGAGCAGCCCGGCACAGGCCCGCCTGGACCCGCCCGGCCTGATCGCCTCGACGGCCGCCATCGGCATCCTCGTCTACACGATCATCGAGGCGCCCGCGCGTGGCTGGAGCGCCCCCGCGACCACCGCCGGCTTCGCCGCCGCCGCCGCGCTCACCGTCGCCTTCGTCCTCGTCGAGCGGCGGCGCAGGCATCCGATGATCGACCTCACGCTGTTCCGGACACCCGCGTTCTCGGCGGCGAGCGGGTCGGTCACCGTGGCGTTCTTCGCCCTCTTCGGGTTCATCTTCCTCGTCACGCAGTACTTCCAGTTCATCCGCGGCTACGGGACGCTCTCCACCGGCGTGCGGATCCTGCCGGTCGCGCTCACCATCGCGCTCGGGTCCCTCGGCGGCGTCGCGCTGGTCGCCCGGATCGGCACCCGCACGGTGGTCACCTGCGGGCTCCTCCTGCTCGGCGCCTCGTTCGGCTGGATCGCCGTCTCACCGACGTACGTGTCGTACACCGTCGTCGTCGGGCAGATGGTGCTGCTCGGACTCGGCCTCGGACTCACCACCGCGCCGGCCACCGAATCCATCCTCAGCGTGCTGCCCCCGGCCAAGGCCGGCGTCGGCTCGGCGGTCAACGACGCCACCCGCGAGGCCGGCGGCACCCTCGGCGTCGCCGTCCTCGGCAGCGTCTTCACCTCCCTCTACGCCGCCCACCTGGCCGGCACGTCCTTCGCCGCCCTGCCCGCACACGTCTCCGACCAGGCCCGGAACTCGGTCGGCGCGGCGCTCGGCACCGCGGCCGCCACCCCCGGCCCCGCCGGGCAGGACCTGCTCACCGCCGTACAGGCGTCCTTCCTGCACGGCTTCCACGTCGCCTGCCTGGTCGCCGCCGCGGTCTGCCTCCTGGGTGCCTTCGGCGCCCTCGCGCTGCCGGGCCGCACCGGGCAGGCCGCGCCGCCGCCGCAGTCCCCACCACGCGCACGGCCCACCACCACCGTCGCGGCCACCGCCCGCACCCGGCCGACGGCCTGACCGGATCGACGCCGCCCCGCCGGCGGCCCGCCCACCCGACACGGTCCGGGTGGGCCCCCGGCGGCGCGGGCCGGAGCAGCGCCGGGCCCGCGGCGGCCGGCGCCGCCTGGGCGGTCAGCCGACGAGCAGCCGCTCCAGCAGGTCGACGGCCCCCGGCAGATCACGGGGCCGCAGCGCGCCCTGGAGGGTTCTGGCACCGGACCAGCCGGGGCCGGCGGTGAGCAGCAGCGGGTGGGCGCGCGATCCACGACCGCCCCAGACGGTCTGCGCCGCGCGCCGGGCCAGCGCCCGGTCGGCGGTGGGCCGGGCCTGGGACCAGAGCATGACCGCCGCCGGGCCGGTGCGGCGGACCGCCTCCAGCAGTGCCTCCGGGGGGACGGCCGGACCGAACATCCGGAAGGGGAGGCCGCGTTCGGCGAGGCCCGCGGCAACGGCCTCCAGCGGCAGGGTGTGCAGTTCCGCCGGCATGCCGGCGAGCAGGACGGGCGGCCCGACCCGGAGCGGGCCCGGGCGGTCGGCGACCCGCCGCAGCGCACTGGAGACGTGCCAGGACAGCAGGTGCTCCACCTCGACGTACCGCTCGCCCTCGGCCGCCCACTTGCGGCCGGCTGCGCGCAGCGCCGGCATCATCACCTCGGTCCAGGCCGCGACCGGCCCCAGGTCGTCGACCACCGCACGCAGGATCCGGGCCACCTCGGGGGTGTCGAGCCGTACGGCGGCCCGGGCGAGCCCCCGGCACTCGGGCCGGACCGCGCCGACCGGCAGGGTGTTGCCACCACCCGGCGTCTTCGGGCCGGGCACGGTTCCCGACGGCTCGGGGGCCCCGACCGTCCCGGACGGCGGCTCGGGGCTCCGCGCCGGTGCCGAGGGCGGCGGCGTCGGCCGTGACGAGTCCTCCACCGCCGGGGCGGTGCCGGTCGGCGCTTGGGCGGCCGAAGCGCCGGCCAGGGCGGACCGGGCCGCCTCGCCGGGCGGAATGCCCCTGGCCGTCAGCCGGCACATGGTCTCCAGGACGGCGATGTCCTGCGGGCTCCAGCGGCGGTGGTGTCCGGCCTCCCGGTGGGCCGGTCCGATGCCGTAGCGGCGTTCCCAGGAGCGGACGGTGGTCGGCGACACGCCGAGCCTGCGGGCTACCCCGCCGGTGCTGACGCTCGCCTCCGCGGGCGGCTGCGCGGCGGCTGGTTCGGCGGCTCGATTCACGGTCGGGAGCCTACGGCGTCCGGGGTGCGGGGCGTCGTGCGGCACGCTCGGCGAGCCGGGGCCCGGTCGAGGCCGTGAGGCTACCACCGGCTTGGAGGATCCCGGCCGGCGCGGTCCCGACCTGCACGGTCCCGGCCCGCGAGCTCTCGGCCTGCGAGCTCTCGGCCCGCGCGGTCTCGGGGTGGCGGTGGCGCCAGTACGGGTTGTCGTGCGGCAGCTTGGCGCTGACCCTGCCGTACATGCCGAAGGTCGCGATGAGCAGGCCCATCCCGAAGCTGAAGACCACGTTCGGGATCCGGAAGCTGAGGACGTTCGCCCCGCTGTCCAGCAGGGCCAGGTTCACGAATCCGCTGAGCACGAACAGCGTGCCCACCACGATGTTCACGGTGGAGGCGACGTTGCCGCCGATCACCGCGCCGGCGATCAGCACGCAGGCGGTCACGATGGAGATCAGGCTGAGCAGACCGTTGCTGGACAGCCCGGCGATCCGCTCGCCGGTGGTGCTGAAGAACGCGAGGCCGTCGGCGAGACCGAGGCAGCCGAACACCAGCAGGGCGGCGCCGCACAGTCCGGCGCCGACGCGGTAGACCTGCGCCAGCCGGTGGTCCACGGGGAGTTCGTCGCGGAAGTCCATGAGCGCGCTCCGTTGCGATCGACGGGGTCGGGAGGGCGGGTGCCCTCGGGACCACCGTCGGCCTCGACCCGTCGTCGGCCCACTCGCAGCGTTCCCGCAGCGCTTCGAGCCCGACGACGGGTGCGGAGGCGGTCACGGCCGGGGGGCCGCGTCGGGCTCCGGGCCGCGGGGAGGTCAGCCGGCGGCGAGGAGTTCGAGCGTGTCGATCACCCGGTTCGAGAAGCCCCACTCGTTGTCGTACCAGGCGACCACCTTGACGTGGCGGCCCTCGACCCGCGTGAGGGCCGAGTCGAAGATGGACGAGGCCGGGTTGCCGGTGATGTCGGACGACACCAGCGGGTCCTCCGAGTACTCCAGCACGCCGGCGAGCGGGCCCTCGGCCGCGGCGCGGTAGGCCGCCAGCACCTCCTCGCGCGTCACCTCGCGGGCGACGGTCGTGTTGAGCTCGACGATCGAGCCGACCGGGACCGGCACCCGGATCGAGTCGCCCGACAGCTTGCCGTCGAGGTTCGGCAGGACGAGGCCGATCGCCTTGGCGGCGCCCGTCGTGGTCGGCACGATGTTGACGGCGGCGGCGCGGGCGCGGCGGGCATCGCGGTGCGGGCCGTCCTGGAGGTTCTGCTCCTGCGTGTAGGCGTGCACGGTGGTCATGAAGCCGTGCTCGATGCCGGCGAGGTCGTCGAGCACCGCGGCCAGCGGCGCGAGCGCGTTGGTGGTGCACGAGGCGTTGGAGACGATCGTGTGCAGGTCCGGGTCGTACGCCGCGGTGTTGACGCCGAACGCGAGGGTGACGTCGGCGCCGTCCGCCGGCGCGCTGACCAGCACCCGCTTCGCACCCGCGTCGAGGTGGGCCCGGGCGGCCTTGGCGGAGGTGAAGCGGCCGGTCGCCTCCAGGACGATGTCGACGCCGAGCTCGGCCCACGGCAGCTGCGCCGGCTCGCGCTCGGCGAGCACGGTGATGCGGCGGCCGTCGACCACGAGGGTGTTCCCCTCGACGGTCACCGGGCGCCCGAGCCGGCCCGCCGTCGTGTCGTAGGCGAGCAGCCGCGCGAGGGTGGCGGGCTCGGTGAGGTCGTTGACGGCGACGACCTGGAGGTCGCTGTCGCGTTCGAGCAGTGCGCGGAGCACGTTGCGTCCGATGCGGCCGAATCCGTTGATGGCGATGCGAGTCATGGGTGGTGTCCTTTCGGGTTGCCACCAGGCTCTCGCGCGGCGTCCGGCGCGGACAGCGGCGTGATCGCCAGGGTCCGAAAGGATCGCGCCACGACGTCTGACGCCATGAAGGGCCACGCCGTGCGGGCTCACGCGAGGGCGGCGGGTGCCGGGCTACTCGCCCTGGGCGAAGGTGCGCCGGTACTCACTCGGGGTGGTGTCGAGGATGCGTTGGAAGTGCAGCCGAAGATTCGCACCGGTACCGAGGCCGACGTCGGCGGCGATCTGCTCGATGCCCCGTTCGGAACGCTCCAGCAGCTCACGGGCCATGTCGACGCGGGCCCGCATGACCCACTGCATCGGGGTGTACCCGGTGTCCTCGACGAAGCGCCGCGAGAGCGTGCGCGGCGACACCGCGGCGTGCCGGGCCAGCAGGTCGAGGGTGAGCGGCTCGCCGAGCCGGTGCAGCGCCCACTCCCGGGTGGCGGCGAACCGCTCGCCGAGCGCCTCGGGCACGCTGCGCGGCACGTACTGCGCCTGCCCACCACTGCGGTAGGGGGCCGCGACCAGGCGTCGCGCCGCGTGGTTGGACGCGGCCACCCCGAGGTCGCCGCGCAGGATGTGCAGGCACAGGTCGATGCCCGAGGCGGCGCCGGCCGACGTCAGCACGCTGCCCTCGTCGACGAACAGCACGTTCTCGTCGACCCGGACGAGCGGACGCTTCGCCGCGAGCGCCCTGGTGTAGTGCCAGTGCGTGGTGGCGCGCTTGCCGTCGAGCAGGCCGGTGGCGACGAGCGCGAAGGCGCCGGTCGAGATCGCGGCCAGCCGCGCGCCCCGCTCGTGGGCGGCGATCAGCGCGTCGAGCACGGCCCGCGGCGGATCGTCCCGGTCCGGGTGCCGGTAGCCCGGGACGAAGACGATGTCGGCCCACCCGAGTGCCTCCAGGCCGTGGGCGACCGAGTACGACAGGCCGTCGCCGCCGGTGACCAGGCCCGGCGACGCGCCGCACACCCGCACCTCGTACGGCATGCTCGCCCGGGTCGTGAACACCTGCGCGGGGATCCCGACGTCCAGCGGCTTCGCGCCTTCGAGCACGAGGACGGCGACGCGGTTCAGACGTGGAGCTGGCACGGGGACGAGGATACGCACGCCTTCGCCGCGCCCGGGCACCACATCGGTCACGGCCGCGCGATCGTGCCGTCCACCGCCGTCCTCCGGTCCGAGCCCGTGCCCGGCCTCAGCGCTCCGGACCGGGCGCGGCCGGCACGATCGCGCGACCGCGGGCGAGCCGGTGGAGCACGTGCGGGCGCAGCGCATGGCCGGCCGGGAGCCGTGGATGGTCGAAGTCCTCGCGCGGGTCGTGCGTCATGCCCAGGCGCTCCATCACCGCCCGGGAGTGGCGGTTGGCCGTGCAGGTGAAGGAGACCACCTCCGGCAGGCCCAGCACGTCGAACCCGAAGCGGACGGCCGCCGCGGCGCCTTCGGTGGCGTAGCCGTTCCCCCACGCCGGTCTGGCCAGCCGCCAGCCGACCTCCACCGCCGGTGTGAACGGGGCGTCGAAGGTCGTCCGCGCCAGCCCGGTGAAGCCTAGGAAGGCACCGGTGGCGAGCGACTCGACCGCCCACAGGCCCCAGCCCTCGCTCTCCAGGGCCGCGGAGATCCGGTCGGCCATGGCATCGCTGGCCGCGCGGTCCAGGGGGCCCGGCAGGTACTCCATGACCTCGGGGTCGGCGTTCAGCCGGGCGAACGGCTCCCGGTCGCAGGGTCGCCAAGGGCGGAGGACCAGGCGGGGGGTACGCAGCTCGACGGGTGCGGGCAGGGTCAACGGAACCTCCTGGACGGGGCGTCGTCCGTCCGGGCGTCTCGACGGTGCCGTCGCCCCTCGGCCTTGGTTCCCGGAGGCGACCCGTCCCATGTCCGGATCCGGCCGAAACCCCGTGCCGACCCTCGCCGCTCCCCCGCTCGGGCCGGCCGTCGTCGGGACGGTCCGAGCGGCCGAGCGGCCCGCCCGCGCCGACCCGCCGTCGCACGCCACGGTGGCCCGGTCCGGATCCTCCGGGCCGGGCCACCGTGGCGGACGGGGGGTCAGGAACCGGTGGTGGTACCGTCGCCGCCGGCCGCGAAGGCCCAGCCGTTGTTCGCCGCACCGGCGTCGCCGCCGACGGCCAGACCGAGCGACGGGTCGCCGCCGGTGCTGAAGGCGTCGCCGCCCACCGCGCAGGCGAAGCCGTTGGCCGCCAGCGCGTCGCCGCCCACGGCACACGCGTTGTCGGCGCCGTCGGCGTCGCCGCCGACCGTGTAGGCCCCGCGCGGCGGCACACCGTGGTCGTGGGCGTTGTACGCACCGGCCGTCGTCGCGCCGGCGAGCAGTGCGACGCCGGACAGCAGCGTGACAGCGCCGATCTTGGCGAGGGTGGAACGCATGAAATCCTCCAGTGTCTGGGAGCAGAGCCAGGAGCATGATCCGTCGACGAACCATGCCCCGCCCGCACCGACCCGCCGAAGCCACCCACTCGGTCGAGCGCCCGCCGCGTCCGGCACGAGCCCCCCGTCGACCGCCGAGCGCCCCCGGGCGACCGACGCACGGCCCGGACCCCGCTCAGCGGTCGGACGGACCACCGGCGGAGGCCGTGCCCCGGGCTTCGAGGATCGGGCGCAGGGCGCGGACGGCGTAGAAGCTGCGGGACTTGACGGTGCCGACCGGTACCCCGAGGACGGCGGCGGCCTCGGCCATCGAGCGGCCCCTCATGTGGAGCTCGACCAGGACGTCCCGGTGGTGCGGCTGCAGTTCGGCCAGCGCCACCGCCATGTCCTGGGCGGCCAGCAGTTCGTCGTACGGGTCGTGCACGCCGGCGTGCTCCTCGGGGTTCTCGTCGGCGACCTCCTGGGCGCGGGCGGACTGCATCCGGAAGTGGTCGATGGCGATCCGGCGGGCCACCGTGAAGAGCCAGGGGCGGCTGTACTCGGGGCCGCGCCGGATCGCCGCCGGGTTCTGCCACGCTCGCAGCAGGGTCTCCTGGACGATGTCCTCGGCCTTGCCGCGGTCCCCGCTGGTGACGCGGAGCATCGCGCGCAGCAGGTAGCCGCCGTGCAGGCGGTACAGCTCGGCCAGGGTGTGCTGGTCCAGCGTGGGCCGGTCCAGCGTCTGCTGGTCCAGCGTGGGCCGGTCCTGGGCGCCGGCGGTGTCCGAGGCGCCCTGCGGCCCTGCGGTGCCCTCGGTGCCCGCCCCGGCGGCGGCCGGAACGGCGGCCGGGTGGGTGTCCTCGGCGTGAGCGGTAGCGTCGATGGCCACGGCGGTTGAGCCCCTCGCAACAGTTGGTCGGTACCTGGGGCGAGCCGCTCCGGCCGCCCCTCCCCGTCTGCTGCCCACCGTCCCGGGCGGCGCCAACACCGGGCCAAGTCGCGGCCAACGCACCTCGCGCGGCACCGTTGGGCGCCGTAGGCCCGTCGGGCACCGGTGGCACCGGTGGCTCGTTTGCGCCGG
Source organism: Kitasatospora sp. NPDC057015 (assembly GCF_042673745.1). NCBI lineage: Bacteria > Bacillati > Actinomycetota > Actinomycetes > Kitasatosporales > Streptomycetaceae > Kitasatospora > Kitasatospora sp. NPDC057015. The sequence continues at coordinate 23,020 of NZ_JBHUSG010000025.1, forward strand.
TGCCTCGTCGGCACCGGGCGGATCGCCCCTGACCGTACGGTCGTTACCGCGCGCCGCCGGCCCGCCGGCGTCCGCTGCGGACCGCCGCCGCGGTGAGCGCGACCACGGCGACCAGCCCGGCGCTCGCGCCGGCCAGTGCCGAAGCCCGGGTGACGGAGGTCCCGTCGGGGGCCGGCGGTACGGTCACCGGCCCGGCGGCGTTCCCCGGGCCGCCGGTGGACTGCGGCGCGGGGAGGGCCGCCGTCGCGGCCACCACGTCCACCGTGCCCCAGCCGACGGCCGGGTCCGGCAGCGTCGTACCCGGGCGGTAGGCGGTGGACCTCAGCCGCTCGGCCACCTGGGCCGCCGTCAGAGCGGGCTCGCGGGAGAGCACCAGGGCCGCGACGCCGGCGACCAGGGCGGCGGCTCCGCTGGGCCCGGAGGACGTGAAGTGGCCGCCGCCGGGCCCGGCGGCCTGGAGCGCCTCCCCGGGGGCGGCCAGGTCAACCCGGGCGCCCGCAGCGGCCTGCGCTCCGGTGCCGGCGTCGCCGGACGCCGACCCGCCCGCGGCCGATCCGCCCGGCCCGACCGCAGCCACCGCGAGCACGCCGGGGAAGCCCGCCGGGTACACCGCGCCCTTCTCCTGCTGTCCGTCCGCGGCGGCCGGGGCGACCAGCAGCACGCCCTTCGCCGCGGCGTACTCGACGGCTTCGGCGAGCGGCTGGTTCGGCGCCGGTACCGGCACCCCGACCACGGCCACCCGCGCTCCGCCGTCGGCGGCCGCCCGGATGCCCTGGGCGAGCAGGTCGGGCGTGGTGGTCCCGGCGTCGTCGGTCACCGCGACGGCCAACACCGTCGCCTCCGGGGCGATCCCGGCCGGCCCCCCGTCGGGCGTGCGCCGGCCGGCGACCAGCGCGGCGAGGAAGGTGCCGTGACCCACGCAGTCCCGGCCGGCGTCGCCCTGCCCGTGCAGCCGGGGGCCGAGTCGGAGCCGGCCGGCCAGTGCGCCGGAGCCGGTGCCGGCCGCCGCCTCGACGCCGGAGCCGAGCACCGCGACCGTCACGCCGGCGCCGCGGCCGAACGGCCAGGCGGCCTCGGGGTGCAGGTACACCTGCGCCCACGGCGTCCGGTCGGCGGCCCGGGTGGACGGCTTGCGACAGCCGTTCTCCCGGACGTCGGGCAGGGTCTGGGCGAGCGCCGGCAGTTCGGGCGCCGAGGGCGCCGGGCTGTCGGCGGCGGCCGGCCAGGCCGGGGCCAGGAGGGCCGGCGCCAGCAGCACGGCGGCGCACAGGGCGGCCCGGGCCGCCACCCGCCGCCTCGGACCGGACGTGCCGGTCGGGGCGCTCGGGGCGGACGGGGCGCCCGGACTGGACGGGGCGGTCCGGGCGGTCATACCGCGCTGCCCAGCCGCTCCACCGCGATGTCCTGCGGCAGCAGCAGGCTCAGCTCGGAGACGTCCGCGAAGTCGAGCCGGCCGAGCCGGCGCGCCTGACGGGTGATCATGCCCTCCAGGGTCTGCCGGGCGAAGCGCCCGTTGCCGAAGGTGCGGTCCCTCGGCACCGCCGAGAAGAGCTCGGCCAGCGCCGTCAGGGTCTGCGGCGCGCAGGTGTAACCGGCCGACTCGGCGTGCCGGCCCACGATGGTGACCAGTTCGTCGTCGGTGTAGTGGCCGAACTCGACCTGCCGGGAGAACCGGGAGGCGAGGCCGGGGTTGGAGGCGAGGAAGTGCCGCATCTCGTCCTCGTAGCCGGCGACGATCACCACCACCTCGTCCCGGTGGTCCTCCATCAGCTTCATCAGGGTGTCCACGGCCTCCTGGCCGAAGTCGCCGCCGCCGCCGTTGCGGGGCGTCAGGGTGTACGCCTCGTCGATGAACAGCACCCCGCCGCGCGCCCGGTCGAACGCCTCCTTGGTGAGCTGGGCGGTGTGGCCGACGTAGCGGCCGACCAGGTCGGCGCGCGCGGTCTCGACCAGCTGGCCGCCCGGCAGGACGCCGAGCTCCGCGAGGAGCTGCCCGTACAGCCGGGCCACGGTGGTCTTGCCGGTGCCGGGCGGCCCGGCGAAGACCAGGTGGTTGCCGATGCTGGCGGTGGGCAGCCCGGCCTCCTCCCGGCGGCGGACCTGACGGATCAGGTCGACGAGGTCCTCGACCTGCTCCTTGGCGGCGGGCAGGCCGACCATCGCGCGCAGCTCGGCGAGCAGTTCGGTGCCGTCCTTCCGCTCGGCCGGCCGGGCCTCGGCGGGGGCGACGTCCTCGGGGAGCAGCCGGGCCAGGTCCTCGTCGGAGATCTCGGGCTCGGTCGCGAGCCTGGTCGCCTGGCGGTCCACCATCTCCTCGAACACCTTGCGGGCCGCCCGGCCGTTGCCGAAGTCCTCGCCCCTGGGGAGCCGCTCGAAGAGCGCGAGCAGGGCGTCGCGGGCGCCGTCGGCCAGTTCGTAGCCGTGCCCGGCGGCGGCCCGCTCGACGATGGTGACCAGCTCGTCGACGGCGTAGTTGGCGAACTCCACGGTGCGGCTGAACCGGGAGGCCAGGCCGGGGTTGGAGGCGAGGAAGTCGGTCATCTCGGCGGAGTAGCCCGCCACGATGACCACGATGTCCTCGCGGTGGTCCTCCATCAGTTTGACCAGGGTGTCGATCGCCTCGCGCCCGAAGTCGGGCCCGCCGCTGCCGGAGCCCGACGAGAGCGTGTACGCCTCGTCGAGGAAGAGCACCCCGCCGAGCGCGGACTGGAACACCTCGGTGGTCTTGAGCGCGGTGCCGCCGACGATCGAGGCGACCAGGTCGGCGCGGGCCACCTCGGTCAGGTGCCCGCTGCGCAGCACGCCGAGCTCGGCGAGGATGCTGCCGTAGAGCCGGGCGACGGTGGTCTTGCCGGTGCCGGGCGGCCCGGCGAAGACCAGGTGGCGGCTCATCGGCAGGGCCGGCATGCCGGCCAGCTCCCGCCGCCGGGCCAGCTTGTTCAGGTTGACCAGCGTGGCGACCTGCTCCTTGACGCCGGCCAGGCCGACCAGCGACTCCAGCACCTCCAGCGGGCCGGGCCGGTCGGGCGCCGGGGCCGCGCTCCCGGGGGTCCGCTCCTCGGTGGCGCCCGGCGCCGGCGCGGAGCCGGCGACCGCCCCGCCCGGCCGCGCGGCCGCCGGGGCGGGCGAGGAGCCGGCGGTGGCGGTGCCGTGCGCGTCCGGCAGACCGTTCTCCTCGCTGACCAGTTCCTCCAGGGCCAGTCGCTCGCTGGGCACGCCCTGGCGCAGGCCGGATCCCCGGTTGCGGGAGAGCGTGCAGTCGGTGAGCCGGACGGCCTCGACGGAGTCGGTGCGGACGCCGTCGCCGGTGTTCTCGGCCGCCGCGAGCTGGACCAGCACGGCCCGCGCCCCGGCGGCGAGCCGCACGCCGTGCCGGCGGTTGCCGGTCACCCGGACCCGGGTGCAGGTCAGCTCGGCGCCGTCCTCGGCCGTCACGCCGTCCTCGGCGGAGTCGGTCACGTCGCAGTCGCGCAGGGTCGCCGTGCCCACCCGGCCGACCAGCACGCCGGAGCCGCCGGAGCCGCGCACCACGGTGGCGCCGACCCGGGTGTCCGCGCCCTCGGCGACCCGGATGCCGGCCCGGCCGGCGTCCAGCACCTCGCAGTTCTCCAACTGCCCGCGCCCGTCCCGGATCGCGGTGACCCCGTCGCCCTTCGCGCGGTGGACGGCGACCCGGCGCAGTCGCGGATTGGCGCCCTCGCTGATCAGCACACCGGTGCCGGCGACGTCCCGGACCTCCAGCCGGTCGAAGTCCGCGGAGCTGTCCCCGGTCAGCTCGACCCCGTCGGCGCCGCAGTCCCGGACGACGGTGCGGGCCAGCGTCGGGCCGGAGGACTCGCCCACGTGGATGCCGGTGCCCTGCGCACCGTCCACCTCGCAGTCCTCGAAGGTGCCGCGCGAGCGGGCCGTGACGTGGATGCCGTGGCCCGCGGTACGGGTGGCGCGGCAGCGGCGGAGCTGCGGGTCGGTGCCCCCGGCGAGCGCGAAGCCGTGGCCGGAGGTGCCGGTGACGGTGCAGTCCTCCAGGACGACCTGGGCGGTCGAGCTGATGTAGACGCCGATCGTGGTGTCGCGGACGGTGGTGCGCAGCAGCCGGGTGGTGCTGCGCTCCTCCAGCGCGATGCCGGGCTTGTCGGTGACCGAGATCTCGCAGCCCTCGAAGGTGCCCCGGGCATCGCCGTTGGCGCAGACGCCGTTGCCGCGGGCGTCGCGCAGCACGCAGTTGCGCAGCAGCGGGTTGGCGCGTTCGCCGATCACCACGGCCGAGCTGCCGAGGTGTTCGATGACGCAGTCCTCGATGACGCTGTTGCCGCTGGAGGTCTCCACGATGCCGGCGCCCGCCGGGTTGGTGACGCGGCATCCGCGCATCGCGAGCGAGCCGTCGCCGCGGGTGAGCAGGGCTGTCCAGGAGCTGCCGACCACCTCGCAGTCCTGGACGGCGGCCTGCCCGCGGGGCACGTCGATGGCGGGCATCTCCTCGTCCTGCCCCTGCAGGATCAGGCCGGTCAGCTGCACCGCCTCGGCCGTCACCTGGACCACGCAGCCGCGCCGGGCGGTGATCCGGACGCTGCCCCGGGCCTCCGCGGCGGTGATGGTGACCAGCTTGTTGATCACCAGGTTCTCCTCGTACCGGCCGGGGCGCACCGAGATCACCGCCCCGCTGCGGGCCGCCGCCAGTGCCTCGCCGATGGTGCGGTACCGGCCGTCCCGCTGCTCCGGGCACACCGTCAGCACGTGGCGCGACATGGTGTGGCCTTCCTCTCCGTTGAATGGTCCGACCCGCCGTTGACCGGCCCGACTCTCCGTTGACCGGTCCGACGTCGTCGGTGGACCGGGTGGACGCCCGTCAGCCGGTGCAGTCCGCCCGCACCGCGGAGGCCGCGTGGTGGGCCTTGTCGACGCCGGCGCCGCCCCAGTCGACGCCCCGGGAGTGCAGCATCACCGCGATCCGGCCGCCGCTCAGCGGGAAGGTGCCGGCGCTGACCCAGCTGCCCCGGGTCGTCGTCTGGTCGATGGTGAAGGCCTTGGTGGTGCCGCTGCCGGGCGTGAAGGTGTTCTGGACGGTGTAGTAGGAGGGCTTGCCGCCGACGACCTTGGGGTCGCTGTTGTTCGGGACGAACACGGAGAGCTTGCAACTGCCGCTGGTGACCGGGGCGGTGGTGAAGGTCCACAGCACCGAGTTGCCGTCGTCCTTGGCCGCCGCGCCGGACATCGGCATGGCCGCGTACTTGCTGCTGCAGCCCGAACCGGCGTAGCCGCCGGTCGAGTTGTTCGTCCAGCCGGTGGAGCCCTGCTCCCACCAGCCGGTCTGGACGTAGCCGGCGCCGGTGTTGCTGCAGCCGGCGCCGGCGACGGCGCTGAAGCTCGGCGCGGCGGGGGCGGGCTGGGGTGCGGGCTGCTGGGGCGCCGGCTGTTGCGGGGCGGGTTGCTGGGGTGCGGGCTGCTGGGGCGCGGGGCCCCCCGGGGTGGTGCCCGTGCCGGTGCCGCTGGTCGGCGCCGGTGCGCCCGGCGCGGTGCCGGTGCCGGGCCGGGTGTTCGGGCCGGCGGACGCTCCGGGCGTACCGGGAGACGCGCCGGGCCCTGCGGCGGGTACGCCTTCGGCCGTCGGCGCGCCCGTGCTGCCCGGGGTGGGCTCGGTGACCAGGGCCGGATCGGTGGGCACGGCGGTGGCGGTCGGGCCGGTGGCTCCCGGGGACGGCGCCGGGTCGCCGAGTTCGGGGCCCACGGCGAGCGACAGGTCCGCCTGGCTGAGCCCGGGGCCGTCGGCCTTGCCGCCCCGGTCGCTGTCGGTGATCAGGAACGGCAGGCCCATCAGCACCACGCCGGCGGTGGCGGCGGCGACCAGGACCGGCCGCTTCAACCGGCCCCGTCGCTCCGGTCGCCCGTCCGGGCCCGGGCCGACCGGCTCGGGGCCGACCAGTTCGGGGCCGACCGCCGGCTCGGGGGCGGGGCCGGGGGCGGGACCGGACCCGGGTGCGCTGACGGGTGTCAGGTAGGGGAAGGCCGAGGGCGGCGTCGCCGGCGGCTTCGGGGCCGCCGGAGCGACCGCCGGCGGAGCGACCCGGCCGTACTGCGGCACGGCGGCCGGCCCCGGCACGGGCACCGACACCGGCGGTACGACGGGCGGTGCGGCCGAGGGCGCCGCCGGGGCGGGTCCGGCCCCGCCGCCCTCCTCCATCTCCCAGGCCACCGAGGGCAGCTGAATGCCCGCCGCCCCGCCCTGAGACTCGTTCCCACCCGTGCTCGTGCCCACCGCAGCTCCTCGGCTCCGCATGAAGTCCCTGTCGTGCACGTACCTGGCGCCCGAGTACCCGTCGTGCAGGTACCCGTCGTCGAGGTACCCGTCGTGCTGCCCCGTCGACGGGACCGCCCGCCCGACCGGGCCGCGGACGCTCCCACTCCGTAGCTACGGCCCGGCCGGGTCCGGCGGTTCACCGGGCGTCGGTGAACCGCCGGATCGGTCGGGCCGGTCCGGCGGAGCGGCGCCCGGCGTCGGCGGCGGATCCGGCCGTGCGCCCGACGCACTCCGCCGGATCCGCCCTATCCCTTCAGGGCGTTGGCGATGTCGTCCGCCAGGGACGAACCGACCAGGTCGGGCAGGTCCGGCGCCACGTCCCGCTCCCGGGGCACCACCGTCGGGGGCGCCGGCTCAGCCGGTCCGGCGGGCTCCACCGGGGGCAACGGCTCCGGCGGAAGGGGGGACCTGAACTGCGGTGGTGGCGTGGCCGCCGGTCGGCGAATCGCCGCCCAGGCCCTGAGGTCGGCCAGGGTGGGGGCCGCTCCCCGGGCCGTCTCACGCTCGATGTGGTCGACCACCCGGCGCAGTTCGTCCGCCCGCAGCGCCGTACCGTCCGGCAGTCCGAGCAGGTCCAGCACCAGGGTGGCGGTGTCCGTCGCGGCCCCCGCGGCCCATTCGACCAGCTGCCGGGTCGCCCGGACGTGGGCCAGACCGGCTTCGTTCCTGGTCGTGAAGGCCGTGTCGTAGGCCAGCCGGCCCAACCGGACGGTTTCCACCAGCTGTTCGCCCTCGGCGGCGGTCAGGGCGGCGCGGGCCCGCGGCTCGTCCCGTCCGCTCTCCAGGAGTTCGTGGACGTCGTCCACGAGCCTGGCGTCGCCGGCGACCCGCAGGTCGCCGTTCCTCGTCCGGTCGGTGAAGGCGAGGGTGAACTCGGCCGGCACGTCCCGTCCGATCGTCTCCGCCAGCGGGATGTCGACCGTGAACGGGACGGCTCCCCGCTCGGTGACCGACTGGCGCGTCCCGTCGAAGAAGGTCACCTCGATGGTGGCCGCGCCGGCGTAACGGGCCATCGGGGTGGGGAACTTGCCGTTCGCGATCACCTGGCCGGAGTCGCCCAGCACACCGCCGTCGCGCCACAGGCGCTGGGCGCCGCCGGTGACCGCCGGGGTGTTGGTGATGTCACCGGAGAGCTTGACGCCGACCTGGCCCTGGAGGCCCGCCTGCTTCGCCGACAGTTCGGTCAGGACGGACCCGAAGGAGGTCGCGTTGGCCGGGCTCAGCTCCACCGCGCCGTCGGTCAAACGGTGTTCGAGCTCGACCACCTTCACCCGGACCTCCACTCCGCGGTCCTCGCCCAGCAGCCACCGGCCGGGCGACGCCGAGGCGATCTCCATGCCCTGGCTCGCGGTGCCGAACAGCGCGGACAGGTGACTGTGCGAGGTGATGTTCTCGACCGCGTTCCCGATCCGGCGCCAGGCCCCTGCACCGAAGTACTCCCGCCCGCGCAGCCGCACCACGTCCTGGACGCCGCCGACGTCGCCGAGCCAGCGCAGGACGTCGGTGTCGCGCAGCCCGGTGGTCCAGACCCGGTCCGGCGGAACGGGGACGGTGAGCTGCTCGGACACCGCCCGGGGATCGCGCGTCGCGGTGGGCTCGGGCACGGGCCGGGTCTCACCCGCTTCGACGATGGTCTCGAAGCCGATCCTCGCGGTGCGCATCATCTGGACGGACGCCCCGAGGAGGGGCCGCCGGGTGATCTGGAACCGGAGCTCCGCCTCTCCGCTGAAGGCGCTGCCGGGCACCTTGGCCTTGGTGGCGGCCCCGGCCGCGGTGGTCCGGCTCAGGAGGTCCTGGTGGTCCTTGCCCCAGCCGAAGTTCCCCGCCAGCCCGACCGTCACGGGGACGGCCCCTGCCACCGGGACGGTGCCCGCCACCGCGACGCTGACGTTGTGCCCCTGGCCGGCGCCGAAGTTGGTGACGCCGTCGGAACTGGCGAAGGTGCGCTGCACCTGGGTGGCCGCGTTGAACTCGGTGGTACCCGACTCGCCCAGGTGGTCCATCCGGTCGAGGAGCACGGCGCCGACGCGCACGGTGGTCCGCCCGTGCCGCACGACGATCTCGTCGCCGGCCGTCATGGCCTTCAGCCTGGCCTGGAGCCGGTCGGGGGTGAGCTCGTCCACCAGCTTGCGGCGGAGCCCCTCCCAGTCGCTCCGGAAGGGGTTGCTCCCCGTCCGCTCCGGTACCGGCGTCCGCGGCGGCAGCGGGCCGCTGCCCGGCGGCCGGTCCGGCCCGTTCGACGAGTACCCTTCGGGCCTCGACCTCGTCACCGGCTGCCGGTCCGGCCTCGGCCAGGGCTTCGCGTCGAACTGGTCGAGGATCGACTCGCCCAGCGTGCGCCTGCCGCCGCCACCCGCCCGGCCGGTGTTCCCCTCCGCGGCGGGGCCGCCCGGGTGGACCGGGAAGACGTCGGTGACGATCGCCGAGGAGTCCAGCCGACGGACGTCCAGGAAGCCGGCCGGCTGCTTCTCCGTGGTCCGCACCGCCGGGGTGCCCGCCGGGTCGGCGTCGCGCAACGGCACGGCCACCCGTGCGGTGGCCGTCACCGTGTCGGTGAACGGCGAGCCGTCCGGCACGCTCAGCCGCCTGAACGTGACGTTGACGTCGTACTCCGCGGCCACGTCGAAGAACACCGCCGCCTCGACGTGCTTGCCCCGGTTCGAGACCGACCCGACGGTGTCCGTGGCATCGCCGTAGGTGCGGTCCAGGCGGTAGCTGTAGCCGCCCGTGACGTCGACGAACTTCGACTTGAACTTGCCCAGCACGCCGCCGTTGTAGCGGTTGAGCCGGTCCCGGGCGTAGCCCTGGCCGTTCGACGCCTGGGTGCCGGACTCGAACTCGTACTTCCCCGTCATGGAGCGGTAGGTGGCGTCGCCCAGCTTCGCCGTCACCGTGATCTCGGCGCTCCAGAGCCGGCCGGAGACGGTTTCGGTGATCCTCCCGCCCCGGGTGAGCCGGGACAGCTGGGTCTTGAGCGCGACCCGGTCGAAGGTCTCGCCGATCCGCTGCCTCACCTCGTCGGACGGCTCGCCGTACTTCGCCCGGACGGCCTCCACGATCGTGCGGCGCACCTGGTCGGCGTCGCTCAGCGTGTGCACCACGTAGGAGGCGTTCAGCTCGTGCTGCTCGGTCATCCTGCGCGGCGCGGTGTACGTGCCGAGCTGGTCCGCGTCCCGGGACGAGCTGCCGGTCGACCCCTCCACGACGTGGCTCCCGTCGGTCGACCCGTTGCCGTCCTCCTCGGGCCGCCTGAAGACGACCGATCCGTCCGCGCTGCGGGGGACCTCGACCTTGGCGGTCTCCCGGGACTCCATGCCCACCTCGACGTGGACGGACGCCGAGACGTCGGGCCGAACGCGGCCCTTGCCCAGACGGACGTCCACCACCAGTTCGGCACCGTAGACGACCTGCGCGGCCCCGTACTTGCCGTTGGCGTACACCCGGTCGGCCTCGCGGCCGCGCCAGGCGAATCGGTCGCGCTGCTGGCCGCTTGCGCTGACGAGGACGTCGCCGCCCGGCAGGTTCCTGCCCGCGACCGCGCCGAGCTGGCCCTGGGCGGCGGCGGTGCGCGCGAGCAGCCGGCGCTCGGCGCTGAACGCACCGGTCTCGTTCACCGGGTTCAGCTCGGCCTTGCCGTCCTCCCGCCGGTAGGTCATGGTCTCGACCCTGGCGACGGCGGTGACGACGATGCCGTCCTTGCCGTGGAGCTTCAACTCCAGCGGCTCACCCCGGGTCATCGCGGTCAACCGCGACGCCAGCATCGGCTGGCTGAACAGGTGCATGACCTCGGCACGGATCGCGTCCCACCCGTCCTTGAACAGCTCCCTGCCCCTGGTCTCCAGTTCCGTGCGCAGCTGGGCCGTGCTCTCCAGGTCGCGCAGGACGACGGACTCGCCCAGCCCGCGCGGGCCGTCGCCGGTGTGCCAGACGGTGTCAGGGGGGCCGGGGACCTCGTGCGTCAACGATCGGGGGGCCTCCTCGGAGCCGGGCGGGGGCACCGGCGCGGGCCCCTGCGTCGGCTGTGTGTCCGCACGGTCGACGAGCAGCCGGACGACCGCCGTGCCGGCCTCGTGCCGGACGTCACCGCCGTTGAAGGCCAGGTCGAACCGGACGGTGCCGTCGTAGACCACGCCCGGCACCTTGGACTTGCTGGTGAGCTGGGACACCCGACTGTGGCCCGAGACCTCGACGTGCTCCCGCCCCAGCCGCCCGGTGGCGCCGGCTCCGACCAGCACGCCGTCCAGCTTGGGCCCGAAGGTGGGCACGACCGGGAACTGTCCCGCGTGGCCGCGGTTCCTCAGGCTGCTGCGCACCTGCTGGACGACGGTGCCGATGTTGAACTCGGTGTCTTCGGTGGTACCCACCTGGCGCAGGTCCCCGACCCGGGCCGTGATCTCGACCGAGGCGACCACCCGACCCCGCCGGTCGGTCACCGCGACCGTGACCGGCTCACCTGCCGTCATGCTCTTGAGATCGCGCTGGAGGCGGCCGAAGTCGACCTCGGCCAGCAGCTTCTCACGCAGCGCCGGCCAGTGCCGGCGGAGCGCCTCGCGGGCCGCCGCCTCGACCGGCTCCAGCAGCACCTCCATCGGCCGACGGCCCTGCGGCCCGCCGTCGGGCGAGAGGTCCAGCACGATCTCCTGACCGCCGACCCGACCGTCCCGCAGGCGCCTCGGGGGGACCCTCCGCTCCCCCTCCGGCGTGGACGGGCGCTCGGGGACGGCCACGGTCGCGCCGACCTCGACGGACTCGGTGAGCTCCCCCGTCCTGGTGCGCACCAGGGCACCCTCGTGCCGCAGGTTGCCGTAGTCGATCTCCAGGCGGATCTTCGAGTCGTACACCCGCGCGGGCTCGGCGGTCTTCGACCGCGCCACCATGCCACCGCTGTCCAGGCCGACCTCGCCGTGGCCACGGTCGTGGAAGTAGCCGACGAGCTCGGCCAGCTCCCCCGTCCCGCTCGCGTGCTTGGCCTGCAGCCCGATGTTGTACTGCCAGCGGACGTCCCCGCGGGTCCCGGTCATCACGGAACGGTCCGCGCCGTTCTCGAACTCGATCTTCTGCGTCCGCAGGTACGTCGACTCCGTGACCGTGCCGCGCAGCGAGATGCCGCCGCTCCAGCCGTTGCCGTCGAACGGTGCCACCCACACCTCGCCCCGGGAGAGCGCGGTGAGCAGCGGGCGCAGCGTGCCGGGGCCGAAGTAGGCGTCGGCGAAGGCCCGGGCGGCCGTCCGGTCGCCGCCCATGGTCCTCTCGACCAGGTCGACGATCTGTTTCCGCACCTCCCCCTCGTTCTCGGTGAGGCCGATCAGCAGGTCCGTCCCGGCGATCCGCCCGCGCTCGGCGGGGCCCTGCGGCACGGCGGGCTTCGGCGGCTCGGGGAGCGGCAACGGCTCCTCGACGATCTCGCTCGGCACGGGAGTCCGCCGCTCGGCCGACTCGTCGAGATCGCGGTCCGTCGGCCTGTTCTCCGAGGACAGGTCGCCCCGGCGGGAGTCGGCCTCGTCCCGATCCGACATCTCGGACCGCTCGGAGCGCGAGTCGTCCCACTGCGACCATTCCCCGTCGGAGTCGTGGGCCTCCGACTCGTCCGACGTCTCCGACGCCTCGCGCTTGGCGCCCTGCGACGCGTCCGACTCGTCCCGCCTCTCCGACCCCTCCGACTCGTCCCGCCCCGACTCCTCGTTCCTCGACTCCTCGTGCCCCGACTCCTCGTGCCCCGGCCCCTCCGACTCGGTGGACCGGGACTCCCGGGAGATGGGCGTACTGGCGTCGTAGCGGCTGCCGTCGCGGTGATAGACGGACACGACCTCACCGTCCCGGGGCCCGAGCTCCGCGACCGGCTCCACCCCGCCCGCACCCTCCCGCACCACCTGGAGCCGGACGCCGAGCGCATGGGCCACCACGGCCGGCAGCACCGCGGCCCCCGGACCGTTCGCCGTGGCCACCCAGTCGTCGACCATCGCCCTCAACCGGTTCCGGACGAGTACCTGCCGCAGTTCCGGGTTCAGCTCCCGCCAGTGTTCGATGTCGACGAGGTCCATGATCTCCCTCGGCAACTCGCGGTACTCGGTGTGCACGTACTGCGAGACCGCCTCCCGCAGGAGTGCCGCCGGCCGGTCCGGAAGCGCCCGCTCCGGGGCGTAGCGCAGGATGCGCCGGACCATCTCGGGCGCGCTGCTCGCGACCGACTCCAGCAGGCTGAGGCCGTCCTCCCCACGGACCGGCAGGGGTGCCCCGACCTGCGGCGGGAGCTGCTCCTCCTCGGCGAGCCTGCGCGCTGTCTCCTCCTGCTCCTCGGCAAGCCTCCGGGCCGCCTCCCGCTCCTCGGCGAGCCTGCGCTCCGCCGACGAATCGGCGTTCTGCTGCGACGACTCCCCTCCCGAGGTCCGCTCCGCGGGCGCGGACGGCTCGACGGGCGCAGACGGCTCGATCGGCACGTGCGGCTCGATCGGCTCGCTGGCGTCGTAGTGCTGGCGGCCCACGTCGTAGTAGACCGCGACCCGTCGCCCGTCCGCCGGCCCGTAGCCGTCGAAGTCGTGGACGCCGTCGTGGTTCATCACCCGGAGCCTGAGGTTCAGCGCATGGGCCAGCGCCGGCGGAAGCATCTCTCCCGCCACCGATTCCCAGTCGGCCTGCCAGTGCCGGATGGTGCGGAGCAGCGTCGCGCGCTCGTGCGGCAGCACCGACGTGGGAGCCGCCTCCGTGATGAACTGCGCGACGATGGGCTCCAGTTCCCCGCGGCGCATCCCCGCGAACGCGTTCCGGTCCTCGGCCGGGATGTGCGCGAGCAGCTCGCGGTCGCTCAACGCGCTCAGATTCCCGAGCTGCTCCCAGCGCAGCGCCCGGACGACCTCGGCCGGGAAGGCCGCCGCGTCCAACTGCCGGTAGTGGTCCTCGACATGACGCCGCAGTCCCTCGATCGGGTCTTCGGACCGCGCCGTCCACCGCGTGACCAGATCGGGTGCGCTCACGGCCACCGCGTGCAGCAGGCAGAGGCCGTCGCTCTCCACCGTCACCCGCGGTCCGACCGGCTCGAACTCGACGTCGGTGTCGGCGTCCAGGAGCACCTGGTTGTCCGGGAGCGCCTCCTCGCTCCCGGCCGACGCCCGTTCGTCCGTCCCGCTACGGGGTTCGGTCACCGGTGTGCGCCCGTCCTGCGGCTGCAACGGGCTGTGCAACGGAGTGCGGACGGACGCCCCGGGGCCCGGCTGGTTCCCGGCGGCAGGGTTCGGCTCGGCCCAGAAGTCGGTGACCCGGCCGTCCTCGAAGCGGACCATCACCCGATGGGTCGGGAAGACGTGCAGGACGGTCCCCACCCGGGGGAGAGTCCCTCCCTCCAGTGCACGCCGCTGCCGGAACTCCTCCAGGACTTCGCGGGCCAGGCTCCTGCGGTCGGCCTGCGACCAGCCCTCGGGCATGCCGCGGCCCGCCCCCGCCGCGAGCCCGGGCATGGCGGCGTCGCTCACCCGCTCGGCGGCCGATGCCGCCATGTCGACCAGCCCGGAGGCTTCCGGGCGCACCGCCGGACGGGACGGGTCCGGTGTGCGCAGCGGCTGCGTCCGCGGGGGTTCGTACGTCGTCCGGGAGATGGTCGGCGGAATCGGCCCGGCGAGGTCCCGAACGATGTCGGGCAGGCTGCGGCCGGTGCTCGTGAGGTCCATGACGTCGGGCATCAGGGCGATCAGGGCGTTGCGCCGGCCCTCGCTGCGGATGGCGTCCCGGTGCTGTTCCGGCGCCTGCTGGGCCCGGTTCTCCGCCTGGTGGAGGACGGTCATCGGGTTCGCGCCGGTGCTGCGGGCCTGCGCGGGGTCGTCGACGAAGACCAACCGCACCCGGGCCAGCGGCCCTCCCGCGGGCTCGGTGAGGTGGTCGTGGATCCGGTTCTGCAGCAGCCTCCGCTCCTGCGGGGTGACCTCCGCGGGCACGTGGACGGGGACGTCGATCGTGACGCCGGTCTGTCCGCCGGCGAAGACGAAGTGGTGGGCGATCAGGCGCCGCCCGGGGGCGAGGTCCAGCGCCAGGCCCTCGGTGCGCCACATCTGGTCGCGGCTCCACCGGCTGTGCGGCTGTGCGGTCGCCGGCCGGTGCACCAGGTGGCGGCCGTCGCGGGTGGTGATGCCTTCGATGCGCACGCCGTCACCGAGGCCGCTCCATCGCTCCGAGCCGTCGGGCAGGAGTTCCAGCGGGCGCCCACGGCGCTGGTAGGCCTCCTCCACCGCGGTCTCGATCCGGTTCCGCGTCCACTGCTCGGGGTAGAAGGTGTGGCCCTCCGCGCCGGTCTGCCGGCGTTCCCAGCTGCCGGGGAACCTCGCCTCGACCGAGTCCGGGTGGATCCCGGGCCTGAGGTACCACACGGTGGCCCGGTAGGTGCCGTTCTCGTTCGTCTCCGACCGTGTGTGCGGCTCGACCCGCACACCGTGGAACCGGGCGGCGACGGCGTTGCGGTGGTGGTGGACACCGGTGAGCTCCCGGCGGTCCCCGTAGTGCTGGAACCGTTCGGCGACCGTGGTGTGCCGGCCGGCGGCACGGTAGGGCACATGGGCGGCCGCGTCCAGGCCGCCCTGCCAGGCGGACGGCCTGAACGAGACGATCCGGTCGCCCCGGACCTCGCCTTCGATCCGCACGCCGCCGTACTCGCCCAGCCAGTGGTACGTGGCGTCCGCCCCGCGCTCCGGCGCGCTGCTCGCCGCCGTCGCCCGGCTGCGCCGGTACCCCTCCTCCCGGCGGGCCGTCAGCGGGTGGCCGTCGCCCGGCGCGCCGCCGTCCGACGGCCGTTCGCCCGCCCGCAGGGCGGCGTGGTGGGCCTGCTCGGCCGCGTACACGGCCTGTTCCGTCGTCCAGTGCCGCGGGAACATCATCCGCGTGGTCGGAGCGGAGCGGGGCACCTCGATGTCGCCGGCCAGGGCGCTGGTCCGGACCGTCCGTTCGACGGCCTCCCCCGCCACCTCGAAGGTGCCGTTGCGGTTCAGCGAGCCGGCCACCGTGCGCGGCCGCTCCCCGCCCCCGGTCGACGACGGGAACAGGTGGCCGCCCCGGCCGCGCGCGCCGTCCGCGCCGTGCAGCGCGGTGCGGATGACGTCGGCGTCGAGCTTCGCCCGCCTCGGCAGTCCGTCGGCCGTGTAGCCCGTGGTGACCCCGTCGAGGGTCCGGTCGATGCCCGCGCCCAGCTGGCGCAGGTTGCGCGGCTGCAGGACGGCGTCGGTCGTGCGGCGCAGCGGCACCCCGGCGGGCTGGTCCGCGCCGATCGTGTGCCTGCCGTCGGACTCCGTCTGCAGGGAGCCCATCAGGCCCCCGTCCTGGTAGCCGGGGCGGCGTCCACGGCCCGGCCTCGCCTCGGTGTACTCGTCGGGCAGTCCGAGGTGGTGCCCGAGCTCGTGGGCGAGCGTCGTCGCGTCGGTGCCCAGGTGCCACTGCTGGTGGTGCTCGCGCCCGGGCCCGGGAGCGATCACCACGGTCTGGGCGGGCGGGCCGGGGGTCTCGACGAGGTCGGCCCGGACCCTCAGCAGGTCGCCGTTGGGCAGCCGCTGACCGAGGTTGTACGTCCGGTCGACGCCCTCCGCCATCCGCGCCCTGAGCGCGTCCAGCGCCTGCCGGATCCCGCCGTCCGACCGTGCGAGGCCGCGGGTGTCCAGGTGCAGGCGCACCGTCAGCACACTCTCGTGGTCCCCGCCCGGCAGCTCGCGCCGGTGGACCTCGAACCGCTGGGCCTCGCGGGCCTCCAGCCCCCGGAGGAACGCCCCCTGCGGCGGTTCCACGGTGGTGAGGGGCCGCCCGAGGTCCTCGGTGGGGGAGACGGTGCGGTGGTGTGCCTCGCCCCAGAAGTCGGTGATCAGACCGTTCTCGGTCCGGACGTTGATCCGGAGGCCGCCGAAGCCGCCGCGGTGGACCAGCGGTGCCGCCACTCCGCCGACGGCCTCCGCCAGGGGCGTACCCGCGTTGTCCGTCCGGACCAGGTGTGCGGCGTACCGCCGCTGGTCGGCCGACCAGCCCTCCGGCAGCCGCCGGCCGGCGTCCGCCGCGAGGTCGGGCGCGAACGACGCCGTGACGTCCTCCGCCTGCCCGTGCACCCAGCCGTCGCCCGGCCCGGCGCCGTCGTGCGGCGACGAGGCCGCCACGGCGAACCGCCGGGCCCCGGGGTCCATCGGCGGCATGCCGTCGACGAGCTCGTCCAGCAGGCCCTGCAACCCGCTCTGCTCCACCTCCGCGGCCAACTCCGGCGCCAGCTCGTCGAAGCTGGTCACGACGTCCTCCCGCATGTCGATGCGCGGGCGGCCCGGCTGCGTGTCGTCGAACTCCAGCAGGATCCGGACCGGCGGCGCGTCGGGTGAGTCGAGCGCCGCGTCCCGGACGTAGGCGTCGGCGAGCCCCTGCAGGTGCTCCGCCATCGCCCGGGCGTCCGGGTGCCCGAGGCCTCCGGGGTGCTGCAGGTCGAACCCGGCGGTGATCTCCAGGCCTTCCTGCCCGCTGTCGAACAGCACCCGACGGACGGTCAGCGGCGGTCCGTAGTCCACGTCGACCGGCACGTGGGCCTCCCCGACGTGCACCACGTGCTCCTCACCGGCCCAGCCGTCGTGCGGCGCGTGCGGCTGGTCCAGGGTCGGACTGTGCAGGACGACCCGGCCGTTGAGGGCGATGCCCTCGATCCGGACGCCACCCGCCTCACCGACGAAGTGGTGCGCGGTGCCGGTACCCACCGGCTGGAGGTGTCGGCCCGTCGCCCCCTCCACCCAGTGCAGGGCGTCGGCCGGCACCCGCTCCGTGTGGAACCTGGTAGCCAGCGCCTCCTGGACCCGCTGGTCGACGATCTGCGCCGTCCAGTCCAGCGGGTAGTACGTCGCCCTGCCCCGGTCCTGCGCGGGCCGGCGCAGGTTCTCCGGGAAGGCCGCCTCCGGCGACCCCGGGGCGACCCCGTCGACCGGTCGCCAGTCGTGCACCCGCACGACACCGTTGTGGTCCGTGCTGTGACCGCCGGCCGGCCGGGTACTGGGACGCACCGGTTCGGCCGGGGTCCCGTCCGGGTTCGCCACGGGGTGCCAGACGCCGCCGGCGGGGCGGAGGGTACGGGCCGGCGGCAGGCCGGCGGCGGCGCCGGCGGCCGGGTTCCCGACCGCCAGGGTGTCCGACCCGGCGGACCCGACGATGCCGCTGTACAGCGGGCCGCCGTCCCCGGCCGGCTGCCGGGGCGTGGCCGCCGTCGGAGGCGCGAACTGCCCTTCCTCATGCACCACCGGCTCATGGACCGCGGGCTCATGGGCCACGGGCACGGGCCCGGGCTGCCCGTCGCCGGGCTCGGCGGGCGCGGCGGGCGCGGCGGCCGGTTCCTCGATCGGCGGCAGCGCCTCGACCCGCCGGCTGGTGGGCGGGCGGGTGCCGGCCCCGGCCGACTCCGGCACGTCCAGGGGGGCAGGTCGGTGAGCGGTCGCGCCGTCGGTCCAACCGCCCTCGGTGGCCGCCTCGTCCGCGAAGATCCTCGCCGTTTCCGGGAGGTCGTCCCGCAGGTAGTCCACGAGGTCGGGGAGCAGGGCGTCCAGGCCGGGGACACTGGAGTCCGCCGGGATCAGGTGGCTGGAGTGGGCACCGTCCGCGCTGTCGGTGAACCTGAGTTCCAGCCGGATCAGCATGTCGTCGTCCGGCCCCCGGTGGGCGGCGACGAAGCGGTCGGCGGCCTTCTGCAGCCGCTCCCTGACGCTCGCCCGTTCGGCGGCCGACAGGGCGGGATCGAAGTCCAGGTGCACCGGAGCGGTGAGATGGGCACCCACCTGGCCGCTGTGGAAGAAGACCTGACGGACGTCCACCGTCCACTCGTCGTCGTCGCCGAACTCGACGGCCTTGACCTCGGAGCTCCGTTCGACGTCGTCCGGGCCCCACTCCCGGTGCGGCTGGTCGGCGGTCGGACGGTGGACCAGGTGCACGCCGTCCCGGGTCAGGCCCTCGATGCGGACCCCGAACGCCTCGCCCTCCCACTGCTCGATGCCGGTGGCCGGGTCCAGGTCCGGGTCGGACTCTCCGTACGCCTTGCGCACCGCGTCCAGGACGTGTCCCGGTGTCCAGGCCTCGGGGTAGAGGGTGTGCGCCTGCCAGTCCTCGCGCCGGTGCCAGCTGCCGGGGAGGTCCGCCTCCGCCGATCCGGGCTCGACGAGCGGGTCCAGGAACCAGACCGCGGCCCGGTAGGTGCCGTTCTCGTTGGTCCTCCAGGGCCGGTCGACGACGACGCCGTGCTCCCGGGCGAGCGCCCGCGGCGGCACCTGGTGGACCCCGGCGAGCGTCCGGCGGTCACCGAACACGGCCAGTTCCTCGGCCCGGTGGCCGAAGTCCGCGGGGGCGGGGCGCAGCCGTGCGAACCGGGGCGCGTCGAGGCCCGCCTGGTCGTCCGACGGCCGGAAGGACGTGAACTCGCCGTTCAGCAGCTCGCCTTCGATGCGGACGCCGGCGTAGTCGCCGACCCAGCGCCGGGTCCCGTCGTCGTCCGGCCGGTCGACCCGGCCGTTGCGCCGGGCGTCCAGATACGCCTGCTCGGCCGCGTAGACCGCCTCGTCCGCGGTCCAGTGCGGGGGGAACACGGTCCGCTCCGGCGCAGGGGCGGGGGCCGACCCGGCGGGCTCGCCCGCGGGGTGGTGACCGCTCGCGCCGGTCTGCCGGTCCACCGCGCGGAAGGTGCCGTTGGGGTGCGGCTCGCCCACCGGCGACGGTGCGGGTCGGTTCTCACCCGGTGCGGGGGCGAGGTGGGCGCCGGTGCCGTCCGGCCCGCCGTGCAGGACGAGTCGGCGGACGTCCGCACCGAAGCCGGCGCGCGACGGGAGTCCCGTCCCGTCGGCGGGCGGGGCGTGACCGGCCCCGCCGAGGGCCGTGTCGAGGGCCGCGCCGGTGTCCCGCAGGTCGCGGGGCCGGAGCGCGGAGTTCCACTCGACCGAGGAGATCGGCGTGCGGTCGGGCCGGTCGACGAGGTGACGGCCGAACCGCTCCTCGCCCCGGAAGCCGAGCAGCCGGCCGACTTCCCGGACCACGGCGGGCTGGGAGACGTCGAGGCCCCAGCGCCCCGGCTCCAGGCGGTCGCCCCGAGGTTCGAGCTCGACGGTGTGGTGGGCCTCCTCCGCGCGGTGGACGAGGTTGACGACGACCCGGAGCTGGTCACCGTTGGGCAGCCGCTGACCGAGGTTGTAGAAGTCGTCGGCGCTCGCCATGAGTCGGGACTTCAGGGGGCCGATCCGGTCGGAGACCTCCGTGTCCGTGCCGTTCGGGCCGGCCAACCGGCTCTCGTCCAGGAACACGCGCAGGCGGAGCACGGTGGCCGTGTCCCCGTCGATCAGCTGGACCCGGCGGGCCTCGAAGCGCGGCCCGTCCCCGGAGCCGGCGCCCTGCGGCGGGCCGACCTCGGCGGAGGCCAGCCGTCGTTGCGGTTCCGGCAGCGCCTGGGAGCGTTCGTTCACCGTCGACAGATCCGGCTCGCCCCAGAAGTCCCTGATCCGGCCGCCTTCCACCCGGAGGTTGACCGGGACGAACACGTGGTGACCGTAGACCACCCCGTCCGTCATCGGCGGGCGGCCCTGCTCGGCGAGCGCGGCGTTCTCCTTCCGGAGGACCTGGGAAGCGGCGTACCGGGCCTCGTCGTCGGTCCACTGCCGGGGCAGGCTCCGGCCCGCCTCCTGCCAGGCGGGATCGGTGAACTCGACCCGCCGGCCCTCGACGTCCATCGCCCTGGGCGTCGTGGCGGGCAGGTGCTCGCCGGGGCGCAGCGGCCCCGGCTCGCGCAGGTCGGCGGGCACGTGGTCCGGGCGGGCGGCGGCCCGGACGGCGTCCAGTGAGGGGGCCAGGCTCTTGAACCCGGCCATCAGCTCACGGAACCCGGGGCCGGGGTGGACGAGCCCCGGCAGGTAGTCGGCGAGGGTGGCCCCGCGGGTGATCGGAACGCTGGCGTAGGCGTCGTCCGATGTGTCCACGAATTCGAGTCGCAGCTTCATCAGCGGCTTGCCCGGCTGCTGGTACTGCGCGACGTACCCGTCGGCGGCCCGCTGCAACTGGTCCCGGACCGCCGCGCCCTCCGGGCCCGGGCGCTGGGACGTCAGGTGGAGCCGGGCAGTGACCTCGACGGCCTCCCTTCCTCCGGCCAGCAGGGCCTGACGTAGCGTCAGCGGCCGGTCGTGAAGGCTGACCCGGCCGGTCTGGGTCAGGCCGACCAGGTCATGGCCCGGCCAGTCGGCGGCGTCGTGGGGCTGCACATCGGCGGGGCGGTGCACCAGGATCCGGCCGTCGCGGGCCAGTCCCTCGATCCGGACCCCGGCCTCCTCGCCGACCCAGTAGGTCGTTCGGCCGTCGGGCAGCAGCACCGTCCGGTCGCGGTCCTCGAAGGCCCACTGCACCCGCTGGAGTGTCAGTTGTGCGCTGCGCCAGCTGTCCGGGTACATCATGTGGCCCGGTGAGTCCGCGCGCCGGTGCCAGCGGGACGGGAAGCCGATGCCCATCGTCGAGTGGCGCTGGACCTTGGGGTCGAGGAACCAGACGGGCGCCCGGTAGGTGCCGTTCTGGAAGGTCGCCGCGGGCTGTCCGAAGAGCAGGCCGTGCCGCGACGCGACGTCGTCCGGCAGCCTGTGGTGCACACCGGTGAGGGTGTGCCGGTCACCGTAGCGGGCCACGTCCTCGGCCCGTTGGCCGAAGCGGAGCGGCTGCACCAGGCTGCTCGGCGCGTGCGCCGGCGGGCCGGCGTCCGGCTGGTCGTCCGCCGGACGGAAGGAGAGGAAGCGGTCCCCGCGGACCAGGCCCTCGATCCGCACCCCGGCGTACTCGCCCTCCCAGCGCCTGGTCCCGCCCCCCGCTTCGGTGACGGCGTTCCGGCGCCGCGCGTCCAGGTACGCCTGCTCGGCGGCGTACACCGCGTGCTCCTCGTTCCAGTGCCCGGGGAACATCGTCCGCGTACCGTCGCCGCGCACCGAGGTCGCGACGTCACCGGCCCGCGGGAGGGTGACGACATCCGGGGCCGACAGCGCCGCGAGCGGGCCCTGTGCCCCGTAGCGGGCCCGGAAGGTGAGATTCGCCCCGGGCTCGCCCACCACGACCGGCCGCACCCGCTCCGACCCGAGCGGCGGCCAGAGGTGGCCGCCCTCCCCGCGCGACGTGCCGTACAGCGCCCGGTGTCGGACGTCCTCGCGGAAGGCGGCGCGCGACGGGAGACCGCGCTCGTCCGCGAACACCCGGGGGCCGAACGCCTCGTCGATCGACGCGCCGATCTCCCGCAGGTTGCGCGGGGCCAGCACGGTGGTCTCCTGTCCCGAGCTGACGAGGTCGGTCGCCATGTCGACGCCGATGCGGCCGAAGTGGTCGAGCGACGTGGCGGACATCAGCCCGCCGTCGGCGTGCACGGGTCGGGCGCCCTTCTCCCGCTCCCGGTACTCGTCCGGCAGGCCCAGCAGGTGGCCGAGTTCGTGCGCCACCGTACGCGGCTCGGTCGCCAGGCTCCACTCCCGCGAGTGCTCGCGGTGCTCGGGGTCGTCGTTCAGCCGCACGGTGTGGTGCGCGGCTCCGGCCGTGTCGGTGAACTCGATCCGCACCCGCAGTTCGTCGCCGTCGGGGAGCCGCTGGCCGATGTTGTAGACCTCGTCGACGCCCGCGTACGCCCGGTCCTTCAGCTGCTCGATCCGGCCCGTGTGGTCGACGCCCTCGGGCAGGCCGGTGGTGTCGAAGTGGATCCGGACCACGATCTCGGTTGCCGACGCGCCGTCCGCACCCCGCAGCGTGCCCCGCCGCGCCTCGAAACCGCGCGAGTAGTTGTTCGACACCAACCGCAGGAAGGGGTCCTCCGGTGAACGGATCTGCCGAGCCGTGAAGCCCTCGACCAGGTGGGACCCGGGCGCCGGCGCGGCCTGAGCGACGACGGGCGGGACGACGACGTGCGGGACGGCCCCGGCGGGTGCGGGCGCGGAGGACGATCCGGGCGCCGCGGGCGGGGGCTCGACCGACGGCGCCGCGGCCGGCTCGGGAACGGGCAGGAAGCGCTGCGGCGGGAAGCCCGCCTGGTTGTCCACGCCGGAGAAGTCGGTGATCTGGTACTCGGCCCAGTCCCGCCGGACCTCCAGCGTGACACCGCCGAACCGCACCCTGCTGACCAGCACGGACGGGTTCGCCGGGTCCCGCCGCTCGGGCTCGACCACCGTCCCGTGCAGGGCCGCGTGCCTGGCCTGCGCGGGGGTCCACTCGGGCGGCAGGTCCCGGCCGGCGTCGGGCCGCAGGGTCGGGGCGAAGGCGTCCGAGGTCAGCAGGTCGCCGTCCGACCGGGTGACGGTCGGCGGGCGTTCACCCGTCCCGGGCGCGCCGGGCTCGCGCAGCGGCGCCGCCACGGGTCGCGGGCCACCGTGCGCCGTCCACCCCGTGGCCGGGGCGTCGCCGGCGAGGCGGCGGACGGCTGCGGAGAGCGGCGGCGCCGCCGGGTCGGTGAACTCGGGCAGGAAGGTCCGCAGGTCGAGGCCGTCGGTGCGGGCGTCCGCCCGGACCCGGGTGCTGGAGTGCGCGCCGGCCGCGCCGTCGGTGAACTCGATCGTCAGCCGGACCGGCGGATCACCGGCGGCGCGCTGCCGGCGGACGTGGGCGTCGGCGGCCTCCTGCACGGCGGCCCGGAACTCCGCGGCCCGCTCGGGCGGCGTCCCGGCCTCGAAGTCCAGGTGCACCCGGGCGGTGAGCTCGACGCCCTCC
This sequence comes from Kitasatospora sp. NPDC057015, assembly GCF_042673745.1. Taxonomy (NCBI): domain Bacteria; kingdom Bacillati; phylum Actinomycetota; class Actinomycetes; order Kitasatosporales; family Streptomycetaceae; genus Kitasatospora; species Kitasatospora sp. NPDC057015. The sequence goes on from NZ_JBHUSG010000025.1 coordinate 45,995, forward strand.
TGGCCGCTCGCGAACCGGGCGTGCCGGACGGTCACCGCGGTGTCGCCGGCCCCGAACTCCACCCGGCGGCCGGCGGACCGCGCGACCACGTCGTCCTCGCGCCAGTGGGTGAGCGGCTGCTCGGTGGCCGGGCGGTGGACCAGGTGGCGCCCGTCCCGGGTGATCCCCTCGATCCGCACCCCGCGCGCCTCGCCGACCCAGTGCTCCGCCCCGGGGCCCGGCGGCCGGGGGTCACGCCGGGCCGCATAGGCCTCGCGGACGGCGGACAGGACGTCGTGGGTGGTCCACCCCTCGGGGTAGAAGGTGTGCGTCCGCCAGTCGGCGCGGCGGTGCCAGTACTCGGCGAAGCCCGACAGCGGGGCCCCGGGGGCGACCGTCGGGTCGAGGAACCAGACGCCGGCCCGGTAGGTGCCGTTGTCGTTGACGCGCCACGGCGTCTCCTCCAGCCTGAGCCCGTGCGCGACCGCCGCGGCCTCGACCGGCGCGTGGTGGACCCCGGTGAGGGTCTGCCGGTCACCGAAGCGGACGAGGTCCTCGACCCGCACGTCGAACTCACCGCCGGTCGACCGCCACGGCATGTGCACGGGGGTGTCCAGGTCGCCCTGCTCCTCGGACGGCCGGAAGGAGACGAACTCCCCCGCCCGCACCTCGCCCTCGATCCGCACCCCGCCGTACTCGCCGACCCAGTGGTGGGAGTACGGCCCGGTCGAGGTGACCCCGCCGGTGCGGCCGGCCCGGTGGTACGCCTGCTCGGCCGCGTAGACGGCGTCGTCCGCCGTCCAGTGCTCGGGGAACATCGTCCGGCCGCGCACCGGCCCGGCCAGGTCGCCGGCGACGGCCCCGACCCGCGTCGACGCCGTGTCGGCCGGCCCGCCGACCACCCTGAACGTGCCGTTGCGGTGCTCCGACCCGGGGAGCCGCTCCGGCCGCTCGCGCTCCGAACCCGGCGGCGCGTAGAGATGACCACCGCGCCCGTGCGAGCCGCCGTACAGCGCGGCGCGCCGCACGTCCTCGCCGAACCGGGCCCGGGCCGGGCGGTCGCCGTCCGCGACCGGGCCGCGGTCCGGGCCGAAGGCGGCGTCGACCACCCCGCCCAGCTGCCACAGGTTCCGTGCCCGCAGCACCCGGCGGGTGGACATGTCGAGGTGGTCGAAGTCGCGGTGGTCGCCGTCCAGCGCGAAGCGGCCGAACTCGTCGACGTACGCCGTCCCCATCAGGCCGCTCTCGGGGTACAGCGCCCGGCGGGTGCTGCTCCCCTCGCGGTACTCGTCGGGCAGACCCATCGCGTGGCCGAGTTCGTGGGCGAGCACGTCCGCCCTGGTGGTCAGGCTCCACTCGCGCAGGTTCTCCCGGCGCGGGGTGGCCTGGACGGTGGCGGTGTGGTGGGCGTCCGCCGGCCGGTCCACGAACTCGACCTCGACCCGCAGCAGGTCACCGCTGGGCAGCCGCTGGCCGAGGTTGTAGACGTCCCCGACCCCGTCCCGTGCCCGCTGCCGCAGCGCCTCCAGCGCCCGGGCGGTCTCCGGCCGCGCGCTGTCCAGCCCCGAGGTGTCGAGGTGCACCCGGACGGTCAGCACCGTCTCGGTGTCCCCGTCCGGCAGGCGCAGCCGGCGGGCGTCGAAGGACTCGACGTACCGCACCGCGACGCTCCGGGTGAAGGCGTCCGCGGGCGGGCGGATCTCGCGCGTGCCGAGCACCACCTGCGGCTCGGGCCTCGGGGCGGACAGCTGCGGGCGCAGCCGCTGGTGCGGCTCGCCCCAGACGTCGGTGATGACGCCGCTCTCCACCCGGACGTTGAGCCGCACCCCGGCGAACTCGCCGCGGTGGACGGCGGGGGCCCGGCCGCCGGCGACCGGCTCGCCCACCGGCTCGGCGAGCCCCGACTCCAGCACCCGGTGGGCGGCGTGGCGGGCGTCGGCGGCGGTCCACTCCGGGGGCAGGCCCCGGCGGGGGTTCTCCCAGGCCGACTCCGTGAACGACGGCCGCAGCGCGGCCGTGAGGCTCTCGCCGACGTGCACGTCCCGCACCGGCGGGGCGCCGTCCATGTCCGGTCCGAGCACGAAGTCCAGCTCGTGCTGGCCCGTCATGTCCAGGAAGCGGGGCAGTGCGTCCCGCAGCGTCGGCGCCGCGCCGGGCCGGACGGTGAGGGTGGTGGAGTCGGCGGACGGCTCCGGTACGAACTCCAGGCGCAGCGTGAGCAGCCGGTCGTCGACTCCCAGCTGCTGCCTGGCGGTGTACTCGGCCGCGAGGGTGCGCAGCCGCTGCTCCGTCGCCCCCAGCTCGTCGCGCGTCATGCCGGCGGACGGCTCCAGATGCAGTCGGGCGGTGAACTCGAAGCCCTCCTGCCCGCTGTCGAACCGCACCCGACGCAGGCTCAGCGGCCCGTGCCCGGTGAGGTCGACGGCGTCCCCGCGGCCCACCACGCCGGCCTCGTGCCAGGCCCGGTGGTCGGCCGGGCCCGGCTGCTGCCGGGCCGGACGGTGGAAGAGCAGGGCGCCCTGCGGGTCGAGGACGGCCTCGATCCGCACTCCCCCGGCCTCGCCGACGGCGCCCAGCAGCCCGTCCTCCCGCCACCACAGCTGCGGCTGGTCGCGCAGCGCCTCGCCCACCCGCCGCTCGGTCTCGGCGGCGCTCCAGTGCTCCGGGTAGTAGACCCGCTCCGGCGCGTCCGCCGGCCGGTGCCAGCGGGACGGGAAGGCGGTGATCGGCGCCCCCGGGGCCACGCCCGGGTTCAGCCGCCAGCCCTGATAGTCCCGCACGACCCCGTTCGGGTCCCGAACCGGGCCCGGGCCCGGCGTACGGTCGGGGCCGGGCGTACGGTCGGGGCGCAGCGGCGCGGCCGGCGCGCCGGTGGCGTCCAGGTGCGGCTGCCAGCCGGGGAAGTTCGCCGGGTCCGTCACGGCGGGCAGTGGTTGGACGAACGGCTGCTGCGCCGCGTCGCCGGTCGACGGGGCGTCACCGTCCGTCCGGAGGTCCGACCGGTGGTCCGTCCGGAGGTCGGCTCCGAGGTCCGGCGCGGGCGGGAGCTGGTCGGCGGCCGGGTGGAGCGGCCCCGCCGCCTGGTCCGGGGGCAGGGGTGCGTCCCGGTCGCCGCCGTCGTGTCCCGCGGTGGCGGCCGGTTCGCGGGGCGGGGTCGGCGGCTCGCCGTTCGGGGTGCGGCGGTCCCGGCCGGTGTCCTGGCCCAGGAGGATCGACGCGATGCTCTCGGTCTGCCGCTCGGGCCCGGTGTGCGGCTCCTGCACCGGGTGGCGCCCGGTGGGATCGGCGCCGGCCGGCGGGCGGGGCGCGGCGGGCGGCGTCGGGGTCGGGCCCTGGTGGGCGGTGGAGGTGGTGGGGACGGGCGCCGGCCGGCCCAGGTCGCCGCTCGCGGTGGCGGTGGCGGTGGCGGTCTGTGGCGTCGCCGGCTCGCCGGGCGCGTCGGCCCGGCCGCGCTGCACCGGTGGCAGTCCGCCGGCGGACTGGGTGGCCCTGGGGGTCGGTGCGTCGGGCACGCCGGCCTTCGGCGGCTCCTGCTTCGGCGCCGTCGACGGGTCGTCGTGCGACTGGACCCGGACGGGCGGGGCGCCGGCCGCGGTGGTGGCGGTGTGCCGGTTCGGGCCGCCGGCCGGCTCGGAGGCGGTGGTCGACGGCAGGGGGTCGGTACCGGAGGTGCGCGGCGGCCGGGTGGTGGCCGGCGGGGCGGGGACGTCGCTGCTCAGGTCCCCGAGGAAGTGCAGGCTCGCCAGGCCCGTCGGCTCGTTCACGGCGTGCTCGTCCGTCAGGAAGTCCGCGTACTGCAGCATCGACTGCATCCACTCGGCGACCTCCGGATCGGCCTCCGGGGAGGTGATCCGCTGCCCGGAGGCGTGGCCGATGGCGTCGGCGTAGTCCTCCAGGGAGCCGCCGTGCAGCCTGGCCAGGTCGTAGGCCCCGCTGTGGCCCATCCGGGGCACCGGGAACGGCACCACCTTGCCGGAGGCGAGGCAGGCCAGCGCGGCGAAGCTGATCGGGTGGTAGAGCGGGAAGTGCTCGGACGCCCCGTCGGCCACCGCCTGGTGCTGGGTCGCCTGGACCCAGGTCACGTACCTCTTCATCACGGGTTGCGCGCCGAGGTGCAGCACGTGGCCCATGCCCCCGGTCAGCACGCCGCCCAGGAAGCTCCCCGCCGTGACGCTGAACTCGTGGTTCTCGCCGAAGATGAGGTTGTAGAAGCCCTCGGTGAGGACGTTCTGCACGCCGGCCTTGAGGTATCCGCCGAGCGCGACGCCGAGGTGGTAGGCCTTGTTGCCGGTGGGCATGTGCTCGGCGAGGTCCGGCAGGTGTTCGGCGAGCAGCTTGACGTGGCGGGACGAGAGCTTCTCCCCGGCCTCGTGGCCGAGGGCCGCCCCGAGCGCGTCCTTGAGGCCGGCCCTCTCCGCGGCGTTGGCCCCCCAGTTGTTGACGAACGCCTCGCCGAACTCCCGGCCGAGCCTGCCGGCGAGCTCCTTGCCCCCGAGGCTCTCGCCGAGGTGCTTCCCGAAGATCTTCTCCATGTCCTCGACGAAGATCTCGGAGAGCGTGCCCTTGCCCGTCTTCCCGAAACCGTGCTGGAGGTGCTCGGTCGCCGACTCCATCAGCCCGCCGAGCTCCCGCGCGAAGGCCTTGGCCTCCTTCTTGGTGAAGGCGAGGGTGGCGAGCTCCTTCTCCGAGGCCGCCAGCACCTTCTTGCTCATCGAGCTCAGCGAGCCGGTCAGGCCCTCCTTCTCGGCTGCCTTGGCGGCCGCCGCCAGCAGGCCCTTGAGGCCCTGGAGGTCCCCGTGGACCAGGTAGTTGCTCAGTTGGTCGGCCAGCAGCCGGCCGCCGCTCTTGCCCAGCAGCTTCCCGAGCAGCTTGCCGAGCCCCATGCCGAGGAGTTCCAGCGGGCCGCCGAGGACACCGCCGATGAGTCCGAAGAGGGCCGCCTGCTTGGTGTACTCCTTGTCGATCTCCTTGCGGTTGCCCTGCCCGATCTGGATGTGCTGGATGATCCCGTCCATCAGCAGGCCGCCGACCACGCCCGCGAAGGTGTGCATCAAGATCGTCTTGAGCAGGAACTTCATCAGCGCCTGGAGCGCGACCTTGGTGAGGATGCGGCGCAGCGCCAGCCCGGACAGGCTGGCGCCGAAGCTGAACGGCGCCCAGAAGACGGCGAGCGTGATCTCGATCAGCAGCTGGACCAGCTGGGCGATCGCCATCCACTTGGTGTACTCGACGGCGTTGGCCACGTCGTTGGCGCACTCCGCGAGCTTCTTCGCGGTGGTCGCCGCCGCCGAGACGTAGTCGTCCCCTCCGGTCCCGCCGATGAAGGTCTTCATCTGCAGGGCGAACGCCTCGGCGGACTCGCCGGCGAACTGCTGCCGGCAGGCGACCGCCACCTTGGCGATCAGCTCCCGCAGCTCCGGCAGCTCCTGGGCCAGTCGCTCGTAGGCGTCCCGCACGTCGCGCAGGTCCCCTTCGCGCACCTCCGGCCAGGGCATGCCGGTGATGAGCGTGAAGAAGGCCGCCGTCGACCGGTTGACCTCGATGGAGGAGTGGGACACGTGGGATCAGCCTGCCGCTTCGGGTCGTTCTCCGGGGTGCCCTGCGCGCCGTCGGCGCGTCAGAGCCGGCCGATGATGGTGGTGGTGTGGTCGTCCGCGTTGTCGAGGGTGGTGGCCAGCGCCTCGCCGTTCACCCCGGCCTCGCCCACGGTGGTGTGGATCTTCACGATCAGCTCGGTGAGGATCGTGGTCCCCTCGTCCACCTGCGCGTGGTACTGCTTGCCGATCTCGTCCTTGCCGCCGACCTTCAGGTTGATGCCGTTGACGATGTCCACGTCGGCCTTGACCTGCGCCACGAGGTCCTGGAGCTCGTAGAACTCGGTGAAGGTCTTCTTGAGCCCCGACGTCTTGGAGGTGACCTCAGCCATGGAACTCCTCCTGACGGGCGGTCTTCTTCTGCTGGTCCGCCGGCTCGTGGCCCGGACGCATCGCGTAGAGCGGGGCGAGGATCTCGTCCAGCTCGGTGCCGCCGGTCATCGACATCCGCAGCGTCTCGCCCAGGTCCTCGAACCGGCCGATGCGCTCGGCGACCTGCTCGCCCACGCTCGCGCGGGCCTCGTTCAGCACGTCGGTGAGCAGTTTGGCGAGCTCCGCGGGAGCCATCTCGCGGTAGCCGTCGGTGTGGAAGGTCAGCGAGACCACCTGGCCCTGCGCGCCGACCTTCGCGGTGACCGTCCGGTCCTTGGAGGTGGCCGAGGCGGTGAGCTCGTTCATCTCCTTCTGGACGGCCTCGGCCTTGGCCAGCTCGGTCCGCATCTCGTCCATCGCCAACGCGATCTGTTCGGCGAACGGGTTGCTCATGTGCTTCCTTCTCCTCGGTGTCGGGGCGCGGGTGCCGCGCCCGGTCGGGTCGGGGCGCCGCGCCGCCGGGACGGGCCGGCGGCGCGGCGGTACGGGCGGGCGGGCGGTACGGCGGTACGGGCGGGCGGTACGGCGGGTACGGCGCCCTCAGCGTCCGATGACGCCGTGCACGGCTCCGGTCTCGGTGCCCCAGACCTCCTCGTCCTCCGCCAACCAGGTGGTGCGCCGGCGGTCCTTCTCGCCCTGGCCGCCCGGGGCGCCCATGCCACCGCCGGGCGGCATCATCGGCGGCATCCCGCCGGAGCTGGTGGTGGTCTGCCGGCCGGTCAGCAGGGACTGCTCCTGGGCGGCGGCCCGGGCGGCCTTCTCGGCGGCCAGCCGCTCGGCGTTGGCCTGCTCCACCGCGGCCTTCACCGCCACCGGGTCGCCGCCGTTCGCCAGGCTGCGGGAGCTCAGGCCGCCGCCCATGCCGGTGATGCCCGGCAGGCCGCCGGTGCCGATCAGCCCTCCCGCGCCGGAGCCGGACAGCCCCGCGCCGAGCCCGCTCGTGCCGTACGCGAAGCCGCCGGAGCCGAAGTTGCTCGGGGTCAGCAGGTCGTCGCCGCCACCGCCGCCCGCGTAACTGTCCGCGAGGAGCTGCCGGTACTGGGGGACGGGGGAGCCCTGGCCGTCCCGCAGGGTGCCGTCCGGGCCGATGGTGTAGTCCTTGCCCACCACCATCGGGTTGCCGTTGGCGTCCAGGACGGGCTTGCCGTTCGCGTCGACGACCCGCCCGTCCTCGGTGATCCGCGAGCCGGTCGGCACCGTGACGGGCTTGTTCGACCCGCTGCCGCCGCCCGGCAACGACCCGTCGCCGAGGGATCCGCCGCCGTTCAGGCCGCCACCGATCAGGTCGAGCCCCCCGGTGCCGCCGCCCGTGCCTCCGGCGCCTCCCGAGCCGGTGCCGCCACCCAGGGTCAGACCGTCGCCGCTGCCGCCGCCGCCCGCCCCGAGGTTCTTGATCTCGGGACCGCCACCGCCACCGCCGAGGTCCTTGGTCTCGGGCCCGCCGCCTCCGGTCAGATCCTTGTCGATCTTGTCCGTGATGTCCTTGGTCGGGTCCTTGTCCGGGTCGCCGACGTCCGTCTTCGGCGGCGTGGCCATCGGCATCCGCAGGGTGGGGTTGCCGACGGGGTGGCGCTCCATCAGGGTGCGGGTCTTGTTGAAGCTGGTCTCCAGGTCCTGCATCGCCTTCTTCGCGGCGGCGTCGAGCGGTGCGAGGTTGCCCTCCCAGATCGCCTTCGCCCGCTCCTTGACCGCGACCCAGAACTCGTCCTTGTAGGGGTCGCCGAACTTGGCGCCGCTGAAGGTGACGCTGAAGCCGGACGCCTTGCTGGGGCCCCCCTTGAGCCCCTCCCCCGACTTGCCCCAGAAGTCCATCGGGTCGTTCGTGGAGGACGAGTACTTGAGCTGCACCTTGGCGCCCACCAGGCCCTCGTAGAGCGCGTTCGCCAGCGCGTTCAGCGGGCTGGACACCTTGCTGCCGCGCCAGCTCTCCCAGGCCGTGACCAGCGGTCCGAGCGCGTCCCGCACGACCTTGCCGTTCTCCCGCAGGGAGGCCGCCACGCCCGCGTCGGCCAGCCTGCCGCGCAGGGTCTCCAGCTCACGGCTGTAGGCCGTCAGCACGGCCCGGAACGAACCCGCCGCGCTGCCCTGCCAGTCACCGTCCGGGGCGTCGACGTCGGTCGCCCACTTCCTGGTGACGGGGATCCAGCCGTCGAGGAAGTGGGTGACCTGCTCCAGCATGGTGGCCGCGTCCTCGAAACTGGCGACGCTGACCCGGTCGTTCGCCTTCGCGGCCCACAGCGGGTAGAGCACCCTGGGCCCGTCCCGGAGGAACTTGCCCCACGGGGTCGTCTCGGCCAGGAAGTCCTCCCACTTGAGGGTGAGGCCGACCGCGACGCTTCCGGTGTGTGACGTACCGCCGGAGGTGAACGAGAAGTTCCAGGAGTACCAGGAGTCGAACGCCTGCCCGCCGAGATCGGCCCCCTTGATGCCGTTGGTGATCTCCACGTTGTGCCCGCCGATCCACTCGACCTTCGGGTCGGTGAGGCCCGTACGGCCGTCACGGGCGGTCAGGTTCGACGGCGCGAGCATGCTGAGCACGTCTTCCCACTGGTCCACGGCAAGTCCCTTCCTGGCTGGGCGCGGCTACCGGACGTGGTGGACCGACCCCGCGCCGAAGGCCGGTCCCCGTACGACGTCGGACTCAGGCTCCGCCGGGGGCGCTCCCGCCGCCCTTGAGGACGTCGTCGATGAGCCACATCAGCTGGGCCGCCGTGAGCGCGTTGTCGTTGCCTTCCGTCTGCACCCAGTCCGCGTGCTTGAGGTCCTCGCGCATCAGCGAGACCTGCGAGGAGAGCCCCTTGATGTACGTCTGGAGGCCCCCGGTGTACGTCCCCAGGCCCGCGACGAGGGAGGTGGGGGACGGATAGCCGTCCACGGACGTGCCGGCGAGCAGCCGGCTCTTGGCGCTCTTCCCGTCCCCGCCGGCCGAGTACAGCATGATCCTGGCGAGTGCCTCGGACGTGTCGAGGTCGTCGATCAGGCCCTTGAGCTTCTGGTCGGCGAACTCCGCGAGGTAGTTCTCGGTGATCTTGACGCCGCCACCGCTGCCGCCGTCGTCCGGGTCGTCCGTCGGCTTCCCCACCGGGCTCAGCCCCTGGTGTGGTCGAAGTGGGTGCTGGCCAGCATGTCCGCGTCCCGGATGGTGTCGCGCATCTGGCCGAGGACGGACTTCGCCTCCCCGATCTTCGTCGACATCGTCGAGTCGGCGTCGCTCAGCTGGAGCGAGAAGGCGTCGGCCGCACCGGAGAACTGACCGATCAGGTCGGTGCCCAGGTGCTGCTTCAGCTTGCCCATGGTCTCCTCGTTCTGGTGGACCATCTGCTGGAAGCTGGTGCCCAGGTCCTCGATCGCCACTTCGAGGTTGGCGTAGTGGAGCTCCATGTCGCCGCTCATGGTTCGGCCCTTTCGCTGGATGTGCTCGGCCACCGCCCGTTGCGGCGACCGGTCCGACAGTGGATCGCGTGCCCGTCGGGCAACCGGTTGTCCGGGCCCTGCACGTGCCCGTCCGGGCGGCCGGCCCGCCGGGTTCGTCTAGGGGTTCAGCACGGCCTCGATGCCGCCGGGGATGTCGACGCCGCCGCCCATCCGGTTGACCACGCTGAGGTTGTGGGTGCCCGCCTCGCTCAACTGGCCCTTGCCCGCTGCCAACTTGGCCTCGAAGTCCTGGTAGGCCCGGGTCACCTTGGCGTACTCCACCGCCCACTCGGCCATCTTGCCCTGGTAGGCGGAGCTGGCCGCTCCCTTGAAGCTCTCCCGCACGGCGTCGGTGATGCCGTCGATGTGCTGCCTGGTCTTCTCCATGGCGTCGTACTGGCTCTGGACCCAGGCGATCACCTGGTCGATGGCCGCATCTGTGTTCTTGAACGTCGGCGTGCTCACGGGAGTCCCTCCTCGCATGGCGCCGGCCCGGAACGGTCGGCGAGGCGTGTCGCGGAGCCGGCGAACTCGGCCCGCCAGGGTGAACGGCGCGGCGGCGTCCGGCGGTTCACCGACCGTCCCGGCCCCGGCGGTTCACCGCGCGCAGCGGCCCTCGGCGGCGGCCGGGGGCTGGACGACGCCGGCGGCGAGCGGTGCCGGGTCGAGGCTGGGTCCGGTGGGCAGGAGGGAGAGCAGGCGGCCGGGCACGGCGGCGGGAGCGGCCTTGGCGTAGCCGAGGCGCTCGGCCACCGCCGCGGAGGCCAGCGGGTACTTCACGCCCGTGTCGGTGACGAGGTAGAGCGTGCTGCCGAAACCCCCGCCGGAGAGGGCCCGCACCAGCGCGCCGCCGCCGGGGCGCACCGCGATCCGGTCGGCGGGCGTGCAACTCGGGATGACGCCGGGTTGCAGGGCCGGCGGCAGGCCGAGCACGGTGACGGCGTCGGGGACGGCGAGTTCGAGGTCGCCGCCGTCCGCCGTGGGGTGCAGGGCCGCGCAGACGGCGCGCTCCGCGCCGGGCAGCAGCAGCGCCGGCGGACGGCCGGGCAGGCCGGCCGGGTTGAGGGCGGCGGTGGCGGCGGCCGGCGCGGAGTGGGCGGCGAGATCGGCCGCGCCGACCGGGGCGGGGGTGACCTGGCCGCCGCCGTAGGCGTCCCGCTGGGTCCGCAGATCGCCCTGGAGCAGGGCGAGTTGGGTGGCGGTGACGGGCACCAGGCCGGCTTCGGTGAGCAGGTAGCGCTCGTCGCCGGTGCCGGTGCCGGTGAACAGCTGGCCGATCCGGGTGGCGTGGCCGGACAGAGCGGGGCCGGCGTTCCCCCGGCCCGGCAGCTCGGGGGCGCGCAGGTCCGGCCCGACGGGGAAGGCCGCGAGGAACGAGGCGGTGACCGGCACGGGGACGGCCGCGGCGTAGCCCAGGGCGCGGACGGCCCCGCCGGCGGCGTCGAGGGCGAACCGGCTGCCGTGCCACAGGAGATGGACGGTGCCGTCGGGCGCGCCGACGAGGACGGCCTGCTCACCGGCGTCCCGGCCGGGCTGGCGGGTGCCGACGCCGACCGTGAGCTGCGGAACGGACTTGACCGCGCCGGAACCCGCGGTCTGGACGCTGCAGACCAGCCAGTCGGCGCCGGCGACCGTGGCCGCGCCGGGCAGCCCGTCGGGGGCGCCGACGATGCCGATCGGAACGCCGCGCTCGGCGCCCGCCAGCGAGCGGGCGGAGACCTGGGCGACCGTCAGCTGGTCGCCGGCGAGCAGCCTGGCACTGGCCTCGTTGAGCACGGGGTGGAGCAGGCCGTCGGCGAACAGGTAGCTGGCGCCGGTCTCCTTGACCACCACCAGGGTGCCGGGCTTCTTCCAGCCGCTCGCGCCGCCGGGTTTGACCAGACCGTAGACGCCGGCGCCGACGCCGATCAGCAGCGCGACGGCGAGACCGAGCGCGGCGCCCCTGTTGGTGCGGCCGACGGGGGTGTCGGGGGCGTCGGGTTCGGCGCGGAGCACGCCGGCGGCGACCCGGCTCATCACGAACAGGTGGGCCTGCACCTGGTCGCGTCGGGACTGCATGCGGTCGTCCTCCTGAGTACGGGGTGCGGCGGGGGTTCGGCGGGCGGGGGGTTCGGCGGGCGGGGGGTTCGGCGGGCGGGCTGCGGCGGGCGGGGTCCGAGGGCAGCGGGACGGCGGGCGGGGTCCGCCGGGCGCGCCGGCTCAGCCCGCCAGGCCGCGCATCGCCTGGTAGAAGCCGAGCACCTGGAGCGCGAGCGGCAGCAGGGCGAGCGCGGCCAGCGAGTGCAGCAGGTCACCGGCCCGGCCCCAGTAGGGCAGCAGCCGGCGGCCCGGCACCGTCCAGGCGGTGACCGCGAGTCCGGCCGCGACCGCGAGCAGGACGGTGAACAGGACGAGCCGGCCGCCCTGGTCCGCGTCCTGCCCGGAGCGCACCGCCAGCAGGGCGAAGCCCAGCGCCCCCGGCAGCAACAGGGCGAGCCGCTGGCGGACGCCGCCGATGTCCCGCGCGTGCAGGAGCAGCAGCGCCGACAGGTCGGCGGACAGCACGGTCACGCCCCAGCCGCCGCCCCGGGCGGTGCCGAGCAGCGCGAGGGCGGTCGCGCACACCGCCCCCACGGCGATGAAGCAGCCGGCCAGGTACCCGTCGGCGACGAGGCTGCGGGCGAGCACGTCCTCGGCCGGGAACGGCTCGATCTCCTCCTGGAGCTCGTCGGCGTTGCGGGGCAGCGCGGGCAGCCTCAGCCCGGCCAGCTTGAAGGCCAGCCCGGGTACGAACGCGCCGAACAGCACGGCGGCGGCGGCGGTCACGGCCGCGGAGTGCGTCGCGGGGACCCCGTACGCGGCGAGGCCGCCCGCGCCGAGCGCCAGGACGGCGGCCACCAGGAGCCCGACGAAGAACGGGCCGGCGCCGACAACGGCCAGCGCCAGCACGGTGGCGCCGACGGCCGCAGACCCGCCCGCCAGCAGCCGGGCCGGGCCGGTGACGCCGGGCAGCAGGGCGGCGGCGGCCGCCGCGTAGCCAACGCCGGCGACGCCGAGCGCGACACCGGCCGGCGGGTCGCCGACGAGCCTGGTGGCCGCGGCGCCGCCGCCGAGCAACAGGACGGCGGTGACGGCGGCGGCGGCGCAGCGGGGGCCGGCCGGGCCGGGCAGGGCGAGCAGCAGCAGGCCGCAGGCGAGCACGGTCAGGGCGAGGGCCAGGGCGAGGTGGTGGGTCGCGGCGGGCCGCCAGGAGTCGCCGCGGGCGGTGGTGCCGGCGCGGACGCCGTCCACCAGGTCGTCGAAGTGCACCTCGGGCAGCGCCTCCAGGCCCGGGCGCAGGAAGAGCTCCTCCCCGTCGTGGAGCCCGAGCCCCTCCAGGGTGCGCTCCTCGTCCAGCGGCGGGCCGCCGGGGCGCTGGAGCACCCAGCCGGAGTGTTCGCTGCCGCTCTCCTCGACGCCGGGGCCGGCGTAGCCGAGGACGGCGGGCAGCAGGTCGGCGAGGACGACGTCACCGGGGAGGGCGAGTTCGAACGCGGCCTCGGGCGCGCGAAACCTCAGCCGGACCAGTCCTGCCGCCACCGTGGTACCGCTCACCTGTCGCGCCCTCCTGGGGTGCCGGCCTGCCCGGTGTCCCGTCACAGAGGTACGGGCGGCACCCGGCCGGCGGTTCACCGGGCCGGTCGGCGGTCGACCGGGCGCCGCCGCGTCCGGTGTCCGGTGAACCGCCGGGGCCCCGCGGGCCGTACGCCTGAGTGCGGCGCGGCCCGAGCCGCCGGGCCCACCGCCACCGGCGGCGTCACCGGCGCCGCGAGAGGAGAACCCCCGTTGAGCGTGGTCCTGGTCGACCGTCCGCCCCGGCGTCCCGGACCGGCGATGCCGGACGGCGAGCTCCAGCTCCAGGAGCCGCCGGTCCTGCCCGAGCAGCAGAGCGGCATGTCCAACATGATCGCGATGGCGCCGATGGCGCTGAGCTCGCTCTCGATGGTCATGATCTTCCTCAACCCGCAGTCCGGCGGCGGCCCGCTGACGTACGTGGCGATGGGCATGATGGGCCTGTCCGCCGTCGGCATGCTCGTCACCCAGCTGATCCGCGGCGCCAGCGACCGCAAGCGCCAACTGCGCGCCGAGCGCCGGGACTACCTGCGCTACCTCTCCCAGATGCGCCGCCAGGTACGCCGTCACATCGTGAACCAGCGGCTGGCGCTGGCCTGGCGCCACCCCGAGCCGGGCGCGCTCGGCTCGCTGGTGCGCACCTCCCGCCTGTGGGAGCGCCGCGCGGCTCACCCGGACTTCGGCGACGTGCGGATCGCCACCGGCTCCCAGCGCCTGGCGGTGCGGCTGGCGCCCCTGGCCACCCAGCCGGTGGAGGACCTGGAGCCGCTGTGCGCGCACGCGCTGCGCCGGTTCATCCACGCGTACGGCTCGATCGCCGACCAGCCGATCGCCGTCCACGTGCGCGGCTACGCCCATCTGCTGATCCGCTGCGAGGAGCCCGGCGACGACGCCGACGGCGGCGGTGCGCACCCGGCCGGCGATCCGGCGCCCGCGGGCCTGATCGGCGCCGCGGGTGGTGAGGGTGCGCCGGGCTCCGCGCCGGCCTCCGCCCAGGCCCCGGGCCCGGCGGCCGACCCCGGCCCGGCCCGCGCGCTCGCCCGCGCGATGCTCGCCCAACTCGCGTTCTTCCACGCCCCGGACGAGCTGCGGATCGCCGCCGCCGTCGCCCCCGAGCTGCGCGCCGAGTGGGCCTGGCTGAAGTGGCTCCCGCACGCCCTGCACCCCACCGAGACGGACGGCGCGGGCCCGGTGCGGCTGGTCGCCGACTCCCTGCTGGAGCTGGAGCAGCTCCTCGGCCCGGAGTTCACCGACCGCCCCCCGTACGAGCCGGACGCGCAGCCGGGCCGGGACGAGCCGTTCACGGTGATCGTCCTGGACGGGGTCAGACTGCCCGGCGGCAGCCGGGCGCTGCTGGCCGGCTACCGCAACGCCGTCCTGCTGGACCTGGCCGGGGCGGTGGACTGGCAGCACGCGCCCTTCCGGCTGCGGCTGCGGATCACCGGAGGCCGGCTGGACCTGGTCACCGCCGACCGCAACCGGCACGACGAGCTCACCCCGCTCGGCCGCCCGGACGCCCTGCCCCTCCCGGCCGTGACCCGCTTCGCGACCGTGCTGGCACCGCACCGGCTGGGCGACTCGCTGGACGCCTCCGAGCCGCTCAGCACCGACTTCGACCTGACCGCGCTGCTGAGCGTCAACGACCTGCACCAGCACGACGTCGCGGCGAGCTGGGCGGCCCGGCCGCGCAGTCAGCGGCTGCGGGTGCCGATCGGCGTCGGGGCGGACGGCAACCCGGTGGAACTGGACCTCAAGGAGTCCGCGCAGGGCGGCATGGGCCCGCACGGCATGCTGATCGGCGCCACCGGCTCCGGCAAGTCCGAGCTGCTGCGCACCCTGGTGCTGGCGCTCGCGCTCACCCACTCCTCCGAGACGCTGAACTTCGTCCTGGTGGACTTCAAGGGCGGCGCCACCTTCCTCGGACTGGACGAACTCCCGCACACCTCCGCGGTGATCACCAACCTGGCCGACGAGGCCGCCCTGGTCGACCGGATGCGCGACGCCCTGCACGGCGAGCTGAACCGCCGCCAGGAGCTGCTCCGCTCGGCCGGCAACTACAGCTCGCTGCTGGACTACGAGAGCGCCCGGGCCGGCGGCGCCCAGCTCGACCCGCTGCCGACGCTCTTCATCGTGGTCGACGAGTTCAGCGAACTGCTCTCCGCCCACCGCGACTTCATGGACCTGTTCATCATGATCGGCCGGCTCGGCCGCTCGCTCGGCGTGCACCTGCTGCTCGCCTCGCAGCGCCTCGACGAGGGCCGGATGCACGCCCTGGAGTCCCACCTGTCGTACCGGATCGGCCTGCGCACCTTCTCCGCGATGGAGAGCCGCGGCGTGCTCGGCGTGCCCGACGCCTACCAGCTGCCCTCCCAGCCCGGCAACGGCATCCTGCGCAGCGACACCGCCACCCTCACCCGGTTCAAGGCGGCCTACGTCTCAGGGCCGTACCGCCGCCGGCGCGGGGCGGCCCAGCAGGCCGCGGCGGCCGGCCAGATCGTCCCGTACGGCACCGAGTACACCGCGCCTCGCCGTCCCGACCCGGAGACGCTGGCGGCGGCGGCGCAGGCGCGCCGGGCCGAGGAGGAGGAGAACACCGTCACCCTGCTGGAGCTGGCGGCGGAGCGGATGCTCGACGCCGGCCCGCCGGCCCACCGGGTCTGGCTCCCGCCGCTGGAGACCCCGCCCACCCTGGACGAGCTGCTGCCCCCGCTCGCCCCCACCCCGCACCACGGTCTGGCCCCCGACGGCCGCGCGGCGGTCGGCACCCTGAGCGTCCCGGTCGGCGTGGTCGACCGCCCGTTCCAGCAGATGCGCGAGCTGCTCACCGCCGACCTCTCGGGGGCCGGCGGCCACGTCGGGATCGCGGGCGGCCCGCAGAGCGGCAAGAGCACGATGCTGCGGACCCTGGTCACCGGCCTGGCGCTCACCCACACGCCGCAGGAGGTCCAGTTCTACTGCCTGGACTTCGGCGGCGGCACGCTCTCCGGGCTGCGCGGGCTGCCGCACGTCGGCGGCGTCACCGGGCGGCACGAACCCGAGCGGGTCGGACGCACCCTCGCCGAGGTCAACGCCGTGATCGCCCGCCGCGAACTGAGCTTCGCCCAGCTGGGCATCGACTCGGCCGCCGCCTTCCGGCGCCGCCGGGCCGCCGGGGACCCGGCGCTCGCCGACGACCGTCACGGCGACGTGTTCCTGGTGATCGACGGCTGGAACACCCTGCGCCAGGAGTTCACGGACTACCTGCCCGCCCTCACCCTGATCGCCGGACGCGGTCTCAACTACGGCGTGCACCTGGTCGTCGCCGCCGCCCGCTGGGGCGACATCTCCAGCGGGCTGCGCGACCAGCTCGGCACCCGCTTCGAACTGCGGCTCGGCGACCCCATCGACTCCATGATCAACATGAGGGCGGCCGACACCGTCCCCCGCACCGCCGGCCGCGGCCTCACCCAGGACCGGCTGCACTTCCTCACCGCCCTCCCCCGGATCGACGGGGTCGGCGACAGTGAGGACCTCACCGACGGCGTGGCGGACCTGGTGGACGCCGTCAACGAGCACTGGACCGGCCCGCGCGCCCCCCAGGTGCGGATGCTGCCGCTCCAGCTCGACGCCGCCGCACTGCCCGCGCCCGAGGGCCGGCTGCGGGTGGCCATCGGCCTGGAGGACACCGCGATCTCCCCGCTCTGGCACGACTTCGAGGAGTCGCCCCACCTGCTGGTGGTCGGCGACAGCGAGAGCGGCAAGACCAACCTGCTGCGCCTGATGGTCTCCGCCATCACCACCGCCTACACCCCGGCCGAAGCCAGGATCATGCTCGTCGACTTCCGGCGCGGGCTCTACGAGAGCGTCCCCGAGGAGTACCGGCTGGGCTACGCCGTGGCGGTGGACGTCCTCAAGCAGGTCGTCACCGGCGCCGCCCGCGCCATGGAGGCCCGGCTGCCCGGCGAGGAGATCACCCCCGCCCGGCTGCGGCTGCGCGACTGGTGGACGGGCCCGGAACTCTTCGTCATCGTCGACGACTACGACCTCATCCCGAGCCAGATCGGCGGCAACCCGTTCGGCCCGGTGCTCGACCACCTCGCGCAGGGCGCCGAGCTCGGCCTCCACCTGATCGTCGCCCGCTCCGCCAACGGCATCGGGCGGGCCTACTCCGACCAGCTGCTGCGCCGGCTCCAGGACGTCAACACCCCGGTGGCGCTGCTCTCCTGCCCGCCGAGCGAGGGCACCCTGTTCGGCAACGTCAAGCCGCGCCAGCTGCCGCCCGGGCGCGCCCTGCACATCACCCGGCGACGGACCGTCCAGGTGCAGACCGGCCTGATGCCGGACCCGGACGGCGCGGACGACGTGGTCGGCGAGGTCGGCGCCGGTGCGGCCGGCGGGACCGGCGGGGGGACCGGATGACCTCGTCCGGCGGGCCGCGGGGAGGGCCGGCACGACGCGGCCGGCAGGGCGCCCCGACCGCCACCGGTCCCGGTCGCGGGGACGGCCGGTGAACCCGCGACCGGCCGACGCCCGTATACCCCCACGATGAGCCTCTCCCGCCTCGGCCCGCCCACCGGCGACCCCGCGCCGACCGCCGCACCCCGCAGCCGGTTCGCCCGCCGGCGGGGCGCGGCCGCCGCACTGCCCGCCGGGTCGGGCACCCCGCACCCCGGCGCGCACCCGCCTGCCACCCACCCCCCGGCCACCCACCCGCCTGCCGTACCGGGGTCCGCCACGGACGTACCCAGGTCCGAACTGCGCCCGGTCGGCCCGCACTTCGTCATCGCCCCGCTGACCGCCGGGGACGACGAACTGTCCGCGGCCGTCGGCGCCCTGCGCCCGGTGCCGGGCAGCATCATCGTGGTCGCCGCCGCACCCGACTCCGCCCCCGTGCTGCGCGACCGAATGGCCGACCTCGGGGTGATCGCCCGCTCCCGCGGCGCCGCCACCCTGGTACTCGCCGCCTCCGGCCTCGCCGCGCTCGCCCCCAACGGCCGCCGCCCGGCCGAGGTCGTCGCCGACCGGGCCGGCCTGCCGGTGATCGCACCGGACGGCCTGGTGGAGATCACCCCGGACGGAAACCTCAAGGTCACCGCCCCGGACGGCGCCTTCGCCGGTGCCTCCTGGTGGCACTGCGCCCCCGGGACCGCGCCGCGCCGGGCCCGCGAGACGATCGGCGCCACCGCCCCGGTCGAACCCCTCCCCACCGCCGTGCCGGCCGCCGTCGCCCAGTGGCCCGGCCACCTCGCGGCCGACGGCCCCGCCGCCCCGCCCCGCCGCCCACCGGCCGTCCAGGTGCTGCGACTGCCGGCCGGCTACTGGCTCACCCACCCCACCGCCCCGCCCGCCGGCCCGCTCCCCGGCCTCGCGCTGACCGGCGCGCCGCCCGGCACCACCGTCCTCGTCGTCGGCACACCGGCCCGGCCCGTCCTGCTGCCCGAGGACTTCGCGGAGACCGTGGCCGACCTGCCCGTCGACACCGCCCGACTGCTGGTCAGCGCCCCCTGGGCCGCCCCCGACGAGCTGGCCGCCCTCACCGGCGCCCTCTGCGCCCGACTGGCCCGACCCGTGCACGCCGCGATCGGCCTGCCCGTCCTCGGGCCGGGCGGCCCCACCTCCCGCATCCTCGACGCCCACGGCCACGCCCGCTGGGAGCCGTACCTGCTGCGCCTCGCCGCGGCGCCGGGCGACGGCACCGCGCCCGTGAGCTGGCGCAACGGCGGTGCGAGCTGGCGTACCGACGGTCCGGCCGTCTTCGAGGCCTTCCCGTACTGGGCGCTGGAGGCCGTACCGGCCGGACTCTGGCTGCGCCCCGAGCCGCCGCACGTGCTCACCCCGCGCTTCCGCCGGCCCGAACCGGCCCGCCCGCTGCTGATCGTCGGCGAGCGCGACCGCCCGGTGTCACCCGACGTCTTCGAGGAGTTGGGCGGCCTGCTCGACCGCCTGCCGGCGGCGGGCACCGAGGGGTTCGGGCTGCTCGTCCACGGGCTGCTGGAGCCGTCCACCGAGCGGATCGCCCGCTTCGTCGCCCGCATGCACGACCTGGACTGGCTCGGCCCCGAGCAGCCCGCCGGGGCCCCACCCGACGTGGCAGCGGTCACCTACGGGACGGGGCACCCGGCGGCGCGGCCGCGGTTCGGGACGGCCGGCCGGCCGGCGGCGCAGCACGCACCGGCCGCCGCCGCGCCGCCGGCCCCGGTGGCGGCGCTGTCCGGGACGCCGGCCGCGCCGTTCGCCGGACCCCTCGCAGGGCCCCTCGTCGGACCGCAGGCCGGACCGCTCGTCGGACCGCAGGCCGGGCCGCTCGTCGGACCGCAGGCCGAATCACAGGCCGGCTCACAGGCCGGACCGCTCACCGCCGCATCCGCTGCTGGACCCGCTCCCGCACCCGCCGCGGTGACCACCTCCGCCGACCCGCTGCCCGGGCCGGTCGGACCGCCCACCAGGACCGCGACCACCGGGGGCCCGGGGCTCCCCGCGACTTCGGCCTCCGCACCGGTCCACTCCGCTGCTGCCTCCGCGTACGCAGTGGACCCGGCCGCACCGGCCTCCCCGCCGGCCGCGACGGAGGGCAACCCCCGGATCGGGCCGGCCGCCGAGCCTCTCGGGGAGCCCTGGCCCGAGCGCCCTGCCGCAACCGCGTCCGATCCGGACGAGGCACCGGGCACGGGACCGGACCCATCACCTGACGGTGCAGCGCGCACGGCACCTGACGGTGCACCGTGTACGGCACCGGATCCGTCGCCGGGCCCGCCGACGACCGAGGATCCACCGGCGGAGCCCGCCGAGGGCCCCGGCGGCGTCCCGGCGCCCGCTCCGCCCCTCGTCCGACACCTCCGTCCGGAGGACTTCCCCGCTCCCGTCGCCGTGAGCGGCGCCGACGACCGCGACGCCGTCCGGACACTGCTCGGCGAGCACTACCACCGGTGCTCCGGCCGGGTCGACCAGGTCTCCACCCGGCTTCCGGGGCTGCGTTCGACCTCCAGGGACGACATCAAGCCCGACCTCGCCGCCGTCCTGCTGTACCAGGGCGACACAGGGATCCCGGTCGACCGTGCCACCCTGGTGGCGGCCGCGCGCTCGAACGATCCGGAGCTCGCGCCCTTCCTGCGCTGCCTGGGCTCGGGCCTGCGCCGGCTCCCCAGCCACCACGGCGCGGTCCTGCTCTGCGCCCCGCCCGGCCCCGACCCGGCGGCACTGGTCGCCCACTACCCGGTCGGGCGGCAGCTGACCGAGCCCGCCCCGGTCACCGGCCTGACCGCCACCGCCGCCGAACTGCCGGGCGCATCGGTCGAGTTCGTGATCTGGTCGGCCACCGGCCGGCGCACCTCCGCCTTCGCCACCGGCGTGGACGAGCTGCGGGTGACCTTCACCCCGGGCACGGTCTTCACCGTGCTCGCCGTCGTCCCCGCCGACCCCTCGGACGGCCCCACCCGGGTGCTGATGCGCGAATCCGGCGGCGTGGCGGGCGCCGATCCGGCCGAACGCGACCGCAGCGCCCTGATCCGCCTTCAGGCGTGGTTGGACCGAAGGGACCGGCTGGCCCCGGGCGACCGCCGGCGGGTCGAGAACCCCGAGCGCTTCCACCTCACCCCGGGCGTCGAACTGCTACCGGTCCCCGCTCCCGAACCCGGCCCCGGGTCCGAACCCGAACCCGAACCCGATCCTGAGTAAGGCCGACAACCAACAGGGCTTCACCACCGGCGGCCGGGCCTCACCGTTGCCGGGCCGAGGTGCCCTGCTCGACCGCAGCCACCCCGGGCCCGACCTCTGCCGCGGGGACCGCCCGCGCGGCCGTCGGCGCGGACACCGGAACGCCGCGAACGGCCTCGACCGACCGGCTCCCGGTCGTCTCGGCCCCGGTCGGGCCGCCCTGAACCGTCCTTCGAGCGCCGGACGGCTCCCAGTCGGGCCACCCGCCGGCCGCATCCCGGGAGTCCTCCGGCCCGGCCGGCAGGTCCTCCCCGGTGTTCCACACCGCGGGCACCACCCGTTCGGCCGACGGCTCCCGTGTACTCGTCCGCTCGGCGTTCCCCTCCCGCCCGGCAGGTACGCCGCGGACCGTCTCCCGCCCCGCGAGCACCTCCAGCACGGTGTCCTGCTCCACCGGCGTGTCCGAATCCGCCCGCCGGCGTGCGGGCACGGCACGGGTCGCCTCCTGCCCGGCGAGCAGCCCGTGCAGGGCCTGCTGACCCACCGGCAGCTCCCGCGTCTTCGGGCGGATCGCCCGTGTCTCCCCCGGCCCCAACCGGGAGTCCGGCACCGGGACGTACTCCCACCCCTCCGGCACCGGCGGGGCGTTCCGCCACCCGGCGGACGTCTCCCCCGCCGTATCCAGGCCGGCCCACGCCTCCGCGGCACCCCGGCCGCCCGGCGCCGGGCGGCCGCCCGCGTGCTCGGCCGCACCGCGCGTCCGCCGTCCCTGCTCGTACCCCTGCCCGTACCCCTGCCCGTGCCTCTGCTCAGAGCCGCCGGTAGACCGGACGGCGCCGACGGCACCACCCACCCCGCCGACCCCGAGGTGCGGATCGGAGGACGTACGCGCCACCGGGGTGGCCGCCGGAATCGGCGCCGGGGCGGACACCTCACGCGGTGCCCGGGCGTCCAGGCAGGCCAGCTGCAGGGTGAAGTTGCGCTCGGCCGGATCACCCCCGGCCCAGTCGACGTCCTTGCTGCGGACGATCCGGCTCCGGTGGCCGCCGGAATCCTGCAACGGGCCCGGGAGCACCCGGACGTTGGGCTGCCAGCCGCGACCGGGGGCCCGGTGCTCCAGCGTCAGCTCCCACTCCTGCGCCGGTACGTCCAGGTGGGCCCCGACCCGGCCGGGCAGCACCCACGTGCCGTACGGGGTCCGCACCACCGCCCGCTGGTCGAAGTCGGCGTCCTTGCCGATCACGGTGATCCGCCATGCTCCGCTCATCCGCAGCACGGGAGCCCTCCCCAGGTCGGTGGGTGCGGGACCGGTCGGCCCCGCACCCTGCTCGACGGCCCACCGGACACCGCGGGTTCACCGGCCGGCCGCAGGCCCGAGCGGGCCCGACCGGGGCGCCTCACCGGCCGTCTGGCCCGCACGGCGGCGGGACGGGCTCCACCGCACCTCCGGCAGAACTCAGGAGGTCCGGCGCCTGCGCTGGTTCCGGGCGGCGGCCAGCACGCTGCCGCCGAGCAGCAGGGCTCCGCCGCCGAAGCACGCGAGCAGCGCGGCACCGCCGCCACCACCGGTGTGCGCGAGGTCCGCCGCCACGGGGACCGCCGTCGCCGACGTCGGGGCCGAGGGGCTCCGGGTGGCGGAGGGCGAGGACGACCCGGACGGCGTGGACGTCGGCCGGGCGCTCGCCGAGGACGTCGCCGTCCGGCTCGGGGTCCCGCTGGGAGTCGCCGACGCGGACGCCGTCCGGCTCGGGGTGACCGTCGCGCTCGGCGACACCGTGGTGGGCGCCGGGCTCGACGGCGTGGCCGACGGCGTGCGGGTGGGGGTGACCGTGGACGTGGGCGTCGGGGTGGTGCAGAGCGGCACGTCCGCGACGCGCTTCTCCACCTGGGTGTCGGCCAACCGGTAGCGCCAGGTGTCCCCCTTGCCCGAGTAGCCGACCGTCACCTTCACCGAACCGTGGGCCTCCACCGTCCCGTGGTACTTCTCCTCGCTGCCGACCCGGGTCAGCGTGTACTCGCCGGCCGCACGGTAGTTGTTGCCCAGGACGAGGTCCACCCGCCCCGCCTCGGTGCGGCAGCCGACGCTCAGGGAGGCGTCGGACGGGTTCCAGGCCAGTGCCGTCCCGGAGCCCGCCACGGCGAGCGCCGTGACGGCGCCACCTGTGACCAGGGCCGCTCGAACGTGCTTCATCACTCATCTCCTCCAGGTCCCGCGGGACGGGTCGCCGCCGGCGGCCGCGGGCCCCGCACCTCCTCTACGGCGGTGCGGCGCCGTCCGGTTCAGCTCCCGGCGGCCGAGCACGGTGCTGAACTGTGCCGCGGCGGCGGGCCGTAGAGCGGGGTGGACGCTGCGCCGCAGCCCGCGACCGAGGGAGCGACCGCCATGACCACCGGCCTCCTTCGGCGCCTGCTGCCGGGCTGTGGTGGAACCGCCGTTCGACGACCACCTCGCCGCAAGGGCCGCGTTCGAGCCGGGCCGGCGCGGTCACCGCACGCGCCGGGCGGCCCGCGAGCCGGCGGCGCTGATCGGCGACGGCCGTTTTAACCGTTTGACGGCCTGAGCACCTCCCTGAGCACCCGCCCGAGCACCCTCCTGAGCAGCCTCCTGACCTCATGCCCGACCTCCTGCCGGCCCCTGCCTGACCCGCCCTCCGCCGGCCGCCGGGCAGGCGGCCTGCCGGGAGCCCGGCGGAAAACCTGCCCGAAGGGGCCGCCCTTTCGGGCACATCCCCATGACCCGATGCGCAGGCTTGGCATGTCCATAGACGCCCGCCCCGGAGTGCTCCGCCCGCGACCCACGAAACGGTCGGTCCACCCCCGCAACCGGGCGATGCCCAGGCCACCGGGCCGCCCCCGGGCCCGGCTCTCCCAGTGACCGCACGGATCCGCGGCCCCTCGGGCACCACGCGGCCCACGTAGTGCCGCCAAACCCCTGACTTCACGTCAGTAAACTCCGACCGAACGGCACCCGTACGCCGGGCGGCGAGGCACGGATCGGGCCGCCGCCGGGGTACGGAGCACCGACCGTTCGGCGGTGCACAGCCGTCCGCCGGCGGATCGGAGACGCCGACAGCGCGTGGCAGACTGCCGCCGAGATGTGGACGGAAAGCCGAGACGATCCGCTTCTACCTGGGGGGATCCGTGTTCATTCGACTGCTGGGGCCGGTCGAGCTGAGGACCGCGGACGGCCACGCCGTCGAGCCGGCCGGCGCCAAGCGCTGCGCCGTCCTGGCCCTGCTCGCACTCGAACTCGGCCGTGTCGTCCCGGTGGAGCGGCTCTTCGAGCTGCTCTGGGGCGAGACCCCGCCCGCCCAGGCCCGCGCCGCGCTCCAGGGGCACATCGCCGCACTGCGCAAGCAGATCGCCGGCTCCGCCTTCACGCTGCTGACCCGCGCACCCGGCTACCGTCTCGACGGCCCGGCCGAACTCGTCGACGCGCTGCGCTTCGAACGGCTCACCACCCGCGCCGCCGAGGAGTGCGCGCCCGGCGGCGACGAACCCGCCGCCGAGCTCCTGCGCGAGGCCCTGGACCTCTGGCACGGCGCCTGCGCCCTCGCCAACCTGCCCGAGACCGACCTGCGGCACGCCGTCGCCGACCGCCTCGACCGGCACCGCACCCGCGCGCTGGAGTGCTGGGCCGAGCGACTGCTCCGGCTCGGCCGGGGCGCCGACGCGATCCCCGACCTCGACCGCGCCGCCGCGGCCGACGGGCTGTACGAACCGCTCGCCGCCCTGCTGGTCCGGTGCCTGCACCAGGCCGGACGGTTCGCCGACGCGCTCACCGTCTACCGCCGCACCCGTCACCGGCTCGCCGAGGAGCTGGGCGTACCCCCGGGCCGCGTCCTGCAGTCGGCCGTGGACGACGTGCTCGCCGCCGATCCGGCCACGGCGCCCGCCCGGCCACCCGCGCCGGCCGGCCCCCGGACGTCCGCGCCCGGCCCCGCGGCCAACCAACTCCCGCGCCAGGCCGCGGGTGTGGTCGGTCGGTCGGCCGAGCAGCGCTGGCTGGAGGCCACCTGCGGCGGGCAGCGCGACACCGGCTCCCTGGCCGTGGTGGTCGGACCGGCGGGCGCCGGCAAGACCGCCACCGTCGTCCAGTGGGCGCACTCGGCGGCCGACGCCTTCCCGGACGGGCGGCTGTTCGCCGACCTGAACGGGTTCGGCCCCGGCCCCCGCACCGAACCGGCCGACGTGCTGGCCCGGTTCCTCGGCGCGCTGGGAGTCGCGCAGCACGAACTGCCGACGGACCGGTTCGCCCGGGCCGCGCTCTACCGCTCGCTCAGTCACGGGCGCCGGCTGCTGGTGGTGCTGGACGACGCGCGCGACGCCGCGGACGTGGCCGACCTGCTGCCGGCCGGGCCGCACTGCGCCACCGTGATCACCAGCCGCAGCTCGCTGGAGGACGTCGTGGTCACCGAGGGGGCCGCTCTGCTGCGGCTAGGAGCGCTGCCCCCCGACGACGCGCTCGGCCTGCTGGAGCACCTGCTGACCCCGGCGCGGGTGCGCGCCGAGCCCGAGGCCGCCGCCAGGGTCGCCGCGCTCTGCGACCGGCTGCCGCTGGCGCTGCGGATCGCCGCCGCCCGGCTGGCCGCGCAACCCGGCTGGGCGATCGCCGACCTCGTCCCCGAACTCGCCGACGAGCGCACCCGGTTGCAGACCCTGGACACCCAGGGCGCCATGAGCGTGCGCGGCGCCCTGGGCCTGACGGTCCGCCGGCTCTCCGCCGACGCGGTGGACCTGCTGGCACTGCTCGCCGCCCACCCCGGGCCGGAGACCGACGCGCACGCCGCCGCGGCCCTACTGCGGACCGAGCCCGCCGGGGCCCGGCGGGCTCTCGGCTCACTGGCCGCCCATCACCTGCTCACCGAGGACTCCCCGGGCCGCTACCGGCAGCCCGACCTGGTCCGGCTGTACGGCGCCGAACTCCTCGCCGAGCGCCCCGCGTCCGACCGCTCGGCCGCCACCCGCGCGCTGGTCGACCACTTCCTGTCGACCGCCGCGCACGGCGCCGCCCTGCTCCGACCCGCCGT
Source organism: Kitasatospora sp. NPDC057015 (assembly GCF_042673745.1). Classification (NCBI taxonomy): domain Bacteria; kingdom Bacillati; phylum Actinomycetota; class Actinomycetes; order Kitasatosporales; family Streptomycetaceae; genus Kitasatospora; species Kitasatospora sp. NPDC057015. The sequence continues at coordinate 71,607 of NZ_JBHUSG010000025.1, forward strand.
CGACCCCTCCGGTGCGCCGTCGCTGCCCGCCGCCGCGGGCGCGCTGCAACTGCCCGACGCCCGCTCCGCGCTGGACTGGTTCCGCTCCGAGGAGCCGACCATCCGCGGTCTGGTCGCCTCGGCGGCCGAACTCGGCGACCACCGGCGCGCCTGGCGGCTCGCCCACCTGGCCGACGTCCTCCACCGTGCCGCGGGCCGCCGGTCGGACCGGCCGGCCGGCCTGCGAACGGGCCTGAGGGAGGTCCTGCTGACCGGCGACCGCGCCGCCGGGGCCGCGCCGAAGATCTCGACGGCTAGCGCCCTGAGCGGCGTCCGCCGCACCGAGCGGGCGGCATACGCGATCACCCCGGACGGCCCGAACGGCCGCACCGAGCACGTCTGGTTCGCCCTCGACGACGCCGCCACCCGACCCCGGTCCGCAGGCGGGCCGGGGCGGTCCCTGCTCCCCGACCAACCGCCGCCGACCTGCCACCTCGGTGCCCTGATCGGCCTCGCCGGGCACTCGCCCTGGTGCCCGGCGGGCGCGCCCGCCGGGCCGAGGACGGGCTCGGAGTCGAGGCCGGCGTCCCGGTGGTTCGCCGGTGGTGGACGAGCTCCCGACCGCACCGACCGCACCTGCCCGGGATGTCCCTCCCGGCCGGAGACGGGCAGGCCGTCGGCCGCCGGACAGGTCCGCCCGGCCTCGGTCACCCCGCCAGCTCGTCCAGAAGCTCCTGCACGCCGTCCTCGCCGAACCGGTCCAGCAGCAGCGCCACCCACCGCACCGCCTCGGCCCGCTCCCGCGCCGTCCAGCGGGACGCGGACGGGAGCTCGTCCACCACCAGCGCCTCGGCCACCAGTCGCAGCCCGTCCGCCACCGCCGGCGACGGTGCCCCGTCCAGTCCGCGGAGGGCGAGTCGGCGAGCCGCCTCCGCCACCTCCCGGCCGCCCGCCGGCGGCACCGGCGGTCCGCCGGGGCCCTCGCCCCGCGCGGTCGTCCCTCCCGGTCCTCCCGCTGCCCCGTGCGTCGCTCGCCCCGCCTCCGGGGCCGAGACGTCCTCCGCCGCCAACCACGATCCGAGCAACGCCCGGATATCCTGCTCCCCCGCCGTCTCCGTCATGTCCGCCAGGATGCCAGCACCGCGCTCCGTCATCACCGACATCACCACCACCCCCGTCATCACCGTCATGTGAACGAGAACGGCTGCCACCCCGCTCCGCGTTCACTCGCGGGCCACAACCAACGGCCCGCCTCGCCGCCGGTCGACTCGCGCCGGAGGTCGGCCTGCCACCGGGGTGCACTGATGCCGTGGCCCGGAATGGCGCCGCCGCCCCGAGCCGCCCGGTCGCCGCAGGCCCCGGCGCGGCGCAGTGAGCCTGGCCGGGGCCCGCGATCCGGGCCCACGACCCGTCACAGGCCCCGGGCCGGGACGCGGTTCGCTCGTGCGCCGGATCGCACTGTTGGCAACGCCGCGCGCTCCGCGGACGGGGCGAGCCAGAGGAGGACGGGTGGCAGGCCGAGCTCGATCACCGCAAGCACGATCTGGAACCAGTGCGGCCGGCCGTGGACCGCCAGGGAGATCAGCCGGCCGAGCCCGCCGAGCAGGAAGACGGCGGCCAGCACCCGTACGGGTGTCGACGGGACGGGCCGCTGCCGGGCGGCCCAGAGCCAGGCCAGTCCGTAGCCGACGAAGCTCGCCCCCATGAACCGCCCCCAGCTGTCTACGGTCGCCCCGGCAGAGCCCGCGCCCGGGATGGCGGCGTTGCCGAGGGCCACGTGGAACAACCCGATCGCCACGCACGACCATCCCATGAGAGTGACGAGTACGCGCAGAGTCCTGGCCATGACTTCCCACCTGTCCCCATCCGACACCGTAGTTGACGCGTGTCTACTTAACCCCGACACCAGCGTGCGCGGATTAGTAGACACATGTCAAGTAAGCTTCGGCCCGTGCCTCCCCGCCAACGCCTCAGCCCCGCCGACCGCCGAAACCAGCTCCTCGCCGTCGGCGCGCAGATGTTCGCAGCCCACGCCTACGAGGACGTGCTGATGGAGGACGTCGCCCAGCAGGCGGGCGTCTCAAGGGCCCTGCTCTACCGTCACTTCCCCAGCAAGCAAGCACTCTTCGCCGCCGTCTACCAGCAGGCCGCCGACCGGCTGCTCGCCGACACCAGGATCGACCCCGGCGACACCCTGGTCGGACAGCTCGTCCAGGGCCTTGACATCCACCTCGACTACTTCGTGGCCAACCGCCACGCCGTCCTCGCCGCCAACCGGGTACTCGCGGGCGACCCGGTCATCCAGACGATCATGAACAACGAGCTGGACGCCCTCCGCACCCGCCTGCTCGCCGTCCTGCCCCTCGCCGACGAGAGCGCCCGCCGGACCGTCTCAGCCGTACTGAAGAGCTGGCTGGTCTTCGTCCAGGTCCTCGTCGTCGACTGGCTGACCGAACCCGCCTGCACCCGCACCGAACTCCGCGACATCTGCGTCGGCGCCGCTCTCGGCGCCCTGCACCCCCTGCTCCCCCTGCTCCCCCTGCTCCCCGCAGACCCGGTACCGGACCAGGCCTGACCCACGGCCGCCCCGACTCCCGGTCACCCCCGACCACCAGGGCGGAAGCGCAGGGCCCGGGCGGTGTGCCCGGGCCCTGAAACGACCTCGCCGACTGCGCGCTGATGCCGAAGGTCCGCGAACCGGCCTCACGGCGCCGCCGCTGCCGCTCACCTGACCGCCCTGGCCCAGGACATCGCTTCGCTACTGCCCAGCGTCGAAACTGGAGCCCGCGCCGACTCGGTCGTACATCGAGCGAGCCTAGGGACGGCCGCGCCTCACGGGTTGGCCGTCCGCGCAAGGATCCTCGACGATGCGCGCGGCCCGCCCCGCCTGGCGGCGCAGCTCGGTCGGGGTGGTCCGGTAGGCCTGGCGGAACGCCCGGTTGAAGACCGAGGCGCTGGTGAATCCCCACCGGACGGCGATGGCGTGGACGGGATGGTGCAGCAGATCGTCTCTGGTCAGGTCGATGCGGCACTGTTCGAGGCGGCGGCGCCGGATGACGGCTGCGACGCTCTCCGCCTGCCCCTGGAACAGCAGGTGCAGGCGGCGGAGCGAGATGTGATGACGGTCCGCGATGGAGGACGGCGTCAGTGCGCCGTCGCCGAGGTTGTCGTTGATGAACGCATGGATCTCCGCCCTCAGGGCTGTCGCCCGTGACTCGGGTGGAAGGTCGTCGACGGCGTTCAGGTGGCGGGCGATGCAGGCACCGGCGAGGTCGAGCGCCACGCGTCCGAGCCGGCCCCGCTCCTGTTCCGTGCATTCGGCCCCGTGGGACCCGAGGGTCCCGATCATCTGCGCCAGGACGGCCCCAACTCCCGATCGGGCGGAGATGCGGTGGGCGAGTATCCGGTCGACCTTGTCGACCGGAATGGGCATGACGCTCTTGGGAAACTGCAGGATTGCGGCCCGGACGGCCTGCCCTTCGTCGCGGGCGCCGGACTCGTAGGGGAAGGAGGTGTCCCAGAGGAGCATGTCACCGGTGACCAGTCCGGATTCGTTCCGGCGCTGTGACATCCACATGGGACTTCCCGTCACGAACGCCAGGTTGTACTGCTCCGGGTCGCCCTTCCTGATGAGTGCCGGCGTGCGGCGCGACCGCAGTGGAACGTAGGAGAACTCCGAAAGCCTCACGGAACCCAGATCCACGACCGAGGCCTCCGCCCTGAAGTCATCCGACCCCTCGTGGCTGATCTGCGTGGGCGCCAACGCATGGGCGACGACATCCGCAAACCACTCGAATCGATCCTTTGCCGGCACGTCCTCCGAGGACATCATCGACACCATTCCCCACGACCCCCTGAACTGAAGAACCCACTGCGAAGACCTCACGCGACCCCACCCCTTCAGGATCGCCTGCCGGGTCCCCGTGTGACGCAGGGGGGCCGAAACCGATCAGGCGGACGCCGACAATCGACCGAGAACACCGCCTCGCCGCTCGCCACCCTCCGGCCGGCCGGAGGTGCCGGCGAGTTCCGGCGAGTTCCGGCGATCGCGTGGGGGCGCCGGCCGGCTGATCCTCGGGGTCGGGAATCAATTCGGCGTTCACCTCTCCCACCCCCACCCGACACCTGCACAGGAGGGTCACCGGAAGGAACAAAAGCGATTGACGCACCATCAGCACTGAGGCATGATCGCGGAGGTTTGCCACAGGGAGGGGCTCCGCCGCGAATGACGAATCGCTTCGCGGGGTGTCCGGTTAGGGGAGGAAATGCGGAAGATCGTGCTGCGACTGTTGGTCGCGGTGGCACTGGCAGGAAGCGGACTCGCCGTCACGACCGCGCCGGCGAGCGCGGCCGGTGTCTGCGGCGGCAAGTTCGCCTACCGGGCGCACGTGCAGGACCTCGACTGGCAGCCCTGGGTCTGCGGGGGGCAGTGGGCGGGCACGCAGGGGCTGGCCAAGAATCTTGAGGCGATCGAGTTCCAGATCAACCCGGCGAATCAGGAGACCTTCTGCGCGCGGGCCCACCGCAGCAACTACGGCTGGGACAGCGTTTCGCAGTGCGCGAGCTCCGGGACCTTCCAGATCGGCACCACCGGGATGAACTCCCCCATCGAGGCCGTCGAGGTCCGGGCACAGTTCAACGCCGTCGAAGGAAACGCCTACTCCAGGAACGTCGGGTGGCTGGACGGCATGACCTACTCCGGCCGAACGGGCACGATCGGCACGACCGGCCAGAATCGTCCCATGGAGATGTTCTGGATCAATATCAAGTACGTCAGCTGAAACAATCCACTGACGTCCGGTGAATTCCGTCGGCGCGGCCTCCCCCTCCGGGCGGGCGGCCGCGCCGCTGCACTTCGGGGCCACCCGCATCAGGGCGAGACGGTCGGCATCAAGTCCCGGGTCCGCTGCCGCAGATCGGCCGTCCGGGCGGTGGAGGCCGCGTTGCGCTCGCCACCGGGTGCCTCCCAGCCCGGTTCGAGCCCGGCCCCACGCCGGGCCGCGCTCACGGCCGGTAGGGCAGCTGGGGAACGTCGAAGCAGGTGGTGGTCATGTCCGGCACCTGCGTCACCCAGCCGCCCCGGCCGCCGTTCGCGGCGTCCTCCCAGCGGGCGGCGTCCAGGCAGGCGCGGGCGGGGCCGGAGGGTCGGGGTTCGGGGTGGAAGGCGGCGGGCAGCAGCAGTCCGTGGGCGTCGTACGGCGTGCCGCTGTCCATGAAGGCCGTGACGCAGCGGCGGGTCAGGTCGGCCCCGCAGGAGTGCATGGCGTCGGTCAGCCACTGCGCGGCCGCCCAGCCCTCCAGCTCCCAGGCGGAGAGCAGGGCCGCCCGCTCGGGGTAGTAGCGGGCCATCGCGGTGCGGAACGCCTGGACGGCGGGGTGGCCGGTGTCCTCGTAGTTGCGGCTCGCGGAGGTCGCCCACAGGACGGTGCGGCAGCCCGCGGCGTCCCGGTAGTCGGTGCGCACCGTCTCGGACCAGTTCTGGACGTTGGTCACCTTGGCGCGCAGCGGTACGCCCGCCGCGTCGAGCGCCTGGCAGAGGGCGGCGTTGCCGCGGGTGTCCATCGCGTCGAAGAGCAGTTCGGTGCCGTCGGCCTTCATGGCGGCGGCCACGGCCTGGAAGCCGGGCAGCGCCAGGTCCACCGTCCGGCTCAGCACCCGGTACCCCTCGGCGCGGAGCCCGGCCTCGATCTGCCGGGCGTAGCGCGCCGAGTCGGCCTGGTCGTAGGAGACCACGGCCGCGCTGGTCGCGCCGAGCCGCTCCTTGAAGAAGCGGTAGACCTCGGTGGTCTGGTAAAGCGTGCCGTCCCAGCCGACCGCCCGGCCGTCCCGCGGGGCGCTGCTGCCGTAGATGCCGTAGAGGTGCGGCCAGCGGTCGTAGGCGGTGCCGATCGGCTGCCCGCCCACGTCCGGTACTCCCTTGGCGCTGACGTACGGCGCGCCCGCGTACGTCAGTACGCTGCCCGCGACCAGGGCGAACACCCGCTCGCGGTCGATCAGTCGGTGGACGCAGTCCTGGTTGCCGATGCCGCTGCCGCCGTCGTCGCAGGTGACGACCTGCACGGTGCGACCGCCCAGGCCGCCGGCGTCGTCGAGGGCGCGGAAGAAGGCCAGTGCGCCGTAGCGCGGCCCGGCGAAGGTCTCGGAGCCGACGGGGCTGGTGAGCGAGGTGATGATGCCGATCTTCACGGTGTCGGGGCCGGCGCCGACGTCGGTGGTCCGCTGGCTTCCGGCCGCGTCGGCGGGGCCGAACGCGCTCTCGGGCAGCCGGCTGCCGCAGCCCGCCAGGGCCAGCAGCAGCGCGGCAGCCACTACCGGCCCGGCGCGGCGGGCCGCTCTGCGGAACGCGGTCAGCTGCATCCCGGCACGGTCGTGTTGCCCGCCTGCGCGACCAGCCCGCACAGGCTCGCGGTCGAGACCTTCCAGGTGCCGCCGTCCAGCACGGCCGTGCCGGTGGCGGCGGGCTGGACGACGTTGCCCTCCAGCGACAGCGAGTAGGTGACGGTGGCCTCGGTGGCCGAGGTGAAGTCCACCGCGGCGACCTCGGCCTTGACCTGGCCCACCCGCGGGTCGGACGCGAAGCCCTGCAGGGCCGGCTGCAGGGCTTCGCCGTTCTGCAGCAGGGCGGCCTTGTCGGCGATCGGCGTGGCCGGGTCGAAGAACTTCTGCCAGTTGGCGGTGACCTCGGCGGTGGCCGCGGCCACGTCGGCCGGCGCCGTGCCGGCCGCGGAGGCGGAGGCCGTGGCGGTCGCGGTCGGCGAGGCGCTCGCGGACGCCGTGCCGGAATCGGAGGAACTGCTGCCGCAGCCGGCCGTCAGGGCCAGCGCCAGTGCGGCGAGGAGGGCTGCGGCGGCGGTGGCGGGGCGCCGGTGCGCGACCGGTCGCCGCGCGGGAGCGGGTCCGGCCGCCCCGGCCGGCTCGCTGCGGGTGGTGCGCATGAGTCCCTCACCGCGTCCTTCCGACCTGCGGGCCGACCTCCCGCCGCCGGCCCCGGTCGTTCGTCTCGAAGACGGCTTCGTGCCGGAGCCGTCACTGCGGCGCGGTTCACCGCGCGTGACACTATGAAGGCCGATATCGGGACGAACCGCAAGAGGAACGGACGCAAAGTAACGGAACGGGAGGAAAGCGGATGAACCGGCTCCCCCGGCCGAGCGCCGCGGGTCTGCTGCGGGCCCTGCGGGAGTGGCCCGGCTGGTTCACGCTCGCCGCCGGTGCGGCCCTGTGCGTCCTCGGCTGGTACGGCGTCTCCGGCGAGAGCCTCACCGCCCGCCAGCTCCCCTACCTGGCCTCCGCGACCGCACCGGGGGCGGCCCTGATCGTCGCCGGCGCCGTCCTGATCGCGGCCCGCCGCCCGCCCGGCCAGGGTGCCGGGGCCGACCCCCGCCTCGACCGGCTGTACGAGCTCCTGGTCACCGAGGAACCGCCCGTCGACGGGCCCGCGGGCGGAGCCCCGGCCACCGACCGCACGGCCACCGACGGCAAGGCGGTCGAACCCGCCGGGACCGGAGGCCCCGACGACCGCCCCCCGCTCGCCCTGCCCGGCGGCACGCTCTACCACCGGCCCGGCTGCCCGCTGGTCACGGGGAAGGAGGCCGCCGCCCCGCTCGACCCGCCGGCCGTCCGCGCCCGCGGCCTCGCCCCGTGCCCGGTCTGCGAGCCCGCGCCGCCCGCCGGCGCCGAGCCCCCCGCGGCGCCGGGCCCGTGACCACCGGCGCCGGCCTGACCGCGGACCTCGCCCTGGCCGGCCTGTCGGTCGGCAGTGCCGCCGCGCTCAGCGGGGTCGGCCTCGTCGTCACCCACCGCACCACCGGTGTGCTCAACCTCGCGCAGGGCGCCCAGGCCGTCGCCACCGCCTACCTGCTGCGTGAGCTCGTCGTCGTCCGCGGCTGGCCGCTCGCCCCGGCCGCGGTGTTCTGCCTCCTCGTGGCCGCCCCCGCGTTCGGGGTGCTGCTGGACCTCGCCGTGTTCCGCCCGCTGCAGCGCCGCGGCGCCGGCACGGGCGAGACGATGGTGGCCGGGATCGGCGTGTTCGTGCTGCTGGTCGGCGCCGTCGTGCTGCTCTGGGGCACCGCGCCGTTCGCCGACGCGCCGGCCCTCGTCGGGCCGCGGCGGCTCGCCGACCTCGGCGGCCGGGCGCTGCGCCTCGACACCGCCGTGCAGCTCGCCGCCGTGCTCGCCCTGGCGGGCGGGGTGGGGCTGGTCACCCGGTACACCGCCTTCGGACTGCGGGTGCGCGCCGTCGTGGACAACCGGCCGCTCGCCGCGCTGACCGGCATCGACGCCGACCGGGTCTCCGCCGCGGGCTGGGCCTTCGGCTCGTTCACCGCCGGTCTGGTGGGCGTGCTGCTGGCGCCGTTCCTGCTGCTCGATCCGTACGGGCTGCCGCTGCTGGTCATGGAGACCATGGCGGTCGCGGTCGCCGCCCGGTTGCGCAGCCTGCCGGTCGCCGTCGGCACCGGCCTCGCCCTCGGCGTCGCGCAGAGCGAGCTGACCCGGCTGCGCCCGGCCGGGCAGCTGCTGCCGCTCGCCGAGGCCGTGCAGGCCAACCTGTTCACCGTCGCACTGCTGGTGGCCGCACTGCTGCCGTGGCGCGGCGCCGCCGACGACAGCGCCATCGCCCGGCCCGCCACCCCGGTCCGCCCGGGCCCGGCGACGGGCGCCGCCAGGGCCGCCTGCGCGGTGCTCCTGCTGCTGCCGCTGGGTTTTCGCAGCGAGGACCTGCGGCACGCGGTGGCGGTTCCCGCGCTGGCCCTGGTGCTGCTGTCGCTCGTGGTCGTCACCGGGTACGGCGGTCAGGTGTCGCTCGGTCAGGCCGGGTACGCGGGCCTCGGCGCGCTCGGCACCGCCCTGCTGACGTCCGGCCGGGTGCCCGGGGTGGCGGCGCTGCCCGCGGCGGCGGCACTGCTGCTGGCGGTGACCGCCGTGGTGCCACTCGGGTTGCTCACCGGGTGGCCGGCGATCCGCCGCCGCGGCCTGGCGCTGGCCCTGGTCACCTTCGCGGTCGGCACCGCCCTCAGTCGCCTGGTCTTCCAGCAGCCGTACGCCACCTCGGGGCTGGCCGTCGACCGGCCGGCGTTCCTCGACGGCGACGCCGCCTTCTACACCGCGGAGCTCGTCCTGCTGGGGCTCGCCCTGCTGCTGGTGCGCGCCCTGCACCGCGGTCGGCTCGGCCGGGCGCTGGCCGCGATGCGCGACCACCAGGCCGGCGCGGGCGCCGCGGGCGTGGACGTACCCCGGCTCAAGCTGGTGGTCTTCATGGCCGGTGCCGGGCTGGCCGCGCTCGGCGGCGGCCTCACCGCCCTGGGCGGGCGGGCCTTCTCCGCCGACGCCTTCGACCCGGTGCAGAGCCTGCTGTGGTTCGCCACCGTGGTGGTGGCCGGGGCGGACAGCGCGCTCGGCGCCGTCCTGGCCGCGGCGCTGCTGACCGGCCTGGACGCGGGTACGGTGCCCGGCGTCGCCGCCGTCGTCGTCGGCGCCCTCGCCGCCGCCGTCGGGCGGCTGCCCGGCGGGCTCGCCGGCCTGCTGCGGCGCACCGGCCCCCGCCCGCCGGCCGCCCCGCCCCGGCTGACACCGTACGGGGAACGGGCCCGGGCCCGGCTCCGCGCCCGCCTCCCGGAGCGCCGCCCATGAGCCGGCCGACGCCCCCGACCTCCCCGGAGCCCGGCCCGGGAGGTCCGGCCGCGGGCGGCGGGCTCGCGGCGCGGGGCCTCGTGCGCCGGTTCGGCGGGATCGCCGCGGTGGACGGCGTCGACCTCGACGTGCCGCCGGGCCGCGTCACCGCGCTGATCGGGCCGAACGGCGCCGGCAAGAGCACCCTCTTCGACTGCCTCGCCGGCGCGGCCCGGCCCGACGCCGGCCGGGTGCTGCTGGCCGGCCGCGACGTCACCCGCCTGCCCGACCACGCCCGGGCCCGTCTCGGCCTCGCCCGGACCTTCCAGCAGATCGCCGTCTTCCAAGGGCTGACGGTCGGCCAGAACGCGCTGGTCGGCGCCGAGCAGCGCGCCCACGGGCTGCCGCGTCCGTTCGGCCGGTCGCACCGCGGCGGGCCCGCCGACCGCGGTGCCACCGACCGCAGTGCCACCGACCGCAGTGCGGCCGACCCCAGCGCGGCCGACCCCAGCGCGGCCGACCGCGCACTGCGCCTGCTGGGCCTCGACGCCCTCCGCGACGAGCCCGCCGACGGCCTGCCCACCGGCACCCTGCGCCTGGTCGAACTCGCCCGGGCGCTCGCCGCCGCGCCCGCCGTCCTGCTGCTCGACGAACCCGCCGCGGGCCTCGACCTCGCGCAGGCCGACCGGCTCGCCCCGGTCCTGCGGGCACTGGCCGCCGAGGGCACGGCCCTGCTGCTGGTCGAGCACGACCTCCGCTTCGTCGGCCGGCTCGCCGACACCGTGTACGTGATGGAGAGCGGCCGGATGCGCACCAGCGGTCCCGCCGCCGCCGTGCTCGCCGACCCGCTGGTCGCCGCGGCCTGGGGCGGCGGATGACCGTCGAGGCCGAGCTGCGCGCCGTCCGGGTCCGGTACGGGCTGGTCGAGGCCCTGCACGGGGTCGACCTGGTCTGCCCCGCCGGCCGGGTGACGCTGCTGCTGGGCCGCAACGGCGCCGGGCGCAGCACGGTACTGCGCACCCTGGCCGGTGCGGTCCGGCCGACCGCCGGGCGGGTGCTGTGGGCCGGACGGGACGTCACCGCGCTGCCCGCCGACCGCCGGGCGCGGGCCGGGCTCGCCCTCGTCCCCGCGGAGCGGGCGGTGTTCGCCGCGCTGACCGTCGCCGAGAACCTCGGCCCCGGGATCGAGGCGGCCACCGGCCTCTTCCCCGAGCTCGTGCCGCTGCTCGGCCGGCCGGCCGGCAGCCTCTCGGGCGGCCAGCAGCAGATGACGGCGCTCGGCCGGGCGCTGGGCGCGCGCCCGCGGCTGCTGTTGCTGGACGAGCCGGACCGGGGGCTGGCACCGGCGGTCGCCACCCGGCTGCACGCCCGGCTGGTCGCGGTGGCGGCCGAGGGCCGGACGGTCGTGGTGGCCGCCGCGGCCGTCCCCGCGGCGCTCTCGGCTGCCGGGGTGGTGCACGTGCTGCGCCGCGGGCGGGTGGTGTTCAGCGGCGAGCCGGCGGAGCTGCGCTCCGGTGACGCCGGCCGGCCGGGCTGACGGTCCGGCAGGGCGTCGGCCGGGGCGTCCTGTCGTCCGCCGAACCGGTGCGGTGGCGCCCGCGCAGCCGCTCCGCGCAGGTGGGGGCCACTCTGTGGACGGGCCCGACGACGGCGTGGGAGCGCCGATACGATCGGCGCTCCCAACGATCCAACAGGAGGTACCCCATGATCCAGCGCTTCGGTTCGGGCGAGCGGATGAGCGAGGCAGTGGTGCACAACGGCACGGTGTACCTGGCCGGTCAGGTCGCCGCGGACATCACCCTCGGCGTCGAGGAGCAGACCAAGCAGGTGCTCGCCTCCGTCGACCGTCTGCTGGCGGAGACCGGCAGCGACCGGACCAAGGTGCTCCGCGCCGAGATCTACCTGGCGGACATCAAGGACTTCGCCGAGATGAACCTGGCCTGGGACGCCTGGGTGCCCGCCGGGGCGACGCCCGCCCGCGCCACGGTGCAGGCCTCGCTCTACCGCCCCGAGGTGCTCGTCGAGATCGTCGTGACCGCCGCGGTCTGAACCACCACGATCCGAACCGCCGGGATCCGGTTCCACGCGAACCGGTACGGCGCGAACCAGCCCCGGGCCCGACACCGACGCTCGGTCCCGGGGCAGCGCACCGGAGCCGGGCGGCACGGCGGAGGCAGCGGCCCGGCCGGCCGGGCCGGACCGCAGGGTCAGGCGGCGCCCGCCGGCAGGGCCGCGGCCCCGGTACGACCGGTGGCCGCCCGCAGCGTCACGGCAGCCGCGAGGCCCGCCACCAGCCCGCTGGTCAGGGCGGCGGGCACACCGCCGTCGACGCCGCCGAGCAGGTGCAGCAGCCCCTGGCGCGGGCCCGCGTCGACCAGGGCCACCCGCAGCAGCTGGCCGGCCAGCAGGCCGAGGACGGTCGCGCAGACCGTTCCCACCGCCATCGCCGGCACCGTGGCCCGGACGAGCAGGCCGGGCAGCAGCCGCAGGGCCCACCAGACCACGGCGAGCACCAGCAGGTCGGCGGCCCGGTAGAGCAGCCACTCGCCGATCGGTCCGCCCGCCGGGCCCGCCCAGGTGCCGAGCAGCAGCCACTGGCGCAGCAGGTCACCGGGTTCGACGAACAGCCCGCCGTCCGGCGAGACCTGCTGGAGGGTGGCGGCGATCGGCTGGTAGGACAGGACCACGAGGGACAGGGCGATCACCGCCGTCCCGGTGGTGGCGGCCAGGCGCGCGGCGCGGACGGGGACGGCCGCACGCGGCAGCGGACCGGCGCCCTTGGCGGTGATCCGCGCCGCGAGCACCGTGACGGCCGCCGCGAGCAGCGCCGTCGCCACCAGCGCCTGCCGTCCGGAGGAGATCACGCCCGCCAGCTGGGGCAGGAACCGGTAGCTGCCGTGCCCCTGCGATGCGATCAGCCACGGCGCGGAGACGGTCACCGCCAGCGTCCCGGCCACCAGGCCCCAGGTCCACAGGGCTAGCAGCGCGGCCGGCAGCCGGCCCTCCACCGGCGGCAGCCTGCGGACGAGGAGCAGCGCCCCGGGAACGAAGAAGGCGAAGACCGCGCCGAACCGGATCTGCAGCGCGGTGGTGTACAGCGAGTGGTACCGACCGGTGTCGGCCGCGGCCGTGTCCCCGATCCCACCGGACGTCTCGGCGCCGGCCCCGGCCAGGGCTGACGGGTCGTACGCCCAGGGGGCCAGCCAGCGCTCCAGGTCGGCGACGCCCTGCGCGCCCAACACCCCGGCGCTTCCCCGCAGGTGCAGCGCCTGCAGGCTCGCCCCCGCCCACCAGAGGAGCGCCGTGAGCACCAGCCCTCCGACCAGTGCCGGTATCGCCGCACGCCGGTATGTCATGTCTGCCCCCGCCTTGATCGCCTGTCCGGGGAATCCCCGAGTCGGGTGGACGTTACGGGATGCCGCCGTCGCGACCAACCGGCCGGGGGCCGGGCCCCGCACCGGACGGTCCCGCGCCCGGTGCCACGCTCACCCGCCTCACCCACCTCAGCCGCCTCACCCGCACCGGGCAGACCGGGCAGACCGGCACCGTCCGAGGGTGGCACCGGGTGCACCCGCCGCGGATCCGGGTCGGCCGGCCCGCCCGTGTCGCCGGGCGGTGCCGGAAGCGCGACACTTCCCTTGAGGGTTCGTGCCCCGACGAGTCGCGGGCGCGCTCCCCGGCAGCCCTGACCAGCGAGGGAGTCGAGCCGTGGCAACAGAAGTCGGACCCGGGACGACGGACCCGCAGGACTGGCTGGCCGGCCTGGGCAGGTCGTGGTGGTGGGCGTTGGGCTTCGGCGTCCTCACCGTCGTCGCCGGAGTCGTGATGCTGACCTGGCCGGAGGAGACGGCCCGGGTCGTCGCGATCATCATCGGACTGCAACTGCTGGTCGCCGGCGTGGTCCGTTTCGTGACGGCCTTCACCCACCCGGAGGCCACCGGATCCCGCGTGCTCCAGGTGGTGCTCTCCCTGCTGTCGGTGCTCGCGGGTGTGCTGTGCCTGCGTCACCAGTTGCAGACGGTCGGATTCCTGGCCCTCATCGTCGGCGCCTACTGGCTGCTGGCGGGCATCCTCACGCTCTTCGTGGCCCTGGCCGCCCGCGGTGTGCCGGGCCGCGGCCTGGCCGTCTTCCTCGGCGCGATCGGCATCATCGCGGGCGTCGTCGTCCTCGCGTACCCGGTGGAGTCCGCGGTGGCGCTCGCCCGGCTGCTGGGCCTGTGGCTACTCCTGCTCGGCCTGTTCGAGGTCGTGGCGGCCTTCCTCCTGCGCGGCGCCGTCCGGCAGGGCGGCGGCCCCCGGCAGTAGGGCCCGGGACCGCGGTGGCCGCCGCCGCGCCGGCAGGTCCGGGCCCCGCGATCAGCCGAACTGGCCCGGCTGGTAGTCGCCCGCGGGCTGCCGGATGATCACGTTCATCCGGTTGTAGGCGTTGATCAGGGCGATCAGCGACACCAGGGCGGCCAGCTGCTCCTCGTCGTAGTGCTCGGCGGCGTCCGCCCAGGCCCCGTCGGAGACACCGCCGGCGGCGTCGGCGATGCGGGTGCCCTGCTCGGTCAGCTCCAGGGCGGCCCGCTCCGCCTCGGTGAACACCGTGGCCTCCCGCCAGGCCGCGATCAGGTGGAGGCGCACCGACGTCTCCCCGGCGTGCGCGGCGTCCTTGGTGTGCATGTCGGTGCAGAAGCCGCAGCCGTTGATCTGGCTGGCGCGGATCTTCACCAGCTCCTGCGTCGCGGCCGGCAGGGTGGAGTCCGTGACGACCCTCCCGGCCGCGTTGACGTGCTTGAGGAACCTGGCGGCGACGGGGTTGCCGTAGGCGTTCAGACGGGCTTCCATGACGATCTCCTTGCCGTGTGGACGGTTGCACAGCACTGACGGATCCGGCCGGCGAAACGTGACAGCGGGACGCGCGGGAGGACAGTGACCCGCGTCACACCCGCAGCCGGCCCGCACCCGTCAGCCGATCCCACCCGCGGCCGCCCCGGTGGCCCGAGCCCGTCGCCTCGTCCGGGCCGCCGGGGCAGCCGCGACGAACGGGCGGATCCTGATCAATCCCTGTCGAAAACGATCAATCACCGGAGGCGACTGACACCGCGTCAGCTCCACCCCTACCCTGGCGCGTACCACCACGCAGCCAACCCCCGAGGGGGCACCGTATGTCCCGGAGCCACAAGCTCCACCGCCTCAGCAACCCCGACACCGATGAGCGCAACGCGCAGCGCATGCTCTTCCGCCACCTTCGCAACGACACCAACGCGAACCGCGGCCGGATGACCAAACGGGTGCGCGAGCTGCAGCTCCTGCTGGCGATGGACCCGGTGGAGTTCGAGCAGCTGATCGCCCGGCTGATGGAGGCGATGGGCATGAAGGTCGCGCTCACGGCGCGCTCGCGGGACGGCGGGGTGGACGTGCGCGGGATCGACACGGACCCCTTCCGGGGTGGGAACGTGATCGTGCAGGTGAAGCGGTACCGGGACACGGTGGCGCCGTCGGCCGTACGGGACCTGTACGGCACCCTGCAGCACGACCAGGCCGCGACGAAGGCCGTGCTCGTCACGACCAGCAGGTTCGGCCCGAGCTCGCACCAGTTCGTCAGCGGCAAACCGATCACCCTCATCAACGGCGCCGAACTGGTCGGACTGCTCAAGCACCACGGCTTCCACGAGGTGTTCACCTCGGCCCGCCACGGTGCCGACGCACCCCCCGAGGAGGGCGGACTGCCCGAGGTGGAGGTCGCGACCGAACCCGCCCGACTCCTCCTGCACTGGACCGGCGAGGAGGAGTACGACATCGCCGCCCTGGTGTGCCGGGGGAACACGGCGCTGTCCGACGGGCACCTGGTGTTCTACAACAACGGCTCGACCCCGGACGGTTCGGTGCGGCTGGTCACCGGCTACGGCGACGCGAACGCCTGCCTGATGGTCGACTTCGACGCCCTGCCGCCCGACGCCGACCGGCTCGTCATCGTCGCGGCGGCCGACACCGAGAACCACCCGGCGGCGACCATGGGCGGGTTCGCGGGCCCGGCGCTGATCCTCGAACCCGGCGCCGACCAGGCCTCGGCCGTGGTGCACCTCGCCGACGGCGCACCGACCAACACCGCGATGCGGCTGGGCCGGTTCGACCGCGACGCCGCCGGGGACTGGGACTTCACCCCCGCCCTCGCCGGGTATCCGGGCGGACTGCGCCAGGCCGTGGTCGCCTACGGCCTGGAGGTCGAGGACGCGTAGGGCGGCGTCCGGGGACGGGGCCGGCGCAGCCGCTCAGGACGGATGACCGGCCAGCCGGCGCGGCTGCGGGTGACCGGGGTGTGGGTGACCGGGGTTTGATTGACCGGGCTGCGAGTGGGCGGGCTCCGGGTGGCCTGGGTGCACGTGGCCTGGGTGCAGGTGGCCGGGGTGCGGCCGGCCGGGCCGGCCCTGGACGGAGGCCTGGGCGGCCCGGGCCAGGGCGCGGCGTTCGAGGTGTCGGCCGGCGGGGATCTCGGGGAGCAGCGTCACCTCGGCGACCAGGCCGCGGACGCCGGCC
Source organism: Kitasatospora sp. NPDC057015 (assembly GCF_042673745.1). Taxonomy (NCBI): domain Bacteria; kingdom Bacillati; phylum Actinomycetota; class Actinomycetes; order Kitasatosporales; family Streptomycetaceae; genus Kitasatospora; species Kitasatospora sp. NPDC057015. Next base: position 87,714 of record NZ_JBHUSG010000025.1, read on the forward strand.
ACCCGCCACACCGAGGCGAGCAGACCGTCGTCCCCCACGAACGCGGGGGCGGTCGTCGGCTCCCCGCCGGCCAGGCGGTAGCGGATGACCACCGGCTGCACCGGGGCGCCCGCCCCCAGCGCCGCCTGGAAGGCGGCGGGCCGAAAGCGCCCGCCGCCGCGTCCGCACCAGGTACTGCCCTCGGGGAAGACCACCACGTCCTCCCCTCGCCGCAGGGCCGCCGCGACCTCCTCCACCGTCCGCGGCAGGGCCCGCAGCCGGTCGCGTTCGATGAAGATGGTGCCGATCCCGGCGGCCAGCCGGCCGAACAGCGGCCAGCCCCGGACTTCGGTCTTCGCCAGCATGCGCCCGGGCCGGAGCGCCCCGATCAGCAGGATGTCCAGCCAGGACACGTGGTTGGCGACCAGCAGGGCCCCCGGCCCGACGCCCGCCGAGGCGCTGCGAGGCGGTACGGCGGCGCTGATCCGCACTCCGAGGGCGGCCACCAGCAGCCGCGTCCAGCCGCGCATCAGTCGCTCCGCCGGCAGCTCGCGCGGCGGTGCCTCCGGCCCGGCGTGGGCTCCCGCCCCGGCCCGGCCGGGGCGGGCCAGCACCGGTGCCAGGGCGAAGCCGACGGCCAGTACGGCCGCCAGGACGGCGCAGCGCAGGACCCGCCGGGGAACCGGGACGGTGGCGACCGACCCGCTGACGCAGGCCTCGGGGGTGCAGGGCGCGGTCGGCAACCAGGCGCTCATCCGGCGCTGCCCGTCGCCCCGACCGGTCCGTCGGCGGCACCGGGGTCGCTCGCGGCAGCGGGTTCGCTCGCGCCCGCCGACAGGAAGTGCCGCAGGTAGCGGGGGTCGGTGCGCTCCAGCGAGAGCAGGACGTACAGGTCCGCGACGCCGAAGGCGGGGTCGTGGGCGGGCGTCCCGCAGACCCAGGCCCCGAGCCGCAGGTACCCGCGCAGCAGCGGCGGCAGGCTGCTCCGGGCGGGGCGGGTGATGCCGGCCGGGTCCCAGGGGCGCAGCGGGCGGACCCGGTACTCCTCGGGGGCGAGGTGCCTGGCGGCCACGGTGTCCCAGACCCCGGCGGCGGCGGTGCCGCCGTCGGCCAGCGGGACGGAGCAGCAGCCGGCGATCCAGGTGTTGCCCGACTCGACGAGGTAGCGCGCCAGGGCGCCCCACATGAGGTTGATGACGGCGCCGGTGGCGCGGTGGTCGGGGTGGATGCAGGAGCGGCCGACCTCGACCAGGCTGCCGCGCAGGGCGGCCAGGTTGGTGAGGTCGAACTCGGTGTCGGAGTAGAGCCGGCCGGCCCGGGCGGCGCGCTCGGGCGGGAGCAGTCGGTAGGTGCCGACGACCTCGCCGGTGGCGTCCTCGCGGACGATCAGGTGTTCGCAGTGCTCGTCGAAGGCGTCGACGTCCAGGCCGGGGCGGAGGGTGTCCAGTCGGGCGCCCATCTCCCCGGCGAACACCAGGTGCCGCAGGCGCTGGGCGGCGCGCAGGTCGGCCTCGGTGCGGGCGATCAGCACCGAGTAGCTCGGGGTCGGCGCGGTGGTGCGCCGCGGTGGTGCGGTACGGGCGGCGGGCAGGGGCGGCGTCAGGACGGGAGCGGTGGTCATGTGGACTCTCCGGATACGCGAGCGTGGGGGCCGGCGTGTGCAACCGAGGCGCCGGCTCGCCGGCCGGACGGCTGCCCCGCAGGGGGTGGCACCCGTATGTCTCGCGGAGGCGGCTGGCGTCCGGGTGGCCATTCGGGAGAGCGGAGATGTGCACCTGCTGAAGTGCTGGCCGGAGGGCCGTTCGGGGCGCCGGGTGCCCGGGTGGTCAGCCGTTCGTCATCTCGCGATGGGTGTGCCGTGGCCTTCCGGACACGGCGTCCTGGGAGCCTTCCGCATCGCCGCGGGGTCGTCGCCGGCGCCGCCCGCACTCGCCGGGCTGGCGGACGGACGGACGGGCGGGCTGGCGGACGGGCGGACGGGCGGACGGGCGGACGGGCGGACGGGGCAGGATGTGAGCCGGGCACGGGCAGGGATCGAGTAGGGCGCGGGAAGGACGCGGGCGGGGCGAGGGCGGCTCCACCGGCCCACCGGCCCACCGGTCCGCCGCCGGGACCGGCACCGTTCGGCTAATTCTTCCAAATCCCCTGTGATGTGCGCTGTTTGACGTACATTTCGGTGCGGGGGCCCGCTTCGCGGGCCGGTGAGCCGCAGACCGGGAGCAGCAGTTGACCACCTTCATCATGGGCCACGGCAATTACAGCGGGCCCGACACCTTCGTCCCGGCCGGCGGGAGCGTGGGGATCTACGCCCAGACCGACACCCTGCTGGCCATCACGATCGGCATGGCGGTGCTGACCCGGGTGGGCGGTGTCGAGCCGCCGACCGTCTTCCGGTCCACGGACGAACCGCCCGTGGTCCACAACTACCGGATCGGGCCGCTCACCCATCCCGAGTACGCGCGGATGCACACCGTCGAGTCCGCGAAGAACCAGATCATCTACATCGGTTTCACGCCGGGCTTCGAGGCCGAGACCCAGCTCTGCACCGACCTGAAGGGCTGCCGGAACGGCCGGCACACGTGTCAGGGGATCCTGGGCCGGGTCAAAGACCCCGACATCCGGCTGACCTTCTGTGTGGGCAAGGCCAGCGCGTCCGGCCTGAGCGGCATGACGACCACGCTCCCGGACACGGCCGCGTACCAGGAGGCGAACGCCCACCTGGCGCTCTACGTCGCACGGGCCAAGGACTGGTTCGAGCGGATCACCCGGAACCCGGAGGTGGCGATCCCCGAGTTCCACAAGCTCGCCACCACCGCCCAGGGAGCGCGTGAGGCGTCCTTCGTCCTGGCCTCGTCCCGGAAGCTGGAGTCCGCGCTCGTGCTGGACGACGCCCGCCGGCACCGCCGCTCGCTGAGCGCCTGGGACTTCCTCACCTACCTGTACGGGCTGCCGGAGAAGTCCCGCGCCAAGGTGACGAGGCGACTGCGGACGGAGGCCTTCACGCCGATCGGCCCCGCGCCCGTGACCGCGTTGGACCGCTTCGTCGCCTCCTTCTTCACCGCCGGCACCCTGGAGCGCCGGGCCGGCTGGGCCGCCCTCACCCCGCAGGATCGGCAGCGGGGCGCCGAGAACCACCTGCTCGGCTTCTGGGCGACCCACATCGTCCCCGTCATCGACGTCTACCAGCAGGGCTGGGAGAGCCCCGACCAGCCGGCCGGGTGGTTCGCCAGCGCCTCATTCCGGTCCCCGCTCACCGAGTTCGGCGAGGCGGAGGCCCAGCTCGCACCGGGCTACGTGGCCTCCTTCGACGCCTGCATGGCGTTCGGCCGCACCGCCGACCCGGCCGCCTGCCTCGCGCTCTGGCGCCACTTCGAGGGCAACCCCGAAGCCCGGCGCCTGCTGAGCACGGTGACCCGCGTCGAGGACCCGAAGGTGTGGGAGCGGGAGGCCCAACCGACCACCGGGACGAACCCGCTGGCCGCCTGGCTGGACTCCTACCGGCGGGAGCTGGCCGCGGCGTCGGCCGCCGCGACCAGGGCCGCCACGAAGTCCGTTCCCGTCCTGAGCTCCTCCTCGTCGTCGAGCGAGGACATCTTCACCGTCGACGAGTTCGCGGACTTCTGGGACGACCTGGACCAGGCCAACCGACGCGCCTGCAGGGCCTGGAGCAGGGACCGGCCCGTCCATGTCATCGAGCTGAACGGGCACTTCAGGTTCGCGACCTGGAGCCGGGACCTGGCGGCTGCCTTCCCGACGGCCGCGTGGAACACCTTCAAGGTGGTGGAGCTGGGATTCACGAACGCCGCCATCCAGCAGACGGTCGACGGCATCCACACCGGCGTGTTCAACCTGGTCGCCTTCGGCGGCTACCTGTCGGCGCGGCTCCCCGAGATCACGGTGCAGCCGTAGCGAGCCCGGGAACCAGGAGCCGGGCCCGGAGCGAGCGTGCCGCACCGTACGCGGTGCGGCACGCTCCGGGCCACGGCGGGCGCGAAGTCCGGTGTCAGGCCAGGACCTTGGCCTTGGCCTTGGCGTACTCCTCCTCGGTGATCTGGCCCGCGCCGTGCAGCTGGTGGAGCTTGGCCAGCTGGTCGGCCGTCGAGGTCCGGGCGGAGCTGCCCGCGCTCTCGCGGACGTACGAGCGGAAGCGGTCCTGACTCTCCTGCGCCTGGCGCATGTCGCGCTCGCCCATGCCCCGGCCGCGCGCGATCAGGTAGACGAAGACCCCCAGGAAGGGCAGCAGGATCAGGAAGACGGCCCAGCCGGCCTTGCCCCAGCCGCTCAGCGAGTCGTCGCGGAAGAGGTCGACGAGGATCCGGAAGAGCAACATGAACCAGAGGATCCACAGGAAGAACCAGAGCATGGTCCAGAAGACGTTGAGCAGCGGGTAGTCCGCCGCGAGGTTCACCGCGAGGTTCATGGGAGGGGTCTCCTGTCCGGACGGGACCGGCTGCCTCCCGGATGCGGCACCGAGGGCGGCGTGGACGGCATGGACGTGCATGGACGACATGGACGGGCATGCGCTGATGCCCCCATGCTGCGGTCCTCCCCCGACCGGCGCATCCGGCCGCCCGGGTTCCTCGCAACGGCCGGAGCCGGATTCCGGGTCCGGCGGCTCCGGCGGCGCGGCAGCGCGGCAGCGGGGGCCGAGCCGGGGTGGGCCGTCACAGCGAGCCGGCCGGTGACGGCCGGGACGCCGCAGAAACCCGGACCGCGGTGCTGCGACAGCGGCCGAGGGCCCTTGGGCTGGGGCTTCTCGGCGACGACCGCCATGCCGCGGACGGAACCGGCGACGGGGGCGCCGCGCGCCGGCACGGCCGCCACGGGCTCGGCGGTCGGGGCGGCTCTCGGCGTGAGGGTCGATCAGGGCGAGGGAGGGGACCGGCGCGCATCGCAGCCGGCGAGTGCGGCCGTTCGGGTGAGAACCGACGCGTCGGGCCGGCGCCGCGCCGCAGTCGGTCGGGTCGGCGGACGTCGCCGCGAGGGCCTCCGGCGCGGGCTCGGTCCTCCGGCGCGGGCTCGGTCCGCCGGGGCGGGGTCGGGACGGGCGGCCCGTACAGTGGCGCGGCCGTACGGGCCGCCCGTCGCGCGCTAGCCGTCCGAGCGGCCGCTGTCGTCCCGGTGCAGCGGGCGCTTGAAGTAACGCCAGGGGAACCAGCCCTCGCCGACCGGGATCCACCCTTCGGCCTCCAACCGGCGCTGCCGTCCGCCGCCCGCCAGCGGCCTCCGGGTGTGCTCCCACGGCCGGTCGGACGCCTCGACCTCGTGGTAGAGGGCGCCGTAGCCGACCAGGTGCCAGCCGTCCCGACCGGCCTCGGCCAGGGCCGCCATCTCGTTGAACGCGGTCAGCGGGGTCAGGATGCGCCGCTCGGGGCCGCCGGCCTCGGTGATCGGCGCCTTGGCGGCGAAGCGCTGCTGCGCGGCCTGGCGGCTCACCCCGAGCACCTCGCCCACGGTCTCCCAGCTGTGCCCGGCCGCCCGGGCACCCTGGACGGCCTCGCGCAGCAAGCGGCCCGCCTCCTCCGCGGCGACGCTGCTCGCGTCCACCAGGCGCAGGTATCCGGCGGGGTCGTGCTCCAGGGATTCGGCCAGCCCCTGCGTGCCGCCCAGGACGGCGGCGGCGATCCCCTCCCGGATCCGGGCCCGGTCCTCGGGGCTGAGCGGTGCGTCCTCGTTCGTCGTCGGCATGCTGTCAAGGAAACCTTGACGGGCCGTCTCTTGTCAAGGATTCATTGACAGACGCCCGGACTGCCGGAACAGCCCGGGCGTCACCGTCGGCCATTGCAGCGGGCCGGAACCGCCTTACCCGGAAGGAGGGTTCGACCCAGGCACAGGGCGGTCTACCAGATCGCCTCGACCCACTCGGGGTGGTCGATGAAGGGGTTGCGGTTGTTCTGGTAGGTGTCGAAGATCAGCTGGTTGCGCCGCTCCTCGAAGGCGCTCGGCGGGTCCTGCTCGTTCCACTGCTTCAGGACGGAGAGCTTGCCCATGTACGGGATGCTGCCGTTGGGGACGGTCTCGTTGGGCTCCAGGTCCGCGAAGCCGTCGCCGCCCTCGTAGCGGACCGCCATGTAGAGGATCATGCGGGCCACGTCGCCCTTGTCGGCGTCACGCGGCTCGAAGGAGTCGGAGTCGGTGTAGCTGCCGGGCGCGCCGCTGACGGCACTGCCGCCCTTGTCGAAGTCCTTGTTGCCGCGGGTGCTGTTGACCTGGACGTCCGCCGCACGCAGGTGGTGCAGGTCGGTGCCCGGGCCGGCCGACGTACCGAAGTTGCCGTGGGACTGGGCCCACACGTGCTCACGGTTCCAGTCGCCCACGGCGCCGCCGTTGAGGCTCTTGCTGCGCGAGGTGCCGCTGTAGAGCAGGACCACGTTGTTGCTGTTGTTCGGGTCCTGGTCGGTGGCCTTCAGCGCGTTCCAGACCGCGTCGTACGAGATCTTCGTCTGGCTGCTGATGATGGTGTGCAGCGCCGACTTCAGGCTGGTGCCGCTCTTGCCGATCGCGTTCTTGTAGTACGTGCTGTCGTACGCGGTGGTCGTGGCACTCGCCGGAGTCGCGGCGACCGCCGGGAGGGTGAGACCGACGAGGACGGCGGAGACGGCCGCCGCCAGCGCCTTCCATCTGCCTATCTGCGCAACGGGCATGGGGGTGCCTTTCCCGATCGAGCACGCGTGGGAGCACGGCGCCCCGCTCGGCGGCGCCGCGATCTACGCGTGTTGACTTTTTGGTAATCGGGAGCATGACACGAGGAGAGAGCCGGTCGTGTAACCGGGAGAAGGCCTTTCCGTGACGTTCTCGCATACGCCGAGAGCCGTCAACACCACTCAGCCTGGCGTCATTTGACGGTCTCTCGGCCTGGGGGCCGGGTGCGGCACCCCGCGTGTGAGCGGACGACCGGCGAGGAGCGGTCGGCGCAGGGCTTCCACCGTCACTGCGCGGTGACCGTCACCGGGACGACTTCAGGAGCCACCGGGCCGCGCCGAACCCGGGGCCGCCGGCGACACCCTGCCGGTCGTGTCACGGCGGGGAGGGCGGCCCATCGGCCGGGGCCGGACGTGCGACGACCGGCCGCCGCGCGCCGGTGGGGCGTGCGGGGCCGGTCGTCGGAGTCGCTGCGGCTCGGCCGGCGGTCGTCGCCGGGATCGCCGGAGCTCAGCTGCCGGCTTCGACCTCGGCTTCGATCTCCGCCTCCGCCACGGCGATCGCGACGCCGAGGGCGGAGGCGATGTTCCCGGCCGCCGTCATGACGCGGGCGGTGCCGACGATGGGGGCGATGGCCACCAGGACGTCCTGCAGCTGCTCGACGGTCAGGCCGGTGCGCAGCGCGGGGTCGATGTGCGCGAGGTAGGAGATCGGGGGCGCGTCCGAGGCGGCGAGCGCGGCGATCCGGGTGAGGATGAGCGTGTCCGGGGACAGGCCGCAGCGCTCCAGGGAATCGACGGTCATGGCGGCGATGGTGTCCAGAACGGGGGTTTCCGAGGCGATGGACATGGCGGGATGACCTCCTGATGGCAGGTGGCCGACGCCGGGGCGGCCGGCGAGGGGCCGCCCGCGGGCGTCGGCGAGCTCACTCCACCGTAGGGGCCAACGGTGCGGAGCGCCTGCGGGGCGGCGGGTCGCCTCCGACCCGGAGACCGGCCGACGACCGGCCGGTCATCGGCCCCGCGGCGGGCGCGTCGTCGCCCGGGCGTCAGGGGCGGTCCGCGGGGCGTCGGGCCGTCCAGGTCCGGCGGGTGGAGCGCACCACGAGGTCGTCGCGGTGGCGCACGTCGCCCGGTCCGCCGTCCAGCAGGGCGTCCAGCGCGGTCAGGTCCACGGGGTCGACCCGGCCGTCGAGGGTGCCGCGGATGCGGTTGAGCACCAGGTACGCGTACCGGCCCGCGTCGGCGGGGAACGGGGCCCGCAGCTCCAGGACTTCGGTGTGCTCCTCCTCCACGGTGAAGCCGGCCGCCGTCAGCAGTACGCGCCAGTCGGCACCGAGGTGCGGCACCTGCTCGGCGTGGAGGGCGTCCAGGGCCGTGCGGCAGCGGACCTCCAGGCCGGGCCGCTCCGGGACGACGTCCTCGGGCAGGAAGTGCGGCAGGCCGTCGAGTTCCGCGACGGCCAGCAGTCCACCGGGGCGCAGTGCGGCGCGGATCTCGGCGAGGGCCGTCGCGGGGTCGTCCATGTGGTGCAGGGAGGCCGAGGCCCAGACGAGGTCGGCGTCGGTGACGCCGGGCAGGCCGGTACCGGCGTCGGTCTCCAGGGTGTGGACGCGGTCGCCCGCGCCCCGCGCGTCGGCGCTCGCGCGCAGTCGGGCGAGCATGACGGGCGAGTTGTCGACGGCGGTCACCCGGGCGGCGGGAAAGCGCTCCAGCAACGCGAACGTACCGGTGCCCGTACCCGCGCCGAGGTCGACGACCTGCGTGACGCCGTCGCCGGCCAGGTGCGCGAGGCGCTCGGTCAGGTTGGCGAGGTGGGCGGCGAACAGCTCGGCGTCGAGGTCGAGCATCTCGGCGAGTCCGTCCTGCGGGTCGGCGCCCTCCGGGTGCCGGTGGCCGTGGCTCCCGTGGGAGTCGTTCGCGTGGCTCTGGCCGTGGCCGTGTTCGTGTTCGTGGCCGTGGTGGTGCGGCTGGGTGCCGTGCGGTTCGGGTGTGTGCGGCTGGGGTGCGGGGTGTGCCATGGGAGAGACCCTACGCATCCATGCCGGCTACGCATACACTCTTGCGTATGAAGCAAGAAGGTGGCGATCTCGACGGCCTCGTACGCATGCGGATCCGGGCGCTGCGGGCCGCGCACGGCTGGTCGCTGGACGATCTCGCCGCCCGCTGCCACATCGGTCCGTCCACCCTCAGCCGGATCGAGACCGGTCACCGCAGGATCGCACTCGACCAGCTCACCTCGATCGCCCGGGCACTGAACACCACGCTCGACCAGCTCGTCGAGACCGCCGCCGACGACGTCGTCCACAACCCCACCTACAACGCGGCGCGTGGCCTCACGCAGTGGGCGCTGCGCGGTGAGCCCGGCGTGACGGTGGCCCGGATGCGACTGACCGATCCACCGCCCGAGGGGCCGTCCGCGCTGAAGGCGCACCCCGGACGGGAGTGGTTCACCGTGCTGTCCGGCACGGCTCTGCTACTGCTGGGAGAGCAGCGGCTACGGGTCGAGACGGGGCAGGCGGCGGAGTTCTCCACGATGCTCCCGCACGCGGTGGGCGCGCTGGGCGGGCCGGCGGACCTGCTCGGCATCTTCGACCGCGAGGGGCGGCGCAGCCACCTGCGCGAGCAGTCCTGACGGACCGCGGCCACCGGCGCAGGCGCTCGGAGCGGACCGCCGGCCACCCGGCCCACGGGAGACCCGCCCCCGCCGGGTGAGGCGGGCCTCTCAGTGCCCGAGTGTCGCCTTCGCACCCACGATGACCAGCCCGAGAACGAGGTTGACCAGGCCCTCGACACCCGCCTGGGTACGTGAGGCACCGGCGTGCAGCGCCCCGATGCAGGCCCAGGCGACCTGCTGGGCCACCGCGACCGCCAGTCCGAGCCAGGCGCCGCCGGCGAGTCCCAGCCCCAGCAGCGGGCTCAACGCCACCGCCGCGGCGGGCAGCACCGCCGCCTCGACGATCGGCCACTCGTGCCGTCCGACGATCCGCACCTCGGCCCAGCCGACCGTCTGTCCGATCAGCCGCTCGCCGGCGAGGCGGGCGTAGACGTGGGCGGCCCAGAAGACCAGGCCGGTGACCAGGAGCAGCACCATCAGCTGGACACGGGGGAACTCGCCGCCCGCGCTGGACGCGGCGATGACGGAGGCGGCGAGGAGGGAGCCGTAGAGGGCTCCCGCGTAGTCCGTCCGCGATGCCGGCCGACCGGCCGGGTCCCTGCGCGGCCAGGGAATGAGACGGTTCACCCGACAAACCTATAGGCGCCGGTCCGTCCTGGGGCGCACCGCACGCGGCCGTGTCGCTCGCCGCCGCGTCCCGCTTCTCCCGCTCTCCCCCGGTACCGCCGCGTCCCCGCCTGACCATGCCCGATGCAGGGGCCGGCGGCGCCGGCAGGACGGCGGGACCCGACCGCCGGCGGCCGGGGGCTACGGCGGCCGAGGGCTACGGCGGCCGGCCACCGGAACGGCGGAACGGCCGGACCCCACGGCCGAGCCGGCCGGGCGGGCCCGGCCGGCTCGGCGACCACCGGTGCCCGTACGGGAGCGCTGCGGAAGCGGTCAGGACAGCGGCCCCGTACGGGAGTTCGTCAACTCGCCGTGGTGTAGGCGGTGGTGGCGGTGACCCCGGAGAAGCCCTGCTGGGCCGCGAGGCTGAAGAAGACCCAACCGGCGGGCGGGTTGGCGACGGTGAGGGTCTCGCCGTTGCCGGAGCCGGTGGACTTGGACAGGTAGGAGCCGGTGGTGGCCCAGTTGGTGCCGTTGTAGTAGAGGTCGGCGTTGCCGGTGCCGCCCTCGGTGGTGATGGTGAGCTGCTTCACCCCGGCCGGCAGGTAGAGGAAGTGGTAGCTGTAGTTGCCGGTGGTGGCCGCGAGGTTGTCGCGGCGGCAGTTGTTGTCGAACTGGCGCGTGTCGGCCGCGGTGCAGAGCGGTGCCTGCGGGGGCGGCAGGGTGCCGCAGTCGTCGGCCGCGCAGGCGGTCAGCCAGGTGGCGAAGCCGGCGTCGTAGCGGGTGCCGATGGTGCTCTTGAGCAGGGTGCGGGCGCCGGCCCAGTCGCCGGTGCGGTACTTGGCGAGCACCGCCTGGACGTCCTGCGGGTGGGACTGGAGCATGTAGCGCACGGCCAGGTAGCCCCAGGCGTAGACCCGGGTGGAGTTCACGGTGGCGTCCGCGGTCATGTCGTAGGTGGTGTCGAAGAGTTCGCTGAGCTTGTAGGTCTTCGCGGCGGCCTGGGTGATCGCGTTGGCGTTGCGCTCGCCGCGGTAGCTGTACGAGATGTACTCGGCGATGCCCTCCACCCACCAGATGGTCGGCGTGGTCAGCCCGGCATCGAAGTCGCCGAACATGTCGTACCGGCCGTCGAGGTAGTGGGTGTACTCGTGGTTGAGGTTCCAGATCTCGAACGAGGGCAGCCAGGTGGCCTCGTGGGCGATGAACCGGGCCTGGTTCGCCGGGTTGGCGGGGTTGCCCTCCTCGTACATGCCGCCGTTGTCGACCTCGATGCCGTAGATCGACCAGGCGTAGAGGCTGTAGTCGTAGTAGGAGTCGAAGACCACGACCTCAAGGCTGGTGTTGAGGTCGCCGGGGAGCGGACCGCTGTCCCTGATGATCTTGTGGAAGTGGCTGTCCTCGTTCACCAGGCTGGTGCAGGTGCTCGCGAGTTCGGCGGCGGTCATCTGCTCGGCCCGGATGCGCAGGTTGGCGTTGCAGGTGTGCTGCACCGTCAGCACCAGCGGGATCAGCCGGGTGGGCAGGTCGCAGGTGCCGTAGTAGGCGCAGTTGCCGCCGTCGCGCTTCTCGGTGAACCAGGCGAGGTTCATGGTGAGCGGACCGGTGTCGCCGACCAGCGGGTAGCGGTTGATCAGGTCCTTCACCAGCGGCCGGGCCTGCGTCTTCAACTCGGGGTAGGAGAGCAGGTTCCCGACCTGGATGCCGAGGGAGGTGGCCAGGTCGTTGCCCTTGATCATGGCGCTGTTGCGGGTGACGAACGACGCCAGGGAGGCGGCGAAGCCCGGGTCGGCCTGGAGGGCGCCGACGAAGGCGGGCAGGTCGAGGCCGCGTTCGACGACGGTCTTGGTGTTGTAGACCGCCCCCCACATCGTGCCCGTCCAGGTGGCGCCGTCGTAGTCGGTGAGCAGCCGCTTGACGACGCCGGTGTAGCGGGCGTTCTCCTGGGCGCTGTCGATCAGCGTGACGGCCTCGGCGAGGGTGTCGCCGTTGGCCTGGCTGACGTCCCGCGAGCGGGGGGCCGCGAAGAAGGCGTCGAGGGCGCCGCGGATCGAGGTCTGCAGCGCGGTGCCGTAGGAGCCGACCGCGGCCGGGTCGATCCACTGCACGTAGTACCCGGCGCGGAGGAAGAGCACCAGCTGCCCGGTGGAGGCGGAGTTGTCGCCCGGGTAGCTCGCCGAGTCGACCCGCAGGGCGTCGGCGACGCTCACCATCTGCGCCTCGCGGAAGGTGCCCTGGGCGTCGGAACCGGTCAGCGGGAACAGCGAGTTGATGCAGTCCAGGTCCGCCGCCTTGACCTGCTGCACGAGTGCGGCACCGGTGCGCGAGGTGAAGTCCGAGATCCGGCAGGGTGCCGCGGCGGTCGCCGAGGGCGCCGACCGGAGCTGCTTGGAGACCTTGTGGTCGGCCTGGCCGCCGGCCTGCGGCGCCTTGGCCCGGGCCGCGTCGGCCTGTGAGGCCAGCGGGCGACCGTCGAGGGGGACGTCGGGGGACTTCGGCACCGGTATCGCGTGGGGCGAGGCGGGCGCCGTGGTGGCCGGCGGGGCGGGCCGGGGCTCGGCCGCGGTCCGGGCCTGGGCCTGGGGAGCCAGTAGGCCGAGCGCGACGGGAAGGGCGATGGCGAGCGCCGAGAGGCGGCCCGCCCTCGACGTACATGTCCGGAAGAGACGCATGTGTGGGGGCCTCCGGGGCCGTAGCAGCCGCATGACGACGCGGCATGGTGTGTGACATGTAAAATGGCACATGTCGCACACCACAGGGAAGCCCCCTGCCGAGACTGGTCGCGCCCGAAGCCGAAACGTTGTCAGCACCCGGCCGCCGCCGAACCGGCACGGGCGCCGTGGACGGGACGGACCGGGCGAACGGGCCGGGCGAACGGGCCGGAGGGTGCGGACGGCACGCGGACGCCGGCCGACGCGGCGCTCGGTGGGATCGAGCGCCGTGCCGACCGGCGAGGGCGGGGCCGGAGCACGCGTGCGTCAGGGCTGCAGGGGCATCGTCCAGCAGTTGGAGCCGGCGGCCTTGCCGGAGAGCCGGTCGGTCAGCCAGGAGATGGCGTCACCCTGGTCGGTGAGCAGCGGCACCAGGTGGTTGGTGAGCAGTCCGTCGCCGAGGTCGGGCAGCACGACGGCGTCGTAGGTGACGTCGGCACCCTTGCGGCACCAGTCGACGGCGAGTTGGCGGGCCTGGGCGTGCGGGACGATGTCGTCCTGGATGCCGGTGGCCAGGCGCACCGGGCTGGTCGGCTTCAGGGTGCCGATGCGCTGGGCGTCGAGCACGGCCCGCAGCCTGGGCTCGGCGGCGACGACGGCGCCGACCGACACGCCGCCGTTCGTCCAGGCGGTGCTCTTCTTGAACGCGTAGCCGAGGATCGCGTCGCCCACGCACATCGTGGAGAGGTCGTTCAGCGCGGCCTTGCCGGTGGCGTTGAGACGCGCGTCGGCGATGGCCCGCAGGTCGGGATCGGACTGGAGGAAGCCGTTGAGGGACCACCCGAGCGCACCGGCCAGCGCGCTGCCGTCGATGCCCTTCAGGACCTCGGTGAGGTTGGCCGGAGGAGCGCCGGCGTAGGTACCGGCCAGCTTGATCTCCGGGGCGTAGGAGGGCTGGAGCTCGGCGGCCGAGGCGCTGGCACCGCCGCCCTGGCTGTAGCCGTACAGGCCGACGCGCGAGTCGGGCGCGAGCGACACCCCGGGCAGGGCGCGCGCGGCGCGTACGGCGTCGAGCAGGGCGTGCCCGCCGTCGAGGCGGTTGACGTAGGTGTGCAGCCGGTCGGTCGCGCCCAACCCGACGTAGTCGGTGACGACCACGGCGACGCCCGCGGCCAGCATCCGGTGGATCGCCACGTCCTCGTAGCCGACCGACACCGTGTCGCCGTTCAGGGTGATCGGGTTCTGGAGTCCCATCGAGGCCGCGCACTGGTCGCCCTGACCCATGGTCCCGGGAGCCAGGGCCACCAGCGGGCGGGGGCCGCCGCCCTTCCAGGACGCCGAGGGCTCGATGTAGGCGCCGGTCACCGCGACGGGCCGACCGGTGGAGTCGGTGGACTTGTACATCAGGCGGGTGGCGGTGCCGGGGAGCGGGCCGCCGACACCCGGCAGGCTGAGGGCCAGCGGCAACGGCTCGGTACGGACGAGGGCGCCGTCGGCCGAAGGCAGGGCGGCCGGCGGCTGGTAGAACGCGGGGATGGTGACGCCCCGGGAGACCACCTCCCCCGGTCCGGCGGCCGCGGCGGGGAGCGCCTGGACGCTCAGGCAGGCCAGCGCCGTGAGGGCGGTGGCGAGCAGGCGGTTGCGGGTCGCACCGGAGCGTCTGGCGTTCCCGGTGGGCACGGGGGGCACCGAGGACCCGGCGGGCCCGGCTCCGGAGCTCGGGGCGGGTGTGGGCTCGGGCGGGCTGGTGCGGTGGGCGCGGTTCATGCGGCTCACTTCCCTTTCGTCGGAAGGTACGGGCCCTGGCCGTGGCTACGACCCGCTGCGCGGCGGGCGGCAGGTGGCAGGTGGCGGGCGGCGTGCGGCGTGCGGCGACCGCCGCCGGTGGATGCGGCCGCCCGTCGGGCACACGGGATCGCGCGGCGGCGCCTGCGCCGTGGTCGGGCGGAGGGAGGGTCGGGTCGGGGCGCCACCGGTGGTGCGTCAACAGCTTGATCACCGAACTACTCGTAACGGCAAGGTAGTTACCGGCGAGTCACATCGAGAGACTAGGGGCGCGTGTCACTCAGTGACAAGACTTCTGCATGTGTCATTCATGGGTGGATCGCTATGCTGCCGGGGATCGGCGACACGAGGACGTGAGCAATGCCAACTGAGGCGACACCCGCGGACGGCACGGCGACGGTGCCCGCCGCCAGGCCCTCGCTCGGCGAGCGACGCAGAACGGCGCTCCGCCTCGACATCGCCCGCGAGGCCGTACGCCTGTTCACCTCACAGGGCGTCACCGGCACCACCGGCGAACAGATCGCGCAGGCCGTGGGCATCTCGGCCCGTACGCTCTGGCGACACTTCCCCACCAAGGAGAGCTGCGTCCTCCCGCTCCTCACCGCCGGCCTGGACGCCGCCACCGAGCAACTGCGGCACTGGCCCCCGGACACCCCGCTGCTCGACTTCCTCACCCGCTCCTGGGCCCAGGGCACGCTGCCGCACCCCGACCCGGCGGTCCTCGACCTCATCCGGATGACTCCCGGCGAACCGGCCCTGCGCGCCGTCTGGCTCCAGGCCCACGACGACGCGCTGCCCGTCTTCGGCGCGCTCCTCGCCCGACGCTCCGGCCGAAGCCCCGACGACCTGCGGGTCAAGGTGCACGCGGCCACCGTCAACGGGGCCCTGCGCGCCGCCGCGGAGGAGTTCGCCCAGCGCTTCGCCGCCGCCCCCGACGCCGCCGCCGACGAACTCGCCGTCTGCCTGCACACCGCCCTGCGCGCCGCCTCCGAGGGAGTCCCCTACTAGGCCGTGTCTGACAATTCGCGTCGGATCAGCGCGCGGCGTTGGGCGCCCGGCCGGGCGTGCGCCCGGATCGTCCTCGTACTGGGCCGTACTCGGGCGATTCCGGCGTGCGTTCAGATGGGATGCCCGGCGTCGCGCGCCCGGCGGGAATCGTCAGACACGGCCTAGGATCGCGGCACTCCGCAAACACCTGTCCGGGCAGGCCGGGCCGGCGTCCCGCCACCGTCGACGTCCGGGAGCATCGTGGCTTTCAACCGGTTCCAGTCCCCGTCCGACCTCCGGTCCCCGTCCGACTCCCGGGCCTCGCGGGAGCCCGAAGCACGGTCCGGCCACCGGGTCGGCGTGCCGGACGCCCTGGCGGCCTCGCTGGAGGGCGACGCCTGGCGGGCGTGGACCGCCGCCCTGCCGGCCCTGGCCGAGGAGTTCCTGGATCGCTGGAGCCTGCGGCCGGACGGCCGACCCGCCCACGGCGCCGTCGCACTCGTGCTCCCGGTGCTCCGGGCGGACGGCTCGCCGGCGGCGCTCAAGCTCCAACCCGTCGACGAGGAGACCAGGGACGAGCCACTCGCCCTGCGCACCTGGGGCCCCCGCCACGCGGTCGGGGTACTGGACAACGATCCGGCCACAGGGGCCCTGCTCCTGGAACGCCTCGACGCCACCCGGACCCTCGCGGCGGAGCCCGACGGCACGGCCGCCCTGCAGTGCCTCGCCGAACTGCTGGCGCAGCTCAGCGCCGTTCCGGCTCCCGGGGGCTTGCGTCAACTGGCCGACCTCGCGGGGGCCATGGTCGACCGGGCCCCCGCGTGCGCGCCCCTGCTCGCGGACCGTACCGAGCGCCGGCTGCTGGCCACCTGCGCGGCCGCGGTCCGGGAACTGCTCGACGAGCCCGGCGACCGGCTGCTGCACTGGGACCTCCACTACGACAACGTCCTCGCTCCCCTGCCGACCGGACAGTCCCCCGGGCGGGCCCGCTGGCTCGCCATCGACCCCAAGCCCCTCGCCGGCGACCCCGCCTTCGACCTGCTGCCCGCACTGCGGAACCGGTGGGAGGACGTCGTCGCCACCGGGGACGTGTCCGGTGCCGTGCGCCGTCGCTTCCACCTCATGACGGAGGTCCTCGACCTGGACCGGGACAGGGCGGTCGGGTGGACCCTCGGCCGCGTCCTGCAGAACGCTCTCTGGGACATCGCGGACGGCGCCGTCGCCCTCCGCCCGGAGCAGACGGCCATCGCCCGGGCACTGACCGGCGCCTGAGTCCCCGACGGGCCGGCGACGGCCCCGGCCGGCCGCGACCACCCTCGCCGCCCGAGGCGCGCGCTCCCGGGCGGAGCCCGGGCGACCCGCGCGCCGCTCCGGCTGCCGGAGCACCGCATACAAGGGCCGCCGGGTGGGGAGCAGTAGGACTGGCGACCGAACCCCGCCGACGACACCGGCCCCGCCCGGGCAGCGGCCGCGCCTCGCCCTGCCTGTACCGTCGTGACCCATCGGAGGTGGACCGTGAGCAGCCGCCGGCGCCTCGCCCTCCTGCTGGCCGCAGCGACCACGGCCGCCCTGCTGGCCGGCTGCGGGGCCGACCCGCCGACGTCCCCGCGCCCGACGGGTGCGAACAGCGGATCGGCGAGCCCGACCGCGTCCGCCGGCCCGGCCACCGCCACCGCTGCTGCCGGTGGCGTACGGCACGCCCTGCTCACCCAGGCCGACGCCGAGCGCATCCTCGGCGTGGCGGTTCAGCGCGTCGACTCCTCAGGACGCGGCCGGAGCACGGCCCCCGGCTGCCCCGCGCTGGCGGATCTGGGGAAGGAGGCGGACTCGTTCGTCGGCTTCGAGAGCGGCGACCAGGACCTGAGCATCGCCGAGTTCGTCGTGACCGGCGCGAAGGAGACCCCGCTCCTCGAAGCCCTCAAGCTGTGCTCCCGGTTCGACGCCGCCGGCGCCACGATCAACGTCGCCGTCCGGTCCGCTCCCGGCGGCCCGGGCAACGTGGACGGCACCGTCGAGGCGTCGGGCAACACCGTCGAACTCCGGGCCCGGGTGGCGGACGGCGCCAACATCGAGCTGCTGATGTACGGGACGTCGCCGGCCCGGGCGAGCGACGCCGCCACCACGGCCGTCGCCCGCTACACCGGGTAGCGCGTGCCGCGGGCTCCGACGAACGGCCGGGCGACGCGCTGCCGCCCGGCCCCCTACCAGCCGGTCCGTCAGTTCAGCTCCGCGGCCCAGGCGCCCAGGGCCGTGAAGTCGTCGGCGACCAGCCCGACCCGGGGTTCGATCCGGTGCAGGAGGGCGGGTCCGTCGTGATGGGCCTCCACCCAGGCGCGGTCCGCGTCGGTGACCTGGTCGTCCACCCAGGCGAAGGCGCGGCCCCCGGCCCAGGCGACGATCTCGGGCGTCTTCCAGAAGACCCCGTCGCCGGGCTCGCGCCGTGGCGACGACCACGTGATGACGGGCAGCGCGGGCAGGCCCAGCAGCGGCGCGAGGAAGTCGTTGGCCTCCTCCTCCCACGTGGTGGCCCAGACCAGGTCGAACGGAAGCGCCGCCAGCGCCGGCCCGTGGTCCGGGTTCAGCCAGACCCGCAGCGGCTTCACCTCCTTGTGGGGCAGGCCCCACTCGGTGAGCCGGCGCCGTTCCGCGGCCTCCCAGGCGGGCGTCAGCAGCCGGTGCGTCCGATAGCCCTCGGGACGCCGGTACGGCTTCGCGGCGTACGGGTTGAGCGGTCCGTCCACGTCCACCAGCAGTGCCGGGCGCATCCGGCCCACCCCCCTCGATCACGAACTGCACCGTACCTGCTGCGACACCCCGCGCGCCGCTGACATTGCCTGGCAGGCCACCCCGTGGGCCACCGGTGCGGCGGAGACGGCCCCGCACTCCGACCACTCACCCGATCGGGCGATGGTTGGGCGAGCTGCCCCCATGTGACGTCGCACCAGCGCAAGGATCATCCGTGTGCGCTCCACCCGGGGTGGCACACCAAGCCCTTCCCCTGCAGAGGAGAACACCGTCATGGCACCGATCCCCAACGGCCCCTACGGCATCGCCAGGCGCGGCGAGCAGTACCTGACCCTCAACGACGCGAAGGCCCCCGCGGTCGTCCTGCCGCCGACCGGTCAGCCCGGTGAGCAGGAGTGGCACGTCGAGGGACTCTCCAACGGCAACGTCACCCTCAAGAACCTGCGGCACGACACGTACCTCAGCTTCGACGGCGTGCCCGAGGTCAACAAGATGCTCCGCGGCTCCTCGCAGGCCACCGAGTGGCAGCTCCGGCAGTCCGCCGAGCCGTCCACGTTCCACGTCGTCGTCCCCGGCGGCCCGGTCGACGGGGTCGAACTGGTGGCGGACCTCAGCCTGCTGCGGATCTTCCCGCCGATGACGGCGCTTCGGCCGGCGGAGCCCGGGAACATCGCCCAGGCGTGGCGGTTCGAGTTCCACGAGTAGCCCCGGCGGCGAGTAGGGCCGCCGTCCCGGGCCGGGACCCGGGACGGCGGCATCGAAGGCCGGACGTCGACCCGCTCGAAACGTCGACCGTCTCAGAACCGGTCGCGGCACCGGACCGGTCGCGACTGCGGACGGAATCCCCCGGTCAGGGCCGGTCGTACCAGGCGAACGCGGCGATCCGCCAGCCCTCCGCGGTCCGGACGAACTGGATGGTCTTCGTCCCGCCGCCTTCGAACGGCTCGCCGTCCATGATCCCGGACTTCCGGTACTCGCCGAACCGCGAGGCGATGTCGCCCGCGATGTCGGTCCGTTCGGAGGTCTCCCACTCCGAGAACCCGGTCAGTCGCCCCTCGGTCAGCAGCCGCTGACGGGGTTCCACGAACTCGTCCACGGTGTAGACCGTCAGCTCCGCGCCGGTCTTGACGATCACGCAGCTCGGCAGGACCAGCCGGCGGATCCGGGCCACGTCGACGACCCTGCCGTCCCGGTTGTCGAAGGCCCGGAAGAATTCCGCGGTCACCGCGTCGATCTCGCTCTTGGACATGCGAGACGGTAACACCGCCCGACCACCGCCGTCCCGGGGCCCTCGCCGCTCGGGCCGCACTCGCGGGGGCGGATTCCATGGGGGCGGGCCCGGCGCCGGGAACCGTCCGCCGCGCCCGCGCGTCCGAAGCGGACATGGGGCAGGAATCCGAGGACCGGGCGGCGCACGTGAGGACGAGGGCCGTGGGCACGGTCGGCCACCTCCTCGCCGGCCTCGGCGCGGCGACGGCGGCGCTGGTGTGGGCACCGCGGGCCGCGCCCAGCCTGCGGGGCGGGTTCGAGGGCGAGGGCCGCGACCTGAGCGTCCTCTTCGTCGACCTGCCGCTGATCGTGCTCGGCGGCGTCCTGCTACCGCTCCTCACCTGGACGCTCACCCTGCGGCTGTCCCGGCGCCCCTGGATCGCGGCGCTCGCCGCCCTGGCCGTCCTCGGGCTCGGGGCGTGGGGCCTCAGCGAGTGGTGGAACCCGCGCCTGCGGACGAATCCCGGCTACGGGCCGGGGATCTGACCCGTCGCGCCGGAGGTTGCCCACGGGCCGGCGGCACTATTTGACATGTCCCGGCTAGCGGGGTGGTGCGTCCGCTGACGGTACGTCGGCAACCGGCGCGTGACGTCGCGCAACGGGATCGTGAAATGCACATGATGAACGCCGTGACCGCATTGCGGACGGCTTCGGGCGGACCCTACCGTCGCTTCCGGGAGTACGGGAGATCGTTCCCCAAGCGCCCGTGCCGGCCGGGGACGCCCGGTCGCCGTACCCGTAGTGGACCGCCGACCGGGCGGCCGCACGGCCCAGCGCGGACACCACGGACCGGCCCCGCGGGCGCGCACGCCACGGACGGGACCCGACGTGCCGGACCGGAGCGAACACGCCCGGGCCGGAGCCGACCACCGCGCACCCGTCCACCCGTCCACCCGTGAACGAAGGGAAAGCCTGATGAGCCGGAACGACCGGAACCACGTCGGCCGGCGGGGATTCCTCGCCGGAGCCGCCGCCGTCGCCGCAGCGGGCGCCGCACCCTCCCTCGGCGCCCTCGCGGCAGCCACCCCCGCGGCCGCCGCTCCCGCCGCCGCGCGCCCCAACATCCTGGTCATCCTCACCGACGACCAGCCCAAGCAGACCGAGTGGGCCACCCCCAAGACCGTCGCCTGGCTCGCCGACCGGGGCGTCCGCTTCACCGCCGGCCACGTCGCCACCCCGCTCTGCGCGCCCTCCCGGTCCTCGATCTTCTCCGGCCGCCAGGCCCACAACCACGGCGTCCTCGACAACTCCTCGCCGTACAACCTCGACCAGAACACCACCGTGCAGCGCTACCTCAAGCAGGCCGGCTACCGCACCGGCCTGTTCGGCAAGTACCTCAACGCCTGGCACGCCGCCGACAACCCGCCGCACTTCGAGGAGTGGCTGCTGGAGAGCCCGGTCGTCTACAACGACGGCACCTGGAACGACAACGGCACGGTGCACACCATCCCCGGCTACAGCACCACCGTCATCAAGAACCGCACCCTCGCCTTCCTCGACAAGGCCGCCACCGACCCGCGCCCGTGGTTCGCGTTCGTCGCCCCCAAGGCCTCGCACGAGCCGAACACGCCCGAGGCGAAGTACGCCGACACCCCCGTCCCCGCCTGGAACGGCCGGCCCGGCGTCACCGAGCCGGACCGCAGCGACAAGCCGGACTTCATCCAGAACGCCACCGCCACCCTGGCCGACGCGCAGGCACTGCGCCGCCGCCAGTTGCGCACCCTGCTCTCGGTCGACGACGCGGTCCAGGCCATCCACGACAAGCTCGCCGCCCTGGGCCAGTTGGACAACACCCTGGTCTTCTACCTCGGTGACAACGGCTACACCTGGGCCGACCACGGGTGGCTCAAGAAGTCGGTGCCCTACCGGCCGTCCATCGAGGTGCCGTTCTACGTGTCCTGGCCCGCCGGCGGGCTCGGCTCCGGCACCACCGACGACCGGATCGTGGCCAACATCGACATCGCCCCGACCATCCTGGACGCGGCGGGCATCACCCCCAACACCCCGCAGGACGGCCACTCGCTGCTCGGCGGCTACCGCCGCGACCACCTGCTGGTCGAGTGGTGGAAGCACGGCACGGCCGCGGGCGGCCCGCACACCTGGTCCTCGTACGTGAGCGACACCCGGCAGTACACCGAGTACTACCAGATCCACACCGACGCGGCCGGCAAGCCCGCGGGCACCGGGTCGGTGCTGTTCCGTGAGTACTATGACCTGGTCAACGACCCGCACCAGCTCACCAACAAGCTGTACCAGGCGACCCCGCAGGACGAGCAGCAGCTCGGCATCCCCGCGCTGGCCGCGGCCCTGGCCGCCGACCGGACCGGCTGACCCCGGACGGCCCGTACGGCCCCCCCACCGGCCCGTACGGCCGGTCATCGCCCGGGCGGTCCGGAGTGCCCCACCCTCCGGACCGCCCGGCGGCCGTGACCTCCCCCGCCCGCCCCGACGACCCCCTGGACGTACCCATGCGCGACTGCTGCGCCCCCGGAAACCCGGCGCTCGAAGCGGAGTTCGCCGCTGCGGAGGCCGCCGCTCCCGTGCTCCTCACGCTCACCGCCCCCGCGCCCCCGACGCCCGCCTCCCCGCCCTCCCCGGCGGCGGTGCGGGCCGCCCGCGGCCTGGTGGAACTGCCCGGCGGGCGCTTCCTGATGGGCACCGACGACCCTGCGGGCTTCCCGGCCGACGGTGAGGGACCGATCCGCGAGGTCGAGGTCGGCGCGTTCCGGATCGCCCCGACCACGGTCACCAACGCCGAGTTCGCGTCCTTCGTGAAGGAGACGGGCCACCGCACCGACGCCGAACTGTTCGGCTTCTCCTTCGTCTTCGGCGGCTTCCTGCCCGACGCGCTGCGGGCCGCCTCCCGGACGGTCGAGGGCACCCCTTGGTGGTACGCGGTGGAGGGCGCCGACTGGCGGCATCCCGAAGGTCCCGGCTCCGGCTTCGCCTCCCGCCAGAACCATCCGGTGGTGCACGTCTCGTGGCGCGACGCCCTGGCCTACTGCGCCTGGTCCGGCACCCGGCTGCCCACCGAGGCCGAGTGGGAGTACGCGGCGCGCGGCGGCCTGGAGCAGCGCCGCTTCCCGTGGGGCGACGAGCTCGCCCCGGGCGGCAGGGAACTGCTCAACATCTGGCAGGGCGTCTTCCCGACCTCGAACACCGGTCGGCACCGCGGCACCGCGCCCGTCCGCTCCTACCGCCCGAACGCCTTCGGCCTCTACAACACGGTGGGGAACGTCTGGGAGTGGTGCGCCGACCGCTTCAGCGCGGACTTCCACCGCACCGGGCCGCGGATCGACCCGGCCGGGCCGCCGACCGGCACGGCGCGCGTGATGCGCGGCGGATCGCACCTGTGCCACGACTCCTACTGCAACCGCTACCGGGTGGCGGCCCGCAGCTCCAACACACCGGACAGCTCCACCGGGAACACCGGCTTCCGGGTGGCCGCCGACGCCGGCGCGACCGGCGCGGGACGGACGGCCCGGCCGACCATGTGATGTCGCTAAGGGTTGTCCCGCTCCTCCAGGCGGCCCGGCGGCGGAGACGTGTCGGTGGGGCCTGAGACACTCTGGTCCGTGATGATCAAGGGATACACCTACGGACCGCTGGTCGCGGGTGAGCGGCTGCATCAGCGCGCCGGGTTCTGGTCCAATCACCTGCTGACCATCGAGGTTCTGGGAGGAGTCCGGCGCGAAGGCCGCCGCCGGCGGGCGACGGCCATCGCCGACGGCGGCTATCCGGGCGCCAGCCGGGTGTCCACTGGCTGGACGAGGAGGGTAAAATGATCGAGGCCGAGATCCTGGGAACGAGGAAACTCCCGGGGGGTGGGAGTTGATCCTCCGAGTCGAAATAGAGCGCGACGAGTACTATCCGACGCGCCTGGAAGAAATTGTCGACCTCACTTCCGAAGCCTTCCGGTCGATCACACCGAAGGAAATCTCTCCCGGCATCTACTCCATTGGCACTGAGGCATGGTTCACCGTCAGTGAGCCAGATGCCCAAAGCCCCATCGCATACCTTCGCGTCACAGCGGACGAGCGAAGCGGCCATGGGGCCCTCAGTTGGTGGTCCAGTGCACAAACCGGCGGGATGTACGACTTCTTCTGGCTCTCCGACAACCCGGACCCGTCCTATTCGGGACCCGAACTGATAGCGGACACGGGCTCCGGCGAGTGCTACGAACCAGCCAGCGCCCTGCCATTAGCACAGGTCAGGGCCGCGATCGAGGAATACTGCGCATCCGAAACCGGCGAACGCCCCACGTGCATCGACTGGGTTACCGGAGAATTTGACGGCGCACGCCACGACGGACCGCGATTCAACGGGTGGCTCGACACCTTCCACCGAGAATCAAAATGAAGCCCGAGATGATTCGGCCGGAAATCGCCTGAATCCGCTCTTTCGGTGATCGAATTGGAGGTGGGTAGCCCCGTACTTCGAGGTACGGCCACCCGCCTTGCGTACTCGCTGGTTCGAATGACTCGGCGGGCGAGACTGACGGTCAGCTGCTCATGGGGCAGGCGGCGGCGAGGCGATGCAGCGCGTCAGCCCGACCTGGTCCACCGTCAGGCCCCGGGCCCGGCCGCACGTCCTGGCTGGCCTTCCTGGACGCCGTCCGCCTCGGGCCGGTCGACGACGCGACCGCCGTCATTGCAGGTCTTGGCGGACGGTACAGCGCTGGTCGGCCGAGTTCCCTCCGAGCTGGAGCGGTGGATGGAAGCACGTGCCGAGCACCGAGAACCGGATCTCCTCTACCTACCCGGAGGGGAGCTCGGGTCGGTGGGTCTCGGCGTGGCGCTGTGCGTGCAACGAGCCGGCGACCGGTTGCTCACGAGGCCGGTCTGCCTCTCCTCCGACACGATGGACGACTGCTATCGCAAGCTGGGCAGCGACGCGTGGGCCATCTCCTGAACCTGGCGGGCTCACGTTCGCAGCCGGATGACGAGCGGTGGCTGCGGTCACGGTGCCGACGAGGACGCAGCCGCGCTTGTCATAGCGGGTCGCGACGACGCGGGAGTTCTTCAGCTTGTTGATGGCCCTCTCGACGGTGTCGGGCTTCTTGTATCGCTCCTCGTCGAAGCTGGAGGCCGTCCGCCTCACAATCCTTTGCGCGGGCGGGGCCGAGCGGCTCCGGCCGCCGCCTCGCCGCGGACCGGCCGATCCCGCCGCCCGACTCGCTATCCCAGCGGACGGCAGAGCAGTGCGTCCGGCACGCCGCCGTGACTCCAGCGCCAGGTGAAGGCGACGCCGGCCAGGTACTCGTGGTCGGCGCACTGGCCCTTGTAGGAGCCGGGCGCCCAGTCGCTGCCGGTCGAGCCGCCGCCCGCGGGGCGGTTGTCGCCGTGGTCGAACCAGACGGTGCGCCCGGCGGTGGGCAGGGCGGTCGCCGCCGGGGCGCAGAGCAGGGCCGACATCGCGTCGCCGCGCACGCTGTACCCGGCCGCGAAGGTGCCGTCGGGGCACTGGAGTTTGCTGTAGCCCGAGGCCCAGTCCCCACCGGTAACGTACCGCTCGTCGGTGACCACCGGGTAGGGGGCCGCGGACCGGGCCGGGCCGCCGGCGTCCGTGCACAGGCCGCGTCCGTCGCCGCGTCCGAGCCCGGCCAGCCGCTCGCTGTCGGGGCAACTGCCCTTGCGCGCACCGCGATCCCAGTCGGGGAGGGCGAGCATCCGGGCGGAGGTGTCGAGGTCGGCGTGGTCGAGGGCGAGCATGTTCCAGCGCTCGGTGGCGGGCACCGGCCCGGTGTGGCCGGCGGCGTCGACCAGCCGGTGCCAGTCGGCGGCCCGCCAGTCCCCCGGTTCTTCGATGCCCAGGCGGGTGCCGGCCGCGTCGTACGAGAGCAGCGCCCAATTGTCCTGCGGCACACCGTCGCGGGTCCAGCCGACCAGCGGCCAGACGGCGAAGTCGGTGTCGTTGGCGACCAGGATGTCGGTGAAGCGGTCGAGCCAGGCGCGCTCCTTCGGATCCGCCGGGCCGCGCCCGCCCGCGCCGAACTCGCTGATCCAGACCGGCGCGGTGAAGTGCTGGCCGCCGCGGGTGACGAACAGGGCCTGCTGGTCGACCGCCTGGGCCAGTTGTTCCGGGGTGAGGTCCTGGTAGCGCGGGTCGTGGGTCTCGCCGAGGCCGGTGGCGCCGCTGTGGTTGGGGCCGGTGTAGGCGTAGAAGTGCGCCGAGTAGACCAGCTTGCCGGAACGGACCAGGGTGTTGGAGAGGTTCTGCACCGGGGTCAGCACGGGCCGGCCGTGCGGCAGCCCGTCGAGCGGGACGCCCTGCCAGTTGATGCCCTCCATGACGACCAGCAGGTCGGGGGCGGTCTGCAGGATCCGGTTCCCGGCGGCCTCGAAGGCGGCGTACTCGTCGTGGGCGTCGCCCCAGCCCCAGTTGGGGTCGTCGAGCACGTCGCGGCGGACTTCGTTGCGCAGGTCCGCGCCGACCACCCGCTTGTCGTCGCGGTAGCGCCCGGCCATGAACACCCAGTCGGCGATCCACTGCTCGGTGCTCTGGCCGCTGTTCCAGCGTTCGTTGCCGTCCAGACCGCAGCACCAACGGGCGGTGGTGGTGTGGTTGTTGAGGATCACCGCGAAGCCGTCCGCGGTGAGCGCCGCGATCACGGCGTCCAGCACCTGCAGCGGGGTCCGCCCGCGCAGCCCGGGGTTGGCGGCGACCGCCGCGTCGGGGACGGTGGCGGTGTCGTGGATCAGGGCGTTGGAGAACGGCAGCCGGATGCTGTTGAGGCCGAGTGCGTGGAAGTCGCCGAGGATCCGGGCGATCGGCACCCGGTCCAGGCCCAGGGGCATGTTGCCGGAGGGTTCCGCGTGCTCGTGGTTGGCCGGGTCCGCGATGTCCCCGCTGCCCAGCCAGTGCCCCTGGGCACCGTCCCAGTTGCCGGACTTGAGCTTGAAGCGGTTGCCGGTGGCGTCGACGACGTAGCGGCCGCTGGTGCTCAGCGGGCCGGTCCAGGAGGCGGCGAGGCCGGCGGCCGTCAGGGGCGCCGGCCGGTCGGCCGGCCCGGCTCCCCCGGCGGCCGCCGCGGCCGAACCGGTGAGCAGCAGGGCGAGCGTCGCCAGTACCGCGAGCGTGCGGACGATCAGGGTGTTCATGGCCGGCCCCGGGGTGGTGGGCGAGTACGGGCGAAGGCCCTCTCAGACCGCTACCCGCAAGTAATGTGACGATTATTCACACGAACCCAGGCCCCGCCAAGGGTGCCGACGGAGCGGAACGGAACGCCGTCGGCGCCGCGCGCTCGTCCCGGACGACGCCGGGCGGGGGCCGGTCACGGGCGGCGGACCCCGCCCGGGGCGTACCGGCCCGCCACCAGGAACCCGGCCGCCGCCGCGAGCCCCGCCCCGGCGCAGCCCGCCCACAGGGCGCCGCCGCCGTGCCGGTCGTAGGTCCAGCCGCCCACGGCGCCCGCGAGCACCCCGCCGACGGACCACGCGAACGCACTGACGCCCTGGTACCGGGCCCGGGTGCGGGCGGTGGCGAAGCGGGCGGTGACCTCCAGGCCCACCGGCCCGGCGACGACCTCGCCGACGGTCCAGACGGCCACCGTCAGCGCGTAGGCCGCCGCGGACCCGGCCAGCGCCGTGAGGCCGAAGCCGACGCCGCACAGGGCCGCCGACAGGGCCAGCAGCCCGAACGGCGAACGCCCGGCGAGCAGGCCGCCGACGGGCACCTGGAGCAGGCAGACCAGCACGCCGTTGACGGCGATGACGGCGCCGCAGGCGGCCGGGGTGAGGCCGCCGGCCGCCATGTCCACCGGCAGGGTCGTGGTCATCTGCTGGAGGATCGCGGCGACCACCGCGAAGAGCACCGCGCAGCCCAGGAAGGGGCGGTCGGCCAGTACCTCGCCCAGCCCACCGGCCCCGCGCCGCCCCGGCTCCCGCACCGGCCCGCTCTCCGCCTGCCCGCTCACCGCCTGCTCTCCCGACGGCCGGCCGGCCGCCCGCTCCGCCTGCGGCGCCCGCTCGGGCTCGGGGACGCGCAGCAGCACCACCCCCGCGGCGAGCAGGGTGGCGAACGCGTCGGCCAGGAACAGCACGGGGTAGCCGGCGCCGACGGCCAGGCCGGCCAGGAGCACCGAGACGGAGAAGCCCAGGTTCATCGCCCAGTAGTCGAGGGAGAAGGCGCGGATCCGGTCGCCGGGGCCGAGCAGGCCGGCCATCAGCGCCGCGGCGGCCGGCCGGGCGGCGCCGCCGCAGAGGCCGAGCAGCACCGCCGAAGCCGCCAGCGGCGCGTCGCCGGAGCTGAGGCCGAGCGCCGCCGCGGCCGCCGCGGTGCCCAGTTGCGCGGTCAGCAGGGCCGGGCGGCAGCCGAACCGGTCCGCCGCGGCGCCCCCGAGCAGCGCGCCGACCATACCGCCGACCCCGGACGCCGCCGCGACCAGACCGGCGACGGCGGCCGAGTGACCACGCGCCCCGGTCAAGTAGAGCGTCAGGAACGGTACGGCGAAGGTCCCGAGGCGGTTGACCAGGGTGCTCGCCCAGAGCCACCAGAACGCGGGCGGCAGCCCGCCCAGCGCCCGCGCCCCCGTGCGGCGGACCCGGTCGGTGACGGGGCTCACCGCCCGCTCTCCGCCGGCGGAACCGTCACGGCAGCGGACCACCCTCCGCAGCGCCGCCCGGGGCGCCCTCGCTCGCGCCGGTCACCCCGTCCGTGCCGCCGTGGTCGGTGAGTTCGTCGGACCGGGTCGGTACGTCGGGCCCGCCGGGTTCGGCGGGTTCGGCGGGTTCGGTGCGTTCGGTGCGTTCGGCGGGTTCGGTGACTTCGGCGAGGAGCTCGGTGGCGAGGCCGGTCTCCGGGTGGTCGGGGCCGAGCACGGCCGTGAGTTCGGGCAGCAGGTCCGTCACCAGCCGGTGCGCCAGCGCGCGGTCACCCGTCCGGGCCGTCCACACGGCGAACTCCACCCGGCAGCCCAGGAAGGCGGGGTGTTCCGGGGTCAGGACGGCGCTCACCTCGACGAGGAGCACCCGCGTCTGCTCCAGGGCGGCCCCGGGGTCGCCGAGCAGGCCGGTCCAGTGGGCGATCCGCCGCCGGGTGGCGTACGGGTAGGAGTGTGCGGGCCCCAGCGCCTCCGTCAGGCGGGGCAGCAGGTCGACCAGGGAGCGCAGGGCCGCCGCGGGATCACCGCACATCGCGGTCCAGTAGGCGTGTTCGGCCGCGGTGATCGCGCTCAGCGGGTGATCGCGCGGCGCACTGCGGTCGAGGTCGCGCAGCAGTTCGCCGGAGAGTTGCATCGCCTCCTCGGTACGACCGGACTGACCGGTCCAGGAGGCCACGTTGGCACGGGTGTTGAGGGTGACGAGGTCGTCAGGGCCGAGCACCCGCTGCTGGCGGGCCAGCAGGTCGAGGTAGCCGCGCAGGGTGGCGTCCGGATCGCCGAGCTCCCCGGTCCAGTAGCAGACCTGACCCAGGGTCACCAGACAGTCGGGGTGGTCGGGGCCGAGCACGGGCTCCTGGTGGCCGAGCACGGACCGGAAGCGGTCCACCGCCTCGGCCGGGCGGCCGCAACCGCCGGCCCAGCGCGCGGCCGTGGCGGCGGCCGCCAGGGTGCGGTGGTCGGCGGGGCCGAGCCGGCGCTCCAGTTCGGCGCAGACCTCGCGCGCGAGCTGGAAGGCCGTCTGCGGGGCACCCGCGCGACCGATCCAGTCGGCGAGTTCGCGCCGGCCGCCGAGCACCCGCAGGTCCTGCGGGCCGTACCGGCGCAGCAGCCGGTCCAGCACCTCCTCGCCGCGTTCGACCGCGGCGCGCCAGTCCTGCGCCGCGACCAGGGCGCCGAGTTCGTCGTCCTGGTCGGTCAGCGGCGCCGCGGCGCCGTCCGGCTCGGGCGGGCCTCCGACGCTCGCCTCGGCGCCCGACCCGGAGTCCGCCTCGGCGCCCGACCCGGAGTCCGGCCAGGGGTCCGAACCGGGGCGGGTGCCGTTCGCCGGCCCGTCCCCGGCCAGGGCGAAGTGCCGCAGCAGCGGCCCCGCGGACGCCGCGAAGGGGCTCGCCCCGGGCGCGAGCGCGGCCCTTCCGGCCAGGTCGGGGCGGAGCACCGAGAGCGTCGCCGCACCCGGCGGGGAGTCCCGCAGGGCCTCACCCACCAGGTCCGCGGTGGCCAGCAGCTCCGCCGCCGGGACGGTCTCCAGCAGGAGTTCGCGCAGGCCCGGGCGGAAGTCGTAGCGGGCCGGGCCGTTGCCGCCGGCCGGGCCGCTGCGCCGCATCAGCCCGCCGAGCAGCACCTCGGCGAGTGCGGCGGGCTCGATCCGCCCGTGCACCGCGCGCTGGACCAGCCGCATCAGGCCGAGCGTCAGCGGACGGATGGCGGCGAGGTGCCCCGCCAGTCGGTAGGCCTCGGGCGAGGCGGCCTGCCGGAAGAACGCCAGTCGACCGGCCAGGTCGGCCGGCCGCGGGCCGGACGGCGACCCGGCCGCCGCCCGGGCCTCGTGGGCGGCCGCCGAGCCGGCGCCGCGCGGGACCAGGACGGTGGGCAGGGTGGCGGCCGCGCCGGCCACCAGGGCCGCCCAGGCGGCGACGGCTGCCGGCTGGAGGTCCAGGACGGGCACCGGCAGGCCGGGGGCGGGCAGCAGTTCGGGCAGGAGCGGGTCGGCCGCCGACAGTTCGGCGTTGGCGGCCCCGGGCCGCGGGGCACGGAGCACCGTCCGTTCGGCGCGCAGCGCGCTGCCCGTCCAGAGCCGGCGCGGCAGCGGTTGCAGGAGCGCCGTCGGGCAGCGCTGCGACCAGCCGGCGAGGAGGGGTGCGATCCGGCCCGCGTGCCAGCCGGCCCCGATCGCGTCGGAGAGCACCAGGATCGCGCCGCGGCCGTCCGGAGGGCAGAGCGAACCGGGCGGGACCACCGGCGCGCCGGGGCTGAACGGGCGGGCGCGCAGCACCGGGCGGCCTTCCCGGCGGCTGTCCAGCCCGTAGCAGCGGACGGTGCGGAAGACGCCGACGCCCTCCAGGACGCCCCTCAGCGCGGCGGCGGTCTCCCGCCAGAGCTCCATCGAGAGGCCGTCGTCGACCACGAGGGCCGCCGTCAGCCAGCGTTCCCGGTGCGGGCGCAGGGCCAGGTCGAGGACGCCGGTCTCGGCGATCAGCTCGGCGGTGGCGTCCTCGTCGAGCCGCCACCGGTGGCGGGAGGGCGTGCCGCGTTTGAGCGGGCGCAGCGCCCGGGCGAGACCGCGGGCCTCGGGCAGCACCCGCTCGGCGCGCACCCGCACCACGCGGGCGGCGCTGCCGGGTGATCCGGCGTCGGTGTGGGCGTAGAGGTCGAGCGGGTGGGGCGGGTGCGCGGGTGCGCGGGTCGCGCCGGGCGTGGCCGGCCGGCCGGTGGCGCTCGCCGGGCGGGGATCGGCCCGGTCGGCCGGGGCCTGGTCGACGCCCAGGCCGGCGGCGGGGATCCGCTGGGCCAGCCAGAGGACGTCCAGCAGCTCGGCGGGGGTGAGGGCGATGTCCGCGGGTGCCAGGGCGGCCCGGAGCCGGTCGATCATGCGAGGCCCGTCTCCGCGTCCTCCAGCGGGCGCAGCACCGCGGCCAGCAGGTCGTCACGGTCGAGGTCGACGCCGCTGATCCGCAGGTGCACGGCGTTCAGCAACTGGTCGGTGGCGAGGGCGGCCCGGTCGGTGTCGCGGCGGCTGAGGAAGGTCTCGATGAGGTCCTCGGCGGCCCGCAGTCCGTCCTCGCCGAGGTGGGCCGACACGATCTCGCGCAGCCGCTCCTCGGTGGGCTCGGGGAGGTCGAGGCGCAGGCAGCGGCGCAGGAACGCGGGCGGGAAGTCGCGTTCGCCGTTGCTGGTGAGGATGGTCATCGGGAACTCCTGACAGCGGATCAGGCCCTGGTGGACCCGGTGCCGTTCGCGGGTTCCGGTGAGCATGACGTCGACGTCGGGGCTGTCGTCGGGCAGTCGGCTGAGCTCCGGGATCTCGAACTCGCCCTCCTCGAAGACCACCAGGAGGTCGTTCGGCAGATCGATGTCGCCCTTGTCCAGCTCGTCGACCAGCAGCACCCGGGGGCGGCCCGGGCGGCCGGTGGCGAGGGCGGTGCCGAGCGGCCCGAGCCGGATGTAGCTGCCCATGTCCGGTTCGGGGGCGCCGACTTCGCGGGCGCGGCCGGTGTCGCGCAGCCGGCCGACCGCGTCGTAGCGGTAGAGGCCGTCCTGGAGCGCGGTGCGGCTGTTGACCGGCCAGCCGAGGACCGGGCCGAGACCGAGTTCGCGGGCCACCGAGGCGGCCAGTGACGACTTGCCGGTGCCGGGCCGGCCGGTGACCAGCAGCGGACGGCGCAGGTGCAGGGCCGCGTTGACGACGTCGGCCTCCTGCGGGCCGATCCGGTAGGTCGGGGCCGGGCGCGCGTCGGTGTCCCGGGTGAAGCGGCGCCACGGCGGGGCCGGCGGCAGCACGGCGCCGCGGACCTCGTCCGTGCCCCGGTACAACCGCCAGGCGTCCGGTCCTTCGGTCATCGTCGGTTCTCCTTCCGGCGCCGCGCTCAGTCGCGGGGGTCGCCGAGTCGAAGGGTGTCGGGGAGTCCCTCGGGGCCGTCCCAGACTAGGGCAAGACTGCGGTGGAGCCCGTCGGGCGACTCCCCCAACCGGGCCTCGTAGACCCGGCGGGGCAGTTCGTCGGGGGCCGAGCCGGCGAGCAGTTCGCGCAGCCGCCCCGGGTCCGCGGCGAAGTCCGCGGGCCGCAGCCAGAGCACTCCGGGCACGCCGACGGCCAGCGCGATGGCGCGGAGTCTGGGCAGCTCCGAGGCGGGGCAGCAGAGCACCACCGCGCAGACCGGGACGGGCGCCCCGCGCTGCTGGACGGCCGGGTCGTGGGCCTCCAGCAGCGCCACCCGACCGGAGCGCAACGCCTGCCAGCGGTAGCGGAGTTCGGGCAGGAAGGCGGGTCGGCGCAGTTCCGGGCAGCGGAGCACGCAGAGGAAGTCCTGGCCGAGCACGCCCGGGAACAGGTCGTCGGACCGGTAGATCCACTGGTCCACCGCGAGGTCGAGCTCGTCGCCGTCGACGAACCACTCCACCGTCGGCACCGCGCCGGGTTCGGTGTCCTGCGCCAAGTCGTCGAGCACCCGGGACAGTTCCGCGAGCAGCCGGGCCCGCGGGGCGGGCCGGTCGCGGACGCTGCGGTGGGCGGGCAGCCCCCGGGAGCCGACCGCCTGCAGGGCGTAGGCGAAGGTGTCCGCCCCGGTGGCCCGCCACAACCGGACCTGGAGCACCGGCCCCGGCGGCGCGCCGCGCGGCCCGGCGGTGGCTTCGGCGGCCACCGACTCCAGGGCCTGGGCGCGGTGTTCGGGCAGCGCGTCGGCCAGCCCGAGGCGGTGGGCGACGGCGTCGTTCCACGCGCCGAGGGCCCGCGCGGTGGCCTCGTCGGCCGTCCGGCAGGCGGCGAACTCGACGGTGCGCAGCAGTTGCGGCACCCGCCCGTGCCGGGGGCGGTAGCGCTCCAACTCGGCGACGGCCTCCGGCCAGTGGGGCGAGCGGACGACCGGGCCGAGCGGCAGGGCCTCGGCCGCGGCGAGCCGCGGGTCGGTGGATCCGGCGGCGAGCAGCGCCAGCAGCTCCCGGTGCTCGGTGGCGGTGAGGAGTTGCTCGGGGGCGGCCAGCAGGGCGGTGCTGCGGATCCACTCCCGCTGCTCCGGTGTCCGGGCGACGGTGACGAGGTTGGCGAGCAGGGTCGGCACGCCGTGCGGAGCGCGTTCGGCCAGCCGGGCGAGCCGTTCCGGGGTCATGCCGGTGTCCGGCGGGGTGTCCGGATCCCAGGTGTCGGGATCCCAGGTGTCGGGATCGAGGTCCGGCAGCAGTCGGGCGGCGAAGTCGCGCAGCGCCGCCGCGGTGTCAAGGACGGCGCGCAGCGGGCCGAGCAGCTGCTGGACCAGCGCGCTCGCGGGGCCGTCGCCGGCCGTCGACTCCGGCGGCGGGAGTTCACCCGCCTCGGCGAACCGCAGGTTGACGTTCCAGGCGGGGATGGCGAAGGCGCGCCGGCCGCTGCGGCTCACCACCAGGCCGACCACCTCCTGCTGGCCGCGGTCCCACAGCGGCGATCCGCTGTAGCCCTCGACCACCGGCTGGGCGGAGCCGAGCGAGTCGAGCACGATCCACCGGTCGGTGACGCCCTGCACCACGGAGGCGGCGATGGTGCTCGGCGCTCCGCTGCCGAACCAGGCGTAGGCCGTCCGACCCGGGCGGCAGCGACCGATCGGCACCGGCCGGGGGGCGGGTGCGGGTGGGTCGAGCAGGCGTAACAGGGCGAGGTCGCCGGACCATTCGACGTCACCCTCGCCGACCGGGCCGCCGTCGGCGCGGCGGGCGGGCAGCCACCCCGCGAGGGCGACGCGCAGTCGCCGACCGGCGGCGATCCCGGGCAGCACGACGCGGATCCCGGGCAGGGCGTCGGCGCCGTCCGGGCTGTCGGGGCGCAGCTGGCCGAAGTCGGGGCGGCCGAGGACCTGGTTGACCACGTGCGCACAGGTGAGGACGTGGTCGGGCGTCAGCAGCAGGCCGCCGCCGAAGGCGCGGGTCTCGCCCTCGCGGTAGAGGCCCGCCTGGGACGCCTTGACGGCCCGGTCCGGGTCGTGCGGGCCCGTCAGGGGGCTGGCCGACAAGGTCAGCCCCGCGACGTCGCGGCCGGTACGTGGGCGGCGGGCGGCAGCGCCGGGGCGGCGGCCCCCGCCGGGCGGTCCTCGCCGAGTCCGGCGAGGCGCTCGGCGGCGGTGCGGGCCGGTGTCCAGGTGGCCCGGACGGTGATGGTGGCCTCCCCGCCGGCCGAGGCGATGCCCAGCTTGAGGTCCTGGGTGAGCTTGATCCCGAGTTCGACGCTCACCTCGTCGGGCGGGCGGACCGCGGCGGTGACGGCCGAGTGGACCGAGTCGAGTACGCCGCCGAGCGGTCGCAGCACGTCGGCCAGCGCCTGCCCGGTCGCGGCGACGGCCCGGGTGGCCCGGCCGACGGGCACCACCGGAGCGGTCCCGGCCGGGAGGTCGGCGTCCGACCCGCCACCGGAGTCGGGCGCCCGGTGTCCGGCGACGACCTCCACCAGTACTCCGGTGCCGTCGGCGAGCTTCAACTCGATGCTTTCCCCCATGAGTTCATGATGGCACAGACGCACCGCGGGGCGGGGCGGAACGGATCACCGCGCCCGGCGCCGCACCGGCTCGTTGCGGCGGTTCGGCGCGGCGGCTGCGACCGCCCTGCCGCGCGCTCCGACCGGGTGTGGACCGGCGCCCGGCCCCGGCCCGGGCGCGCCGATCTCCGCCCTCCCGCGGTACCGCTCCCGGTGGTACCTGGGTGCCGGGTCCGGGCGCCGCTCCACACCCGCGGTACCACGGATTCCCGAGGGCCCGCGGATAGCGTGGACGGCAGGACGGCGGCTGCCGCACCGGGCCCGTACCGGGCACACGGCGGCCGCGGCCCCGGGCGCCCGTCGGCCCACCGGGCCCGCCCGGCCGGCACGGTCGGTGCCGGCGCCCGGACCTCCGGCCCGGCCCCGAGGCCCCGTCCCGCACGGCGGGCCGCCGTGCACCGCTGACACGGCGAGTACCTTCACCGTCGAGAACCTTCGGAGGCGGCATGAACGCCACGAGTTGTATGAACACCCCCGGGACGAACCCGGTCCCACCCGCCCGTCCGGTCCGGCTGCCGGACGCCGCGGCCGTCCCCGCCGGCTGGGCCAGGCGTGCGCCCCGCTCGCCCGCGGGGTCGCCGTCCTGGGGGCGCGACGGCAGCGCCTCCACCTGGCCCGCCGGCTGGACGGCACCCGTACCGGCGTCACCGGCCCCGGCCCCGCGGCGCTTCGTGCACCGCCCTTCGATGGCGGCCGGCCACCGCGACGGTCGGTCGCCGGCGCTCCTGCTGCCCTGAGCCCGGCCGGCCCGAACCCACCCGGCCCGAACCCACTCCGGGCGGGTCAGGCGGACGAGGGCCGCCCGCCGGGCCGGTCCGGGGTGGCGGCCGCCGGGTCGACCGGCGGCGCCGGGAGCCGCAGCCGCAGGCGGGCTCCCCGCGGCGAGGCGGCGACGACGAGGGTCCCGCCGTGGTGGCGCGCGATGTCGCGGGCGATCGGCAGGCCCAGCCCGGCTCCGCCGTGGTCCCTGCTGCGGGCGTCGTCCAGGCGGGTGAAGCGTTCGAACACCCGCTGCCGGTCCGTCACCGCGATGCCCGGACCGTCGTCGTGCACCTCCAGCAGGACGGCTGCCCCGCCGGCGCCGGCGCCGGTAACGACATCGGGGTCGGCATCGGGGTCGGCATCGGCATCGACTGCGCCGGCATCGGCGCCGGACCGCAGGACGACCCGCACGGAGGTCTCGGTGTGGCGCTGGGCGTTGTCCAGGAGGTTGGTGAGCAGCCGGGTGAGCCAGAGCGCGTTGCCCTGCACCCGGACGTCGTCCTGCAGGTCCAGCTCGACGGGGTGCGGGTCGGCGGGCCGGTTCCGGACGGCCGTGGCCACCAGGGCGGTCAGGTCGATCCGCTCGGGCGCGCGGTCGGGCGGCGGTGCGAAGGGCGTACCGGCGTCCAGTCGTGCCAGCAACAGCAGGTCGGTGGCCAGGTTCTGCAGGCGCTCGGTGTCCTCCAGGGCGCCCCGGACGAGTTCGGAGCGCACCACCGGGTCGGGGTGGGCGAGGGCCACCTCCAACTGGGTGCGCAGCACGGTGAGCGGGCTGCGCAGTTCGTGGGAGGCGTCGGCGATGAACTGGCGCTGCCGACGGCCGGCCTCGTCCAGGCGGTCGAGCATGGCGTTCATGGTGGTGGCGAGGTCGGCGATCTCGTCCTCCGAGCGCGGCAGCGGCACCCGCCGGTGGAGGGCGCGGTCGCTGATCGCGGCCACCTCGGCGCGGATCGCCTCCACCGGACGCAGCGCCCGGCCGGTGGCCCGCCAGGTGACCAGGCCGACGGTCAGCAGCAGGAGCGGGCAGGCGACGGCGAGGGCCGCGGTGGTGGTGTCCACGGCGGCGTCCGCGGAGCGCAGGGAGGCGCCGACGTGGACGGTGAGCACGCCGTCCGGCGTGGCCACGGTGACGGTGACCACGCGTTGCCGGCGTTCCTCGCCCATCCGGTCGACGTCCCGGGTGATCTGGACCGGTCGGCGTCCGGCCGGGTGCGGTGCGACCCCGAGCGGCGCCCCTCCCACGAGGTTCTGGCTGACGGCCCGGACGGTGCCGTCGGCGTCGACGACCTGGATGAAGTCCGTCCCGTGGCCGAGCGGGAGCAGCGGTGTGAGCCGCCCCTGGGCGGCGAGTTGGGCGACGGCCTCGGCCTGCTGACGGACGCCGTCCTCGGCGGTGCGCAGCAGGTTGGCGTGCAGCAGGGCCAGCAGGGCCCAGGACGCCAGACCCAGTGCGACGGCGACCACGGCGCAGGCGGCGGTGGTGGCGCGGGCGCGGACCGAGACGGGCCGCAGACGGCGCGCGGCGGCCGGCAGGCGCCGCGCGAGGGCCCGCCACCCGCGCCGGTCGGCGGGCCCGGCCGGACCGGCGGGGGCGTTCCGAGCACGCCGCACGCCACGGCCGCCGGGGCCGCCGGTCAGGTCAGCCACCGTCGGCCGCCAGACGGTAGCCGGCGCCGCGCATGGTCTGCACGGAGGAGCGCCCGAAGGGGGTGTCGATCTTCCTGCGCAGGGCGCTGACGTGGACCTCGACGACGTTGGGGTCGCCGTCGCCCACGTCCCAGACCTGGTCCAGGATCTCCCGCTTGGACACCACCGCGCCGGCCCGCAGCGCGAGGTGCTCCAGGATGTCGAACTCGCGCGCCGTCAGATGGGTGGGGACGCCGGCCCGGGAGCAGGTCCTGGCGTCGGAGTCGATCACGAGATCGCCCAGGACCAGGACGCTCGGGCGGCCACGGCCGATCCGGCGGCCCAGCGCCCGCAGCCGGGCGACCAGCACGAGGAAGGAGAACGGCTTGGAGAGGAAGTCGTCGGCCCCGGTGTCGAGGGCCTCCGCCTCGTCCCACTCGCCGTCCTTCGCCGTCAGCATCAGGATGCCCGCCTGGCTGCCGGCCGCGCGGAGCCGGGCGCAGACCCGGTAGCCGTCCAGCCCGGGGAGCATGATGTCGAGCACGATGACGTCGTACGCCTGCTGGTCCGCCAGGCGCAGCCCCTCCAGGCCGTCGTGGGCCACGTCGACGCGGAACCCCTCGGTCTCCAGGCCGCGCCGCAGGGCCACGGCCAGCCGCCGCTCGTCCTCGACCACCAGTACACGCATGGCCCCAGGGTGGCAGGCACCGATGTCGGCCCACGGCGGGGGGTCGGTGCACGGATCCCGCCCGGACCGCCGGAGCCCCGTCGAGGGGCGGCCGCGGCGGACCTCGACCGGCACCCGCGCCCGGCCCGGTGCCACCCCTCGACGGAGCTTCAGCGGGGCTTCAGGGACGGTGGGCGATCCTCTCCACCTGTAGGCCGGTCACCGTCCGGCCGCGAGAGGAGCTGCCCGATGTCCGAGTCCGAGTCCGAGCCGCACACGAACTCCCCCGCCGCCGCCCCGACCGAGTCCCCGAAGGGCACGGACCCGGCGGCGCGGCGGACGCTCTCGGTCCGCTGGATACGCGGCCGCCGGGCCCGCTGGATCACGGCCGGCGCCGCGGTGGTCCTGGTCGGCGGAACGGCGCTCGGGGTCGCGGCCGGCGTGCACGGCCACGGCGACGAGCGGCACAGCGCCCGCGCCCTGGGCAAGGACGGCCGCCCCGGGATGCTCGGCGAGAAGTTCCGCGGCGCCGGCCCGGAGGGCGTCGGCCCCGACGGTCCGAGGGCCTTCGCCGGCCCGAAGGAGCTCGCCGGCCCGAAGGGCTTCGGCGGCGACGGCGAGGACGGCCCGCAGGGTCGCGTCACCAAGCGGCGGGGCGGCGACGGCCCGGCGGCCGGGCTCGCGCCGGCGCCGCTCCCGGCCGTGACGGCCGCCCAAGCGCTGGAGAAGGCCCTCGCGGCCGTCCAGGACGGCCGGGTGGAGTCCCTGCGGACCGTGGTGCAGCAGGGTGGCGGCACCGGCTGGCAGGCCGTGGTGCTCGGCGCCGACGGCGTCCGGCACCTGGTCACCGTCGACGGCACGAGCGGGCAGCTCACCGGCAACACCGTGGTCGGGGCGAGCGCCGCGCGCTGACCGGCCGTGACCCGTCGGTGCGGGGATCCGCCCGACCGCGCGAAGGGGCCGCCCGCGTCCGTCGAAGGACGGCGCGGGCGGCCCCGCCGGGATCTCCGGGCCCGCCCGGGGGTCGCGGCAGCGGCGGGCCCACGACCCCCGGCTCGGCAACCGCCCACCGTGCCCGCCCCACCGGTCACAGGTCACCGGCCTAGCGTCCCGCCCCCGCCTCGACCGGTCGGGTCCGCAGCAGCGCCCGGGCGGGCAGTGCGGTCGCCACGACGCTCAGCAGCACCGCCCCCGCCGCCAGCGGCAGCGCGGTGCCGAGCGGGACGTACGGCGCGGCGCCGGTGATCCCACGGGTGATCGGGACGAGCGTGACCCAGGCGATCGCGCCGCCGACCAGCAGCCCGGCCGCGGCCACCAGCAGTGCCTCCCAGCGCATCATGGCGCGGACCTGGCGCCGGGTGGTGCCCGCGAGGCGCAGCAGTCCGACCTCGCGGCGACGGTCGAGGACGGTCATCACCAGGGTGTTGGCGGCGGCGACCGCGGCGAAGCCGCCGAGCACGCCGGCCATCACGGTGTTCGCCCAGGCGCTGATCTCCAGGTCCCGGTCGGCCTGGGCGCCGTAGCCGGCCGCGTCGGTGACCGTCGTGGCCGGGCCGCCCGCCTCGGCCAGTCGCGCGGCCACCGCCGCCCGGTCCGCGCCGGGGGCGTCGGAGACCAGCACCTGGCTGTCGAGGGCGGTGGTCACGTGCGCGGCGAGCGCGGCCCGCGGCAGCATCAACCGGCCGAGCCCGAGGCCGCGTTCGTACGTCGCGACGAGGGTGGGCCGTACGGGGGTGCCGTCGCCGAGCAGCAGCGGGACGCCCTCGCCGACCCGGACACCGAGCTCGGCGGCGAGGGTCGCGTCGACGGCGACGGTGTCGGCGGACTGCCCGAGCGCGGCGAGCGAGCCCTCCCCGACCCCGAGGTCCAGTACCCGGGGCAGCCGGGCCGGGTCGCCGGAGACGCCCACGGCCGTGGCGGTCGCCAGCTGGTCGCCCGCGCGGTACAGGACGGCGCTGCGCAGCACGCCGACGCTCGCCGCCACGCCCGGCACCCGGGCGGCCTGCTCGGCCCGGCCCGCGGGCAGCCCGGGGCCGGTCGAGCCGATCACCTGGTCGGCGACGATGCCGGTACGGATCTGCTCGGCGGAGACGTGCGTGATGGTGCTCTGCAGGAAGAGCAGCGTGCCGCAGAAGGCCGTGACCATCGCGATCGGCGTGATCGCCGAGGCCAGCCGGCGGGCGTTGGCCCGGGTGTTGTCGGCGGCCAGCGAACCCGCCGGGCCGGCGCCGCCGGCGCGCAGCGGAAGGCCGAGCACGGTGGCGGCCAGCCGGGCCACCGGTGGGCCGAGCAGGGCGACCGCCGTCAGCAGGCACATCACGACGCCGAGGGCGAGGTTCGCCGCGTCCGTCCCGCTCCGGCCGGCCGCGAGGGCCGCCAGCACCACACCGCCGACCGCGGCGAGCACGCCCAGGCCCGTGCGCACCAGGCGGGGGCGGGCGGGCTCGACGGCGGCCTCGCCGAGGGCCTGGCCGGGCCGCAGCTTCGAGGGGCGGCGGGCCGCGAGGTGGCCGGCGGTCAGCGCCGCGAGCAGGCTCACCCCCACGGCGACCGCCATCGGGAGCACGCCGACGTCCAGTCGCACATCGGCGGGGACCACCCCGCGCGTCACCAGCTGGTCGAACCACCAGTGGGCCAGCGCCAGCCCGGGCAGGATGCCGAGGGCCCCGGCGACGGGGGCGACCAGCACCGCCTCGGTGGCGATGGTGCGGCGGATCTGCCGCGGGGTCGCGCCGACGGCGCGCAGCAGGGCGAACTCCCGGGCCCGCTGGCCGACGGCGAGCGAGACGGTGCCCATCACCACGAAGACGGCGGTCATCGCGGCGACGCCGCCGAAGGAGCCGCCGAGTGCGGTCAGCACCTCCCGGCCGGTGACGAGACCCGGCTGCTCCACCGCGCCGCGCGCGTCGCCGGTGAGCACCTCGGCGGCGCCGTCCACGGCTTGTTCGACCTGCCGGGCGAGTGCGGCGGTGCCGACGCCCTCGCGTGCCTGGACGGCGATCGCGTCGGCCCGGCCCGGGTGGCCCGAGAGCTGTCCGGCCACG
Source organism: Kitasatospora sp. NPDC057015 (assembly GCF_042673745.1). NCBI lineage: Bacteria > Bacillati > Actinomycetota > Actinomycetes > Kitasatosporales > Streptomycetaceae > Kitasatospora > Kitasatospora sp. NPDC057015. Next base: position 128,191 of record NZ_JBHUSG010000025.1, read on the forward strand.
CCGTCGGCGAACCACGCGGTGGCGGCGCCGGCCCGCCCGTCCGACAGCCCGGTGATGCGGAAGTCGCCGCTGCCGCCGGGAGCGTCGAGGGTCACGGTGTCCCCCGGGGTCAGCTTCGCGGTCCGCGCGGTGGCCTCGTCCAGGACGACCTCCCCGGCTCCGGGCGCGCGGCCCTCGACGAGCGGGGACGCCCCCGGTGCGGCGATGCCGGTCGCCGCGTAGCCGCGGCCGGTCAGGGCCGGCAGCGCACCGGGCGCACCCGGACCGGCGGGCGGGGCGGCCGCGGCCCGCTGGACGGGGAACGCGATGTCGGGCAGCGCCGCGGCCACGCCGGGCTGCGCCGCGATCCGCTGCGCGAGCGCGGTGTCCACCCGGGCCCGCTCCGGCAGCGCCGTCTCCTCCCGCTCGGTCTCACCCCCGCGGGTGACGTTGATCCCGGCGTAGGGATCGGCGGCGACCACCACCGGCGCGTGCGCGTACCGCACCGGGGTGACCTGCGCGGTGATGCCGCTCTGCAGCAGGGTGCCGCAGGCCGTGATCACCGCGGCGGCGAACAGCAGCGCGACGAAGGAGCCGGCGAAGGAGGCGGGCCGGAAGCGGACGGAGGCACGTGCCAGGCCGTTGCTCATGCGGCCACCCCCGTGCGGCGACCGGCGGCGCGGGCGGTCAGGGTGACCATCCGCTCGGCGACGGCCTGCGGGTCGGGGCGTACCAGCTCGCCGGCGAGCGCGCCCTCGGCGAGGAACAGCACCCGGTCCGCGTGCGAGGCGGCGACCGGGTCGTGGGTGACCATCACGACGGTCGCGCCGAGCGCGTCCACCGCCTGCCGCAGCAGGCCGAGCACCTCGTGCGCGGTCCGGGTGTCCAGCGCGCCGGTCGGCTCGTCCGCGAACAGCACCTCGGGGTCGGTGATCAGCGCGCGGGCGATCGCCACCCGTTGCTGCTGGCCGCCGGACAGCTGCCCCGGTCGCCGGCCGCCGTGCTCCGCCAGGCCGACCCGGGCCAGCAGTTCCCGGGCCCGGGCGCGGTCCTGGCGCTCCCCGGCGAGCCGCTGCGGCAGCAGGACGTTCTGCTGGACGGTCAGCGAGGGCAGCAGGTTGAAGGACTGGAACACGAACCCGATGCGGCTGCGCCGCAGCCGGGTCAGCTTGTTCTCGCCGAGGCGGCTGATCTCCTCGCCGCCGAGCAGCACCTCGCCGGAGGTCGGGCGGTCCAGCCCCGCCGCGCACTGCAGGAAGGTGCTCTTGCCGGAGCCGGAGGGGCCCATCACGGCGGTGAAGCTGCCGTGCGGCAGTGCCAGGTCGACCCCGCGCAGGGCGTGCACCGCGGAGTCCCCCCGGCCGTAGCTGCGCCGGACGGCGCGCAGCTCGACCGCCGGGGCCGCGGGGTGGCGCCTCGGGGTGGGCCGGCGTTCGTGGCGGGGTGCCATGGGTGTCCCTCTTTCCGCTGGTCGATGACAAGATCAACGGTAGGAAGGCGGCCGGCGCCGATCCATGGAGTCCCCCGGCGTCCGCGGGGTGGGGATTACCCCCGGGCCGCCCTCGGGGCAGCCTCCGGCGCGCGCCCGCCGGCGACCGCGCCCTTGTTCGCCGGGGCTCCCGCTGTCACGCTTCCTCTCGTACCGGGTGGGGCGGAGAGCCGCCGTACATCAAGGGAGGGGTACACCGTGACGCAGAATCAGAACAGCAACCTCGGGATCTGGCGCGCCGTCGTCCTGATCGGGGCCGTCGGCGTGGCCATCGGCCTGATCGGCAAGGTCCCGCTGCTGGGGGTGGTCGCCGGACCGGTCGCGATCATCGGTGTGATCGGGCTGAGCATCGCCCGCCGCAACCAGTCCTGACACCGCCGTGCGGCGCCCGGGCGCGGGGGGGGGGGGGGGGGGGGCCGGCGCGGGGAGGGTAGCTGCGGCGGGGCCGGGGGGGGCGGGCGGGGCCGGGGGGGGGC